>JAUNKK010000051.1 GCA_030532825.1 Propionibacteriaceae bacterium
TCTTGCCGTCGGAGAGGGGCTGCCCCACCTTGCAGTTGTCGCGGTAGACCGCGAGGGCCTTCAGCCCGAGCTTCCAGCCCTGCCGGTAGACGTCCGCGATGTCCTCAACAGTGGCGCTCTCGGGCAGGTTCACCGTCTTCGAGATAGCCCCCGACAGGAACGGCTGCACAGCAGCCATCATGCGGACATGTCCCATGGGTGCGATGGCGCGCTGTCCCATGGCGGTATCGAAGACCTCGTAGTGTTCCTCCGCCAACCCCGGGGCGCCGACGACGTGCCCGTGCTGAGCGATGTAGTCGACGATGGCTTCCGTCTGTTCCGCCGTGTAGCCGAACTTTGCCAGGGCGCGCGGGATGGTCTGGTTGACGATCTGCATGGAGCCGCCACCCACCAGCTTCTTGAACTTCACCAGCGAGAAGTCCGGCTCGATGCCGGTGGTGTCGCAGTCCATCATGAAGCCGATGGTGCCCGTGGGGGCCAGGACGGAGGCTTGCGCGTTGCGGTAGCCGTTGGTTTGGCCGAGTGTGACGACCTGCTCCCACTCGCGGGTGGCGACATCGTGGAGGGCCTTGTCGGCAGGCATCACCCGGGCGTCATCGTTGGCGGCGCGATGCTTACGCATGACCCGCTTGTGCGCCTCGGCGTTGGCTGCATAACCGTTGTAGGGCCCCACCACCCCGGCGAGTTCCGCAGAACGCCGGTAGGATGTGGCGGTCATGATGGAGGTGATGGCGGCCGCGGTGGAGCGCCCGCCCTCGGAGTCGTAGCCCTTGCCCATGGCCATCAGGAGTGCCCCCAGGTTGGCGTAGCCAATGCCCAGCTGACGATAGTTGCGGGTGGTTTCGCCGATGGACTGCGTCGGGAAGTCAGCAAAACAGATGGAGATGTCCATCGCGGTGATGATGAGTTCCACGGCTTTGACGAAGGTTTCGGCGTCGAAGACGCCGTCCTCGCGCAGGAACTTAAGCAGGTTGAGGCTGGCCAGGTTGCAGGAGCTGTTGTCCAGGCTCATGTACTCGGAGCACGGGTTGGAGGCGGTGATGGGGCCGGTCTCCGAGTTCGTGTGCCACGCATTGATGGTGTCGTGGTATTGGACGCCGGGGTCGGCACACTCCCAGGCGGCCTTGGCGATCTTGTGGAACAGCTCTCGCGCATCAACCCGCTCGATCACCTCGCCGGTGGTGCGGGCACGCAAACCAAAACTGGTGCCGTCCTCGACGGCCGTCATGAACTCATCGGTGACCCGCACCGAGTTGTTGGCGTTCTGGTACTGGACGCTGGTGATGTCCTTGCCGCCAAGGTCCATGTCGAAGCCGGCGTCGCGCAGCGCCCGGATCTTGTCCTCCTCTCGGGCCTTCGTCTCCACGAACTCCTCAATGTCGGGGTGGTCCACGTCGAGTACCACCATCTTGGCGGCCCGACGGGTAGCGCCACCGGACTTGATGGTGCCAGCTGAGGCATCGGCGCCGCGCATAAAGGAGACGGGGCCGGAGGCGGTGCCGCCCGAGCTGAGGAGTTCCTTCGAGGAGCGGATGCGGGAGAGGTTCAGCCCAGCCCCGGAGCCGCCTTTGAAGATGAAGCCCTCTTCCTTGTACCAGTTGAGGATGGACTCCATGGAGTCGTCGACGCTGAGGATGAAGCAGGCGGAAACCTGCTGGGGGGAAGCCGTGCCGACGTTGAACCACACGGGCGAGTTGAAGGAGAAGTACTGGTGCAGCAGCAGCCAGGTGAGTTCCGCCCCGAACACCTCCGCGTCGTTATCGGAGGCGAAGTAGCCGTGATCGGCCCCGGCACGAACATACTGCCCCACCACCCGGTCGATCAGGGTCTTCAGGCTGCTCTCACGTTTCGGGGTGCCGAGGGCTCCCCGAAAGTACTTGTTGGTGACGATCGTGGAGGCATTGACGCTCCAGAAGTCGGGAAACTCGACCCCGCGCTGCTCGAACACCACGTCCCCGGTCTTCCAGTTGGTCTGCACCACGTCACGCAACTCCCAGGTCACCTCGTCGTAGGGGTGAACCCCTTCGGTGGAGAACACGCGGTTGATGGTGAGCCCCACCCCCAGGGCGGGCTGCGCACCGACGCGGCTCCGGCGGGTGGGCGACTTGGTCATAGTGGTCATGGCTTCCTCAATCGAAACGACGGAAAAGGTGTGTAGCGATCAACCGATCAGGGGCTCTTGAGCATCGACCCTGGGGGCTTTTCGGGAACGACGCCGCTGCTGGGGCGTCGGGGCGACCCCAGCCAGAGTCCCGCTCCCCTGCTTCATCGCCTGAATCTCGGTGATGAAGTCGTCCACCGACTCGTAGTTCTTGTACACCGACGCGAACCGCAGGTAGGCAACGGTGTCTAGCTCAGCCAGGGGGCCGAGAATGGCGACGCCGATGTCCTCCGAGGTCAGTTCAGCCTGCCCCATGGAGCGGAGACCCTCCTCAACACGCTGCCCGAGGGCGGCGAGCTGCGCAGCGGTCACGGGCCTGCCCTGGCAGGCCTTCGCCACGCCTTTGATGACCTTCTCGCGGCTGAACGCTTCGACTGCGCCGGAGCGCTTCAACACGTACAGCTGGATCTGCTCCACGGTGGTGAACTTGCGCTGGCATGCCACGCACACCCGGCGCCGTCTGATGGCCAGGCCGTCCTCCGTCGCCCGCGAGTCGGACACCTTTGTGTCCGCATGGCGGCAGAACGGACAGAACACGGCACAGTCCCTTTCACGTGGCCCGGATTCCCCCCGGGGCGGCTGAACGCTGCAATTTGAGCCCCACCCAACAAGAGCAAAACACAACTTGTTGGGAAGCAACGGGGTTGCAACTACTAGATATAGGAACTGTATGCCCGAGAAGCCCGGCGGTCAACAACCACCGACACGCTGCGCGTGTCGTCCTCAATCGTCAATGACGTGCACCCAGGCAGGATCGCCCGCAACCGGGTCAACTGCCGGATCTGGCCCGCCCATGGCAAGCAATTGCGGCGCGGCCACCAGGAAACCAAAGGCCGTCAGGACGACGAACGCCGCCTTCTTCAACCGCAGCCACACAAGCTGTGGCGGACGCCTCACAACACAGGCCGCGGGCGTGCTGCCGCGACTCACACTCCGACGCCAGCCGCGCGAGCCCACTTCCGGCTGGACCGGGCGACCGCCAGGGCGAGGCCCGCGGCGCTCTCGGACGACAGTCACCGGCTGGCTAACAGCGTTGTTCATGGCTACCTCCTGGATCATCAACGGCCACCATCCGCAGCACGTCGAACTGGTGTTCGAAATACTACACCGCCTTAACCTCGGTTTCAAACGTTCGTTCGATTCCTGGCGGCGCGTTTCATCTCCAAGACAGCCAACACGGCGACAGTGACATTTTCGCCGACCACACCCAACCCCATCGAACAGGTGTTCGGATTTGGGGTAGAATGTCGACATGGCAGACACGACGCGACCCGAGGAATCCCAGGACGCCACGATCATCCCCTTGGCCCCGCGCAAGGCCACGCGCGCTGGGCGCCCCAGCAAAGCAAAGGCCGCGGCGGATGTCGCGCGGATCGCCGACCTCCAGGACGGACCGGCGGATGCCACGGGCCTCACCCCGCGGCAGCGGCTGCTTTTGAAGTTGATCAGGGACGCCGTCGAGGCCAACGGGTACCCCCCGAGCATGCGCGAACTCGCCCATCGGGCGCAACTGGCTTCAACCTCGTCGGTGTCCTACCAGCTGAAGATGTTGGAGAAGGCCGGATTCATCCGCCGCGACCCGAACCGCCCGCGCGCCATGGTCGTCACCTTGCCGGACACCATTGCGCCCGAGGCCCCTGGCCTCGAAATCCTACCTGCCGAGCAGGCGCATGACTCGCAGCCTGCATCCGTCTCGGTTCCCCTCGTCGGACGCATCGCGGCAGGCAGCCCCATTCTGGCGGAGCAACACGTTGAGGATGTTGTCGCCCTCCCGAAACAGCTCGTCGGTGGGGGCACGCTCTTCATGCTGGAGGTACGCGGGGATTCCATGATTGATGCCGCCATCTGCGACGGTGACTGGGTGGTAGTGCGTCAGCAACCGGACGCCAACAACGGCGAGATCGTCGCGGCCCTGCTGGACGACGAGGCGACGGTCAAGACCCTGAGCCGCAAAGAGGGCAAGACGTGGCTTCTCCCTCACAATGAGGCCTACTCCCCCATCGACGGCACCCACGCCCGCATCATGGGCAAGGTCGTTTCCGTGCTGCGCCGGGTCTGACGCCGAGCATTCATCATGGCTAAACCCCAAGCCACTGCTTTCGGAAGCCAAAGCGCGGCCTATGAACGCGCCCGGCCCGGGTATCCACCTGGGGCCGTTGCCTGGTTAGCCAGGGGTGCGGCTGACATCGCCGACGTTGGGGCGGGTACCGGGAAGCTCACCCGGGCTCTTGTGGCGCTGGGGGGTCGCCGCGTCGTCGCCGTCGATCCCGATCCGGCCATGCTCGCCGTTCTGAACCAATCGCTGCCGGACGTGCCCACCCGCCTCGGTACCGGGGAACACCTTCCCCTGCCCGATGCCAGCATGGATCTGGTCACGTTCGCGCAGTCCTGGCACTGGGTGGACGCGGAACGCGGCAGCGCCGAGGTCGCCCGGGCCCTCAGGCCCGGTGGGGCCATTGGCCTGGTGTGGAACACGCGCGACGAGTCTGTCGACTGGGTGTCCGAACTGGTTGCCATCACCCAGGGCGGGCGCACGGTCGCCACCACTAAGGCGCACCCGTTTCTGGGCCGCGAGTTCGAACGACGCTCGGAGCGCACGTGGCGTTGGGAACTCCCCACCACCCCGGAGGGGCTGGTCGACCTGGCCTCCAGTTTCAGCTACGTGATTACCTCGCCACGCCGGGCGGAAATCCTCGACGCGGTACGTCGCCTAGCAGCCACCCATCCCGACCTGGCCGGCCGCACTGAATTCCCGGTGCCGTATCTCACCCGCGCCTATCGGGCGCGGGTGAGATAGCGGGATCGCGTCCGTCTGGCCGCGGAGGTCCCGCTATGCGGCCACGATCCGGGCGTGGATGTCGGCCAGGTCATCTGTGGTGGCGCCGCGCATATTCGCGATGCCGGGATTGTCGGCGTAGCGCGGCAGGACATGCACATGCATGTGGAAGACCTCCTGGCCGGAGTCGGCGCCGGCGTTACTCAGGATGTTGCAGGCCGTGGCGCCAAGCCGCTCCTTCAGCAGATTTCCGACCCGGGACACCGCGGGGGCAACCTCGGCTAAAACGGTCTCATCCGTCAAGGCATCGACGACGTGACGGCGCGGGATCACCAGGGTGTGTCCGGGCTGCCACGGGTTGATATCCAGGAAGGCGACGCAGGTTTCGTCCTCGTAGACCCGGCGGGACGGGATCTCGTCGGCAACGATCCGGCAGAACAGGCAATCGGTCACGGTCTCACGCTCCTCGTATCTCGAAGCCGGCCTGCGCCAGCCCCTGTTTGACGTCGACGATACTCAGCCGACCGTAGTGGAAGACACTGGCGGCTAGAACCGCGTCGGCTCCAGCCTGGGCGGCGGCCACGAAATGCTCCACGGTTCCCGCCCCGCCTGAGGCGATGAGGGGGACGTCCACCACCTCACGGACAGCACGGATCATCTCGATGTCGAAGCCGTCGGTGGTGCCGTCGGCATCCATGGAGTTCAGCAGCACCTCCCCCACGCCACGGTCGGCGGCTTCTCGCACCCAGTCGATGGCGTCTCGCCCCGCGGATCGGCGCCCACCGTGGGTGGTCACCTCGTAGCCCGAGGGCGCCCATGCGGCTCGGCGCGCATCTAGGGACAGCACCAGCACCTGGTTGCCGAAGCGGGCGACGATCTCATCAATCGCCGACGGCCGGGCCAACGCGCCAGTGTTGATCCCAGCCTTGTCGGCCCCGCAGCGCAGCAGGGCATCCACGTCCTCGACGCCCCGCACCCCTCCACCGACGGTCAGGGGGATGAACACTGTCTCGGCGCAGCGGGTCACCATCTCCCGAGTGGTTTCGCGGCCCTGGGCCGAGGCGGAGATGTCCAGGAACGTCAACTCGTCAGCCCCCTCAGCGCTGTAGCGGGCGGCCAACTCAACGGGGTCGCCGGCGTCTCGCAGGTTCTGGAAGTTCACCCCCTTGACCACGCGGCCATCGTGAACGTCGAGGCAGGGAATCACCCGCAGCGCTACCGGCATGGCATGAGCTTAGCGTTGGTCAGTCTTCGTCCAGGTCGGCGTCCACCACACCACGGCGCATCAGGTCCATCGCCTCACGGCAGGTGCGCCGCAGGTCGCCCGGCCCGGCCGCCGTAGCAATCTGTCCAGCGAAGTCCACCACTTGCCGCACCCACCGCACGAAGTCACCGGCCGGCAGACCGCTCACGCGCAGCACCTTGGCCAGTTCCTGGCCGCTGGCCCAGCGCCATGCCGCCTCGGCGAAACCGATATCGGGTTCGCGGCCGCGGTCGCGTCGGTGGTTACGCTCCAGCGCCCCAACCTCACGCCACACGGTGCGTAGCTGCTGCTGGGCTGCCTCGCTGGCGGCATCGGGCATCCGAGGGTGGCGCAGGTCCCGGCTGGGGCGCGCCTCATAGACCAGCGACGAGAGCACGGCCGCCAGTTGCGGCGCGTCCAGGCCAGCAAACACATCGCGGCGGATGCATTCGGCCGCCACCAGATCCAATTCGTTGTAGATGCGGCGTAGCATTCGGCCCGCGTCGCTCAATTCGTCACCGTGCAGATACCCCAGGTCGCTCAGCACACCGCAGACCCGGTCGAACTGCACCGCCAGGGAGTTGGCGCGGCCCGTCAGTTCCGCCTCCTGGCGGGCGGCCTCACGCTCCAGTCGAATGGCCTTGGCCGCCGCGACGGCATGCAGTTCACGGTCCTCGCAGGCGTGGCAGGGATGGCGCTTCAGGCTGCGGCGTAGCTCCACGATTCGAGCTGCCTGCTCCGCATCGGTGGGGGTGGGGTCGAAGCGCGGGACCTCCGGGTCCAAGGAGTCGAGCTTCGCGGCCAGCGAACCCAACAACTCCCGGCGGGATTTGCGATCCTGTAGGGAGAAGCGGCGAGGAATCCGCACCCGCCCGACCGGTACCGGCACCCCCGGCACGTCGTGAGGGCGCAATCGCAGCACCGTGTGGTCGGTGGCTATCACCTGCGCCCACGGCTGGTCGTCACGCCGCTGCTTCTGCCCGACCTGCAGCACAACGCACCATTCCTGTCGCGGTATCCAGATGATGTCGCCCGGCATCAGTTGAGCGATACCCGCGGCGATGTCGTCGGCCCGCCGGGCGCGGCGGGCGGCCGCCGAGGTGCCCTCCAACTGCGAAATCTCCTCGCGCAGCATCGCATAGTCCATGAACTCGCCGAGATGGCAACGAGCCTCCTCCCGGCATTCAGCGATCTCCTGGCTCCGATCGCGGACCGCACGGCTGGCCTTGACCACCGTCTTGTCCACAGTGAATTGCGCGAAAGACTGGTTCAGCACCTCACGTGCCCGCTCCCGCCCCATGGCGGCGGTCAGGTTGACCGCCATGTTGTACGACGGAGCGAACGACGAGCGCAACGGATAGGTGCGGGTAGAGGCCAGCCCCGCGACGGCGCGTGGATCCATGCCCGCCTGCCACAGCACGACGGCATGTCCCTCAACATCAATGCCGCGCCGCCCGGCACGGCCGGTGAGCTGAGTGTATTCGCCCGGGGTGATGTCAACCACGGCCTCGCCGTTGTATTTGACAAGCTTCTCAAGCACGACGGTGCGGGCGGGCATGTTGATGCCGAGCGCCAGGGTCTCCGTCGCGAACACCAGCTTGAGGGCTCCGGCGGCGAAGCCCTCCTCCACGATGGCTTTGAAGGCTGGCAGCTGCCCCGCATGGTGGGCGGCGATTCCGGCGCAGTAGGCATCCCGGAAGTCCTCATAGCCCAGCGCGTCCAGGTCCGACGGCGCCAGCCCGGCGACATGCCGATCGGCGATCTCCCCCAGCCTGGCAGCCTCCGCCCGGTCCGTGAGCACAATCCCGGCAGCCATGAGCTGGCCGACGGCGGCGTCGCAGCCCGCGCGGCTAAAGATGAAGCAGATCGCGGGTAGCAGGCGCGCCTTCGCCAACGCCCGGGCAATCTCGGAGCGCGACGTGGGTCTCCCAGCGAACCGCGGGTGCGCGTCCCCACCGAAGGCCCCAGAGCCGCGCGGGTGCTTACCCCGTCCCGAACGCCCACGCGGCCGACGGGAATCGTCACGCACGCGGGTCGCCTCGGCCTTGGAGACCCGCAGCAGTTCCCGATTCACCTTCGCGGCCCGCGCACTGGGCAATTCCCGCGCAGTGGGGGCCGGGCCCTCGAACAGGTCGTACAGCCGGGAGCCCACCAACACCTGCTGGTACAGCGGGACGGGGCGGCGTTCGGAAACCACCACCTCAAAGCTTCCTCGCACGGTGCGCAGCCAGTCCCCGAAGTCCTCGACATTACTGACGGTGGCCGAGAGTGCCGCTATCTGCACGCTGCCCGCCAGCCCAAGGATGACCTCCTCCCACACGGCCCCCCGGAATCGGTCGGCCAGGTAGTGCACCTCGTCCATGACGACGAAGCCCAGGTTGGCCAGCGTCACCGAGTTGGCGTAGATCATGTTGCGCAGCACCTCGGTGGTCATGACGACCACGGGCGCGTCGCCGTTGACGACGGAGTCCCCCGTGAGCAGGCCGACATGTTCAGCCCCGTGCCGGGCGACGAGGTCGTGGTACTTCTGGTTGCTGAGCGCCTTGATGGGAGTGGTGTAGAAGCACTTCCGTCCGGTCTCCAGGGCCAGCCAGACGGCGAACTCACCGACCACGGTCTTGCCGGCCCCGGTGGGGGCAGCGACGAGCACGCCCGCACCGGAGGCCAGCACCTCGCAGCCGGCGAGCTGATACTCGTCGAGCGGGAAGGGGTAGAGCGCGGCGAACCGCAGCACCTGATCGGTCACGGCCCCAAAGTATCAGTCGGTCTCGGAGACGAAGATCCGCAGCACACCGGGGGCACACTCAGCGATGACGGGCACGTCTCCCAGTTCTTCGCCGTCGCCCATCACAAACAGGTCTTCCCCAGCAATCTCGACCCGCTTGGCCCGCAGTTGCTCGACGCACGGGTGCTTCACGAACTGACCGGAGTACATGGTTGGCAGCAGCCGCAACAGCGTCGTGCGGCTCACGGGCCCGATGATGGTGATATCCAGCAGCCCGTCGGCCGGGTCAGCATCCGGCGCGATGCGCATACCGCCGCCGAAGAGCCCAGAGTTGGCCACCGCAACCAGCATCGCCTCCTGCCGGCGGGCTTCTCCGTCGATCACGAGGTCGTAGTTCAGGGGCGAGAAAGAGGCTAGTTCCCGCAGCGCGATGTAGCCGTAGCTGAGGGCTCCCAGCCGCAGTCGAATGTGGTTGGTAGCGCGGTTGACGCGGGCGTCGTAGCCGGTGGAGACGACCGCGCCGACGTAGCGAAAGGGAAAAGTCGAGTTGCTGATGCGGGTCAGGTCGACGGTCCGGGAGCGGCCGCCGATGATGGCACCGACGGCTTCGTCGATAGTGCGGGGCACGCCGATGCCGCGGGCGAAATCGTTGCCGGTCCCGGCGGGGATCAGGCCGAGGGTGGTTTGGGTGCCTGCGGCGGCGTTGAGGCCGAGGTGAACCATGCCGTCGCCGCCCATCACCACCAGGGCGTCCCCCGGTTGGGCCTCCAGGGCCGCAGCCCGGGTGAGCTTTTCCGCTTCGGGCCAAGACGAGGAGGAGATGATGTGTAGCTCAGCGTCGGGAACCTGCGCCCGGATGCGTCGGACTACCTTGGGCAGCATTCGCCCAGCGCGGCCTCCTCCTGAGCGCTCATTGACCACGAGGGTCATCAGGCGCGGTTTGGCAAGTTCCTTCACTTGCCGTCGTCCACGTCGATGGCGAAGTCTTTCTGGTCTTGCTCTGAGATGCCCTTGCGCTTATCCAGGAAACGGCAGATGAGTTCGGCCACGAAGAACAGCAGAGTCACGGGCAGCGCCAGCGCCAGCATCGAGAAGGGATCAGTCGACGGGGTGGCGACGGCGGCGAACACGAAAGACGCGAAGAAGACGCCCTTGCGCCATTTCTTCAGTTGGTAGCCACGCACGATGCCGAAGAGGTTCAAGGCCACCACGATGACGGGCAGCAAGAAGGAGGCTCCGAAGACCAGGATGATCTTCAACTCCAGCATCACGAAGTCCGCCATGTCTTGGTAGTTCATGACCCCGAGGTCTTGTGGGGTGAAGCTGAGCATCACGGCGATGCCCTTGGGCCAGATCCAGTAGCCCAAGGCGCAACCCACCAGGAATAGGGGGATGCCTGCACCCAAGAAGGAGAGGACGTATTTTTTCTCCTTGGCGAGCAGCCCGGGCGCGACGAAGGCCCAGATCTGGTAGAGCCAGATCGGGATGGTGATGATGAGCCCGGCCACGATCAGCACGATGACGCCCAGGGTGAATGGCCCGGTCACGCCCGTGTTGGCCAGCTGTAGCTTCGCCTCGTCGTTGATTGCCTCGATGTCAGCCTTGGCGACGTTGTAGGGGTGCATGATGAACAGCACGATGGGCTTGTAAAAGAAGCCTGCCCCGATCGCCGCCAGCACGAGGGCCAGGGCCGAAATGGTCACCCGGTAGCGGATCTCCCTGAGGTGATCCCACAGCGACATGCTGCCGTCGGGGGACTCCGCCTTGGGTGGGCGCAACCAACCGAGCCGCCTTGGCTTCGCGTCGGTCTGCGCAGTGTCCTTGCTCAAGGGGTTAGTTTCCCAGCCCGGTTTCGCGGGTCTTCAGGGCGTCCTCGCGAGCCTTGAGTTCGGCCTCCTTGAGGGCCTGCTCGCGCGCCTCAAGCTCACGCTGACGCCTCGCGAGGTCCGCGGCGCGCTCGTCGACGATCTCCGCCTCCACGACCTCTGGTTCCTCGGACTTCTCGGGGACCTGTTCGGCGCTCTTGACCTCCTCCTTGAACTCGCGGATGGAGCGGCCGACGCCCTTACCCAATCCGGCTAGCCGCGAACCACCGAATAGCAGCAGTGCGATGACTAGAACAATGATCAGTTCGGGGAAACCGATGTTTGGCATACGTTGTTACCTCGTCCCCCCGGGGCGGCCCCGGGCTCGAATGTTGTGAAGTCTACTGGGGTTGTCTTGGCGGCAGCTGGATGCTGGCTGTGAGCTCCTTCAGTTCCGTGCGGCGCTGATTGAGATGCTTTACCTCGTCCAAGACATCGGTCAGTTTGTGGCGCACTCCCCTGGCCAGTATTGCTAGGACGACCAGTCCGGCTAGCGCTAAGCCCGAGAAGGCGGCAATCCACATCACGTGGTCGATGCTACCCGGCCTGAGGCCACCATCCCCACCGCCTGCCGGAAAGTTCAGTCACGATAGGCAGCCAGGGCCGTCCGTGCTCGTCGCCCGGCCTCCTCCGCAATGTCCTGGTCGTCGATCGCGAGCACATCGTTTCCGAGGCGCAGCAGCAGGGCGACGAGCCAGCGGCGGCTGCCGACGGGCAGTGTGACGCGCACCCCGTCGGGTGTTGAGGAGACCGCGGTCGTCGGGTAGTACTCGGGCAACCACGAGCCGCGTTGCGAGACGGCGAGTTCCACTTGCCGGTCGACGCCGGTGAACCATTCCTGGGTGGCTTCCTCCAGGCCTATGCGGCGCGGCGCGCGCTCAGTCAGCACCTCGACGGAGCGGATCCGGTCCAACCGGAAGCTGCGCCAGGCTTCGCGGCGACGGCTCCAGGCATCCACGTATGTCGCCCCGTCGACGACTCTCAGGCGCGCGGGCTCCACATCGAGTTTCGCAGCCCCGTCCGCCGCTTCGTGCTCAATGCGCACCACCTGCCCCTCGTCGCAGGCCGTCGCCAATTGGCGTCGCACCTCAGCGTCACCGGCCGCGAGCGTCACTTCAATGCCGGAGCTGGCCTGACCACAGGCCACCCGGAGCTTCTCAAGAGCACTCTCAGCGGCTTCGACCCCCAGCTCTTCCAGAGCGCCCAGCGCCACCATGAGGCTCGCGGCTTGAACGGTGGTGAGGTTCATGGGGCGTGCCAGCACCTCGGCGTTGTTCAGGTAGATTTCCCCATCGTCCCGGGCACACTCGATGTCGACGTCGAACAGGTCATCCGTCAGGCCTTCCGGCAGCCCACAGAACTGGATGACCTCCAGGTCGGCCAGGATGCGTCGCGGGGTGGTTCCGAAGGCTTCGGCGGTTTCTGTGACGGAAACGCCGGGGTGCTTGGCCAGGTAGGGCACCAGCTGAATTAGGCGCTGAAGCTGTTCTGATGACTTCACTTCGACCACCTCTCGGCGGCGCTGCGCAGTTGCGTTACGACATCCGCCACGAACTCTTCGGGGCCGAGCGCGACGGCGTCGGGGCCGAGCGCACACACCTCTCCGACGAGCATCGGGGTGAGCGGTACCTCGTAGACGTCAAGCCCAGGCGGGTCGCTGGGCGTGGGCGTCGCGGGGCGCCCCAGCCGGATCAGTTCCCGGCCCCTGCCGGGGTGCAGGCCCACTCTGGCCCAGGCCGCGTCGGCGCTGAAGTCCGTCGGCACGGTCTTGGGCGGCTGGAATGCTCCGGCGTTGCCGAGCGGACGCGGCGGGGCGGTGAGCCGGGTGAGCTTGAACCGGCGCGGTCCCTGGCGGTCAACATCAAAGCCGATCACGTACCAGTGCCCGCGCCGCTGTAGAAGCCGCCATGGCTGTATCCGGCGCGGCTCGTCGCGATACCCGAACGTCACCTCGCGTCGGGTTCGTAGTGCCTCCCACCACACGTGGAGGCCCTCGACGGTGGAGAGCTGTGGTTGGAGGGTGAGCAGCCGTCCCGGGTCCGGGTCGGCTCCCGCGGCTTGGAGCGTCGCGAGGGCGCGTCGTGTGTCGTCGGCGGTGACGCTGTCCTGCCAGACCCGGGCCGCGGCCCCGAGGGCGGCCAGTTCATCCTGTGTGAAGGTGATCTCCGGCAACTCGAACGCGGAGCGATCAATGCGGTATCCGGGCTCGCCGTCGTCGGGATCGCAGATCCTGGCTTCGACTGGGACACCGGTGTCCCGCAGTTCCTTCTTGTCCCGCTCGAAGGTCCGCTCGAAGTTCGAGTCGTCCAGCCCGCGATAACCTTCGATGACCTGGCGGATCCGGTCTCGGCTCACCCAGCCGCGGGCGCTGAGCAGCATGATGAGCAGGTTGAGTAGCCGCTCCGATTTCCTAGCTGACATGTGCCCTCCTTGGGCCAGAAGGCTACCCCCTTGGTCTCCCGCCACAATGAAGATATGCCGTTCGTCGACCGTTACGCCCCCTCCCCTACCTCAGATCTGCATGTTGGGAACCTCCGCACCGCACTCGCGGGGTGGCTGCTTGCTCGCTCGGCGGGCGGTCAGTGGAAACTGCGTGTCGAGGATTTGGACGAGGCCCGGGTCCGGGCGGCCCAGGGTGCGGCTACCCGGCAGCTGGCGGACCTGGCTGAGCTGGGACTTACGTGGGACGCGGAGGTGGTCACGCAGTCCGAGCGCCGCGAAGCCTACCAGGAGGCCCTCGCTCAGCTCGGGGATCGCACCTACGAGTGCTTCTGCACCCGCCGGGAGATCCAGCAGGCGGTTTCGGCCCCCCATGCGGACGGCTACCGGCCCTACCCTGGCACGTGTGCCCGACTGACGCGCGAGCAGCGGGCCCGTCGACGCCGGGAGCGCCCGGCGGCGATCCGGGTTCGGGCCGAAGAGGCAACTTTCACCGTCGAGGATCGGTTCGCGGGTCGGGTGACGGCAACGGTGGATGATTTCGTTCTCGTTCGCGGCGATGGCGCTCCGGCCTACAACTTCGCGGCCGTGGTCGATGACCTGTACCAGGGGGTGACGCACATCACGCGCGGCGCCGATCTGCTGGCCTCTGCCCCGCGTCAGGCCTGGCTCGCGGCCCAACTCGGGGGCCGTCCCGTCCGGTACGCCCATATCGGGTTGGTCATGAATCGCGACGGAGTACGCCTGGCCAAGCGGGACGGTGCCGTAACTTTGGCGGATCTCAAAGCACAGGGCTGGGACGCGGCCCAGGTCTTGGGAGAGTTGACGGCATCGCTGGGCCTGGGACGGCACGATACAACGGTAGGGGCTCTGGCATACTTGCCAGAGCCCCTACCCGAGTCATTTCATGCCCCGGCCACCTGGACCGGTCGCGGCCTGGTTACTGCGCCGCTGCTTTGACGTCGACGATGTCGATGACGTAGACGAGGCCCTCGCCGGCCTCCAGACCGTGTTCGGGGTCCCCGTTGGGGAAGGCTTCCGCCGCGGGAACCACGAGCATGACCCGAGATCCGGCGGTCTGCCCGAGCAGCCCGGTCTTCCAGCCGGCGATCAGGTTCGCCAGGGGCCCTTCCTGCGGCGTCCAGGCATCGTAGACGAGGTTGCCGGACTTAGCGCCCCAGGCGCGGAACTTCACGACAATGGTGGAGTCCTCGGCGATCGCGGTACCCGGTCCTGTGATCAGGGGCTGGACCACGAGCGTGTCGGCGACCAGACCCGACGGAACGGTCACCTCCGGCCCCGTCTCGCCGTCGGCGACGGTGGGCAGCCCCTCGGCCGGGGGAACGGCCTCGCCCACGGGCTGGGGGAACGAGGCCGACAGGATGTCAACCACGAAGATCAGTGAGTCTCCGGCCTCAATGCCGGCTTGGGCGTTGCCCTGCGCGTAACCGTCCTCGCCGGTCATGCCGATCAGCACCCTGGAGCCGACCTGCTGGCCGATCAGCCCCGTCTGGAAGCCGGGGATCGTCGTCCCCAACTCGAAGGTGGCGGCCTGGCCGGTGGCGTAGGAGGAGTCGAAAACCTCGCCGGTACGCCCGTTGACGCCGACGTAGTTGATGGTGACGGTGGAGGCTGCCTCCAAAACCTGCCCGCTGGTGCTCGGCCGTAGCACGAGCGATTGCGTGGTGGCTACCTTCCATGGTGCCGGCACCGTCACCTCGGGCTGATCCGTGTCGGTGACCGTGATGGTGCTCAGGTCCGGCGATGGCTCAACGCTGCCCTCGGGCAACGGGGCCGCTGACGACCCGGCGGGCGTCGAGGAGATAGCGGGGGTGCCCTCCCCCGAGGGGTCCGCGGAGGGTTCCTCACTGGAAGAGCCGCAGGCGGTCAAAGCCAGCGCCGAAACAACAGCAGCCGCCAGCGCGGTCCGGGAACGAGGCATTATTTCACTCAAACGCACCCAGCCGATGCTACCTCAACGTCGTTCACATCCCCACCAGGTCGAGGAGCTTACCCAGTTCCTCGCGCGTCAGATCGCGCGTCGTGCCTACCTTGAGTTGCCCCAGCCGCACGGGCCCGATGCCGGTGCGGGCCAGACGGTCCACGGGGTGGCCAACCGAATCCATCATGCGCCGCACGATTCGGTTTCGGCCTTCGTGGAGGGTGATGGCGAGCATCGACTTGGTGTCGGTTGCGGTGACCAGCCTCACCCGGTCGGGCTTGACGGGGCCGTCGTCGAGCCGCAGTCCCTTCTCCAGTCGGCGGATTGTCCTGCCCTCGACCTTCCCGGCCACTTCGGCAAGATAGGTTTTGGGAACTTCGTAGCTGGGGTGAGCCAGGCGATGCGCGAACTCCCCGTCGTTAGTCAGCAGGATCAAGCCCTCGGTGTCGGTATCGAGGCGGCCGACGTGGAAAACCCGCTGAGCTGTGCGGGGGAGAAACTCTGCCAGACACCGCCTGCCCTCGGGATCCTCCATCGTGGACACCACGCCGCGGGGTTTGTTGAGCACGAGGTAGGTGTGTCGCCTCGGCGGCGGGATGCGGGCCCCGTCGACGCGGATGGTGTCGCGTTCCGGGTCGACGCGGCGCCCCTGCTCGGCCACGACGTGGCCGTTGACCTCGACGCGTCCCTCGGCAATGAGGATTTCGCTGGCCCGCCGGGAGGCGACGCCCGCGGCTGCTAGCACCTTCTGCAGGCGGATGCCCTCCGGTTCAGTCATGTTGCTCCTCGATTCCCGATGCGGCGCGCAGTTCGGCCTCTAAGGCTACGGCGTCGGGCAGCAGCGGCGCCAAGTCCGGCAACTCGTCTAGTGAGTTGAGGCCGAGTTTCTGCAGAAACAGCGGGGTGGTCGCAAAGGTCACGGCACCGCCGGATTCCTCACCGGCCTCGGTGATCAGGCCGCGGGTCAGGAGGGTGCGCACTACTCCATCAACGTTGACGCCCCGGACCGCGGCGACCCGGCCCCGCGTGACGGGCTGCAGATAGGCGATGACGGCCAGGGTTTCAAGGGCGGCTTGGCTGAGGCGGGCCTTGGCCTCGGCCACGACCGCCGCCTCCAGAAACTCCGCCAGGTCTGGGGCCGTGGCAAGCCGCCACCCGCCCGCCACCTGGCGCAGTTCGAAGCCCCGCTCGGTTTCCCGGTAGAACCGGGCCAGGGATTCCAGCTCCGCGACCACCTCGGCTTGGGGGAGGTCGAAGGCAGCGGCCAGGTCGGCCGCGGCAACGGGTTCGGTGGCCATCAGCAGCACGGCCTCAATCGCACGCGCGACAGTCACTAGTCCTCCTGAAATCCGTATTCGTCCACATCGAGTTCCCGCACCTGCCCGCCGGACCAGCGGATGCTGAGCTCCGCCAGCGGGCTGGCCTGCTCAAAGCTGACCTGCCCGGCGCGAAACAGTTCAAGCACCGCCAGGAATCGGACGACCGTCGTCAGCCGGTCGCAGCCGGCCACCAGTGCCCGGAATGTCGCCTGTCCTTCCCGGCTCAGCCGCTCGGCCACGAGGCTGGTCTGTTCGACGACGCTGACCTGGCTGCCGTGTAGGTGCGCGAGTTGCACCACCGGCTTGGGTTTCGGCGTCAGTGCTCGGGCGGCCAGCCGAGCGAGCTCATCGGCGTTGATCGGCAACTCCACCTCAGGCAGGACCTCCCGGAACTGCTCTTCCAGCCCGCCGGGCCGCCAGTGTTGCCGATCGGCAACGGTGATGGCCTCGGCCACCCAGGCCGCCAGCTGCTTGAAGGCCCGATATTGGAGCAGTCGTGCGAACAGCAAGTCCCGCGCCTCGAGGGCTGCGAGGTCCTCCGGGTCGGTGATCTCGCCGCCGGGCAGCAGTCGCGCCGCCTTGAGGTCCAACAGCGTTGCCGCTACCACCAAGAAGGAGCTGGTTTGTTCTAACCCCAGGGCGTCCCCGGCGGCGCGCACGTAGGCGATGAACTCGTCGGTGACTTGGCTCAGCGCCACCTGGGTGACGTCCAGCTCCCGGCGGGAGATCAACTGCAGCAGCAGGTCGAAGGGCCCCTCGAAGTTCGTCAGGTGCACATCGAAACCGGGGGTCGTTTCCGGCCGCTCCTCGGTGCGGGTGCGGCCCCGGCGGGTCACGGTTGCGTCAGCTCCGCCACCACAGCTGATTCGGCTCCGTGCTCGGCCAAGTCGTGAATCGCGAGGGCGACGGCGGTGCGCACCAGACGGCCACGGTCCAGGGTGATGCCGTGGCGGCGTCGCAATTCAATGACGGCATCTTCCAGCGCGAACAGTTCCTCGGAGGAGAAGTAGACGGTGATCTTCTGGTCGTGTTTTACGCGACCACTAGCCGTCAGCCGACCCGAACGGGCCTTGGGTGCGGGGGTGGGGTCCGGCTCGGGTGCGGGCGCCGACGCGGCCGACGTCGACTGTGGCTGCGGGGATTCCGGGGACTGGGTGGGGCGGAACAACTCGCTGGCCCCGGGCAAGGTGGCTCGTTTGCCTCCCGCTCTATTCACTTTGGCGGGTTTGTTCACTGACACTTCCGCAGTACCTCTCGGGCCAGCATCCGGTAGGCGTCCGCGCCGGGGGATGCGGAGGCGTAGGTGGTGATCGGTTCACCGGCGACGGTGGTTTCGGGGAATTTGACGGTGCGGCGGATGACGGTGTGGAACACGTCGTCACCGAAGGCCTGCACCACACGTTCCAGCACCTCGCGGGAATGCAGGGTCCGGCCGTCGTACATGGTGCCGAGGATGCCCATGATCTTCAGATCGGGGTTGAGGCGGTCGGCGACCTTGGCGATGGTGTCGGTCAGCAATGCGATGCCGCGGAGCGCGAAGAACTCGCATTCGAGTGGCATGATCACGTAGTCGCTGGCGGTGAGGGCGTTGATGGTCAGCAGCCCCAGACTGGGGGCGCAGTCGATGAGGATGAAATCGTATTCGCTGCGCAGTGGCCGCAGGATCCGGCTCAAGGTCTGCTCTCGAGCGACTTCGCTGACCAGCTGAACCTCGGCGGCGGAGAGATCAATGTTGCTGGGCAGGATGTCGAGGCCGGCCACGGAGGTGGGCTGGATCACCTCGTCGGCGGTGTAGTCCCGGGACAGCAGCAGGTTGTAGACGCTGCGCTCCAGGGTGTGGGGGTTGACGCCCAGCCCGACGGACAGCGACCCCTGGGGATCGAAGTCAACCAGGAGGATCTTGTACCCGAGTTCAACTAGGGCAGCTCCCAGGTTGATGGTGGTGGTGGTCTTGCCGACCCCGCCCTTCTGGTTGCACATGGCGACGATCTTGGCATGCATGGCGCGGCCGGGGTCGGGGGGTGTCGGCACGGGCAACTGTGGCATCGGACGCCCCGTCGGTCCGAGGTCCTCCACGAGCGTGGACTCACTGGGCGCGTCGGGCACCTTAAACAGTTCGTCTCCCACTTCGCCTCCTGGCAATTGTCGATAAGTCCATCTTAGCC
>JAUNKK010000052.1 GCA_030532825.1 Propionibacteriaceae bacterium
GTTCGATGGCGGGCACGTGGCGGTAGTTGAAGCCGACGGCGGTCACCAGCCCGGCTGCTTCGGCGGCCTCCGCGATCTCCCGTGACTCGGCGGCCGTGACCCCCATCGGTTTCTCGATCCAGAACGGCTTCCCGGCCGCGACGGCAGCCAGCGCGATCTCACGGTGCAGGAAGTTCGGGGAGCAGATGCTCACCACGTCAACCTCAGGGTCGGCCAGCAGTTCGCGGTAGTCCGCATACGAGCGCTCAAAACCCAAGGCGGCGACGGCCTCGTCGCGCGCGGCTTCGACGGGGTCACAGGCAGCCACCAAGCGCACTTGGGCGCCGAGCCCCTGGTATCGCTCCGCGAGGGCCCGGTAACTGCGCGCATGCAGCCCACCCATCCATCCGAGACTGATAACTCCAACGCCGATCTGTGTGGTCACTGCACCTCTCCCGTCCCGGTCGCCCTCCTCGGCAACCTGCCTTGTCTGAACATACCACCCCACCCTGACAACCGCCGGGCCCCAGCGGGTAGGCTTTAAACATCGGTTCCATCTCAAAACTAAACACTCCAGCCGCAATTGACAGCACATATTCTGGAACCTAGGCTGAAGGTGCCCGACGACGCGCGAAAGGACCGTCATGGCCGATAAGTCCCGCAATCCCGAACCCCGTTACAGCAAGCTGACCATCGGAGTCTGTCCCGACCAGTGGGGCGTGTGGTTCCCCGAAGACCCACTGCAGATCCCCTGGGAGAAAGCCCTCGACGAGATGGCCGAGGCTGGGTTTTCCGTCATGGAGACCGGCCCATTCGGCTACTTCCCCACCGACCCGAAACGCCTCGCGGAAGAGATGAGCAAACGCGGCTTCCGCGTCGTCGCAGGCACAGGGTGGGGCATCCTCCACAAGGCCGAGGCCTGGGCCGACACCGAGCGCACCTTCCGCGCTATCGGCGAGACGCACGCCGCCGTCGGCGCCGAGTATGTCGTCCACCTGCCGCCGATGTTCCGCGATGAGCACACCGGCGAGTTCACCGATGTCCGCCACCTCGACGGCGAGGCCTGGGAGTTGTACATCAACAACGCAAACCGCTTGGGGCGCATGATGAAGGAGGACTACGGCCTCAAGATGGTCCTCCACCCGCACGGCGATTCGCACATTGAGACCCGCGAGGACATCGACCGCATCTTCCAGGCCACCGACCCCGAGTATGTCGGTTTCTGCCTGGACACCGGCCATATCGTCTACGGCATGGCCGACAACACAGCGCTCATCCGCGACTACCCAGAGCGCATCTCTTATGTTCACATCAAGGCCATGGACCCGAAACTGGTCAAGCAGGCCCACGACGAGGACTGGCCCTTCGTCAAGGCCGTCAAGGCGGGCTGTTCGGTGCCGCCGCCAGAGGGCGAACCCGACATGCCGTCCCTCGTCGAGGCCCTGGCCGACCTCGACAAGGAACTGTACGTGATCTGCGAGCAGGACATGTACGGCTGCGACCCCGCCTATCCCCTGCCCAATGCCATCAAGGTCCGCGAATACCTGGCCTCCATCGGCCTCGGCGTCAAGTAAGGAGCCTCCCATGACCCTTCGCATCGGAATGATCGGTCCCGGCGGCATGGGCCGGGCACACATTGAGCGCATCCATTCGGTGATCTCCGGCGGGCGCGTGGTCGCCGTCACCGACGTCAACCCCGACAACGCGGCCGCCGTGGCCGAGCAGATCGGCGGGACCGCGTTCCCCACGTCGGCGGAACTGATCGCTTCCCCCGACGTGGATACCATCATGATCTGCAGCTTCGGTCCCGCCCACGAGCCCGACGTGATCGCCGCCGTCAAGGCCGGCAAGTACGTGTTCTGCGAGAAGCCCCTGGCCCCGACGGCGGATGCCTGCGAGCGCATCATGGCGGCCGAGCAGGAGGCCGGCAAGAAGCTGGTCACCGTCGGCTTCATGCGCCGCTTCGACGCCTCCTACCAGGAGATGAAGCGCCTCTTGGACGACGGCGAGCTGGGGGAGGCCCTCATGGTGCACTGCGCCCACCGCAACCCCACGGTCCCCGAACAGTACACGTGGGACATGGCCATCAATGACACCGCCATCCACGAGATCGACACCATGCGCTGGCTGCTGGGCGAAGAGTTCGTCTCCGCCCGGGTCGACAAGCCGAAGAAGACCTCACTGCGGTTCGAGCATCTCCAAGACCCGCTCATCCTGATCCTCACCAGCACCTCTGGGGTGCGCGTCGACGACGAGATCTTCGTCAACTGCCAGTACGGCTACGACATCCAGTGCGAGCTGGTCGGCGAGAAGGGCACAGTCAAATTGGGCGACCAGGAACTGGTGGTTCGCGCCGACGCCCTCGGCCGCCGCAACCGGCTCACCATGGACCACAACCAGCGCTTCGGCCCGGCCTTCGTCACCGAGGTGCAGCAGTGGATCACCGCCGTCACCGAGGACCGCCACACCGGCTCGTCCAGCTGGGACGGCTACGCCGCCGCCGTCGTGTGCGACGCGGGCGTCAAGGCCCTGACCGCCGAGGGCGAGGTCCCCATCCAGCTGATGCCCAAGCCCGAGCTCTACGCCTGAGGAGACCACCATGGTGAAGATCCTGCTGGACCCGTCGATGTACCATCCGCACCTTAGCGTCGCGGAGGAATGCCACAAGGCGGCCGATCTCGGCTATGAGTACATCGAATTGTCGCCGCGCGCCGACTTCCACGAATGGCACCACTACCCCAAGGTGGACGACGCGGAAATCGCCAAGGTCAAGAAGGCCATGGCCGCCACGGGCGTCAAGATATGGACGTTCAACCCGGTGTTCAACTGGTCCTCCCCCGATGAGCAGGAGCGGCAGGCGCAGGTGCGCAACTTCCGTCGGCTGCTGGAGATCGCAGAGGAACTGGAGGTGCCGCTGATCGCCACCGAGTTCTCGGGCGACCCGAACGAGCCGCTGAAGTCGGAGCATCAGTTCTACAAATCGATTGAGGAACTGATCCCGGACTTCGAAAAGCGCGGCATTGAATGCACCATTGAGGCCCATCCGTACGACTTCGTCGAAACCAACGAGCGGGCGGTGCAGATCGTGCGGGGTGTCAACAAGCCGTGGCTG
Source organism: Propionibacteriaceae bacterium (assembly GCA_030532825.1). Taxonomy (GTDB): domain Bacteria; phylum Actinomycetota; class Actinomycetes; order Propionibacteriales; family Propionibacteriaceae; genus Arachnia. The sequence goes on from JAUNKK010000052.1 coordinate 3,092, forward strand.
AACTACGAGTTCTGCCTGCCCCACATGTTCCATCTGTCAGCGGGCAAGGGTGACCCACGCGCGATGATGGAATACGCCGGCCCGCGCCTGCGTCATGTCCACATCGCCGATGTCTGGAACCACCTCGCGAACGTCGGAAACCGCTACATCATCAACCCGCCCGGCGTGGACGCCCGCATCCATCAGCACAACGAGATCGGTAACGGCGAGGTGCCGTGGGACGAGGTCTTCAGCTACCTGCGGGAGATCAATTACGACGGCCCATTGTCGGTGTGTGTGTTCGGCTGGGAGGAGGACGCCGACGCCATCCATGTGCGCATGCGCGAACGCCTGGAAAAGGAGTTCGCCAAAAACTAGGCCCTTAGCTGCGGCACTTCGCTCGTGCGGGTCCTCCGCCTTGATCTCATTGAGGCGGACCCCACGCAGCTAGGCTCTCAAAACGCGCCGACCCCGTTCCTCCGGGCGCTCTCAAGCAGCGCCCGGAGGAATTCTCATGTCGTCAGACTTCGCCGGGAACCGCGATTACTCCATCCGGAATAATCATCAAGGCGGGCGCGTCCCCTTCCCGCTGATAGCTCTGGAAGGAATCCTATGGAAGGCCTCATCGTCGCCGTTGGCGTTGGCATCGCGGTCGTGGCTGGGAACGCCCTGGCGCCGCGGCTGCGTCTTCCGGTACCGCTGACGCTGGTGTTGCTGGGTTTCCTGTGCGGTTTCATCCCCGGCCTGGACCGAATCGAGATGCCGCCGGAGGTGGTGTTGCTGTTGTTCCTGCCGGCGCTGTTGTTCTGGGAGAGCCTCATGACGTCGCGCCGCGCCATCATGCGGGACCTCCGCGGCATCCTGTTGACCTCGACGCTGCTGGTGGTGACGACGGCTTTCGCCGTGGGTGGCATGGCCTGGGCTCTTGGCATCCCGTGGGCGGCGGCGCTCATCTTGGGTACGGCCGTTGCTCCGCCGGACGCGACGGCGACAGCGGCGCTGGCGCGCGGGCTGCCCCGTCGCCAGTTCATGCTGCTCAAGGCGGAGAGCCTCACCAATGACGGCATGGCGTTAGTGGTCTACAGCATCGCCGTCGGTTTAGCTATGGGCGGGCACTACACGCTGTGGGATATCGCAGAGAAGACCCTCATTTCGTTCGGCGGTGGGCTCATCGTCGGCGTCGCGACGGCGCTCGTCGCCTACCTGGTGTTATCGCGGCTGACGGACTCCATCGTCACCAACATGGCGCTTATCATCGTCCCCTACTCGGCCTATCTGACGGCCGAGATGGTCGAGGCCTCCGGGGTGCTGGCGGTGGTGGTCTCGGGCCTGATCCTGGCTGCGGTATTTAACCGCATCAGCACCCCAGCATCCCGGTTGCAGGCCCACAACACCTGGCCCCTGGCCACGTCGCTGCTGAACGGCGCCTTGTTCTTGCTGATCGGATTGGAAGCACGGGTCCTCGTTTCCCACGTCGCTTTATCGCGGCTGCTTGAACTCGCTTTACTGAGCGTCGCGGTGATGATCGCCCTGATTGTCTCCCGCTTCGTGTTTTTGCAGGTAACGGTAATGATTATCCGGGCGTTGGACCGCCGCCCCGAGCAGCGGAGCCGCCGCATGACCTACCGAGCCCGCATCGTCAGTTCCCTGGCGGCCTTCCGGGGTGCGGTGTCATTGGCCATCGCCCTGTCCATCCCGCTCGTACTGGACGACGGATCGGCCTTCCCCTTCCGGGGGGAGGTGGTGCTCATCACGGCGCTGACCATCGTCATCAGCATGGTGGTGCAGGGAGCCCTGCTGCCCCGAGTCATCGCCTGGGCGGCGCGCAGCGGACACCCCGACGACCAAGAGGAAGCAGAGCTCAGTCAAGAACAACGGGTGGCAGACGGGAGACGAGCCATCTTCGATCAGCTGCGGCCTGAACTGCCCGAGCTGGTGCAGCGGGCGGATGCTCCCCCACGGATGGCCGACGAGTTGCTCAAGCGCATGGACAGCCTCAACAGCCGCGCGGCATCGACCCAGGAACTGGCCGGGAGCGACGAGGTCGCAGCCATGCGGCGCCTGAATCGCCTACTGATCGCCCGGAAGCGCGAACTCCTAACCCAGTTAGTCCGGGAGCACCGGATCAGCGACGAAATCGCACTGGTTATCCGCGCCCGCATTGACCTAGAGGAGATCCGCCTAAGCGGCTACATGCCCTACGAATGATCCCGCCAGCGGGCCGCCGCAGATGCGACACGCCGTCGGCTTCCGGCGCCTGTCAGATAACATTTGGGTCATTTGTATTGACAATTCGCCCCTCCTGGGGGAGGATCGTGTCGTCGCAGGGAGGCGACCTGCCAGCCCCTCCCGGGGGTCAACACGAGGAAGTGAGAACCAATGAAGCCAGTACCCAGGCTCGCCGCGCTAGGCCTTGGCGCGCTGCTTGCGCTGAGCGCATGTGGCATGACGACGGACGGGGTCCCCGGGTTGGACGGGGAACCGATCGCCGTGAGCACCGAGGACTTCCAACCGTCGGATGTGGTCACGCCGAAGGACGGCAAGGTCCTGAAGATCGGAGCCAGCTTCCCAGTGCTGGACCAGTTCCTTCAGAACGTGGCCGATGGCATGAAGGAACGCGCTGCCGCCGCCGGCGTGGAGGTGAACGTGTTCTCGGCCGAGGAGAAGATTGATGTTCAGTTGGCCCAGATTGAGAACGCCATCGCCAACGGGGTTGACGCACTGATCGTGCTTCCCCAGGACACCGACGCCACTGGCCCCATCACGGCCGCCGCCAAGAACGCGGGAATCCCGCTGGTCTATGTGAACCGACGCCCAGCAAACCTACCCGCGGACGTCCCCTATGTCGGTTCTGATTCCCTGGTCGCCGGGCACTTGGAGATGGAGGCCTTGGCCGAGTTGGCGGGATACAAGGGCAACGTCGCTATCCTGCAGGGCGATCCGTCGCAGGAGGCAGCTCAGCAGCGCACCCAGGGCTGCAAGGAAGTCGTCGAGAAATACCCCGAGATGAAGGTCATCCGTGAGCAGGCGGGCAACTGGTATCGCGAGAAGGGCTTGGAGATCGCAGAGAACTGGATCTCTTCCGGTGACGACATTACTGCCATCTGCTCCAACAACGACGAAATGGCTCTCGGCGCGATCGGCGCCTATGAGCAGGCCGGCAAGCTGGATTCAATCTTCATCGGCGGCGTGGACGCCACCAGCGATGCCCTAGCCGCCATGGCCGCGAAGAAGCTTGAGGTCACTGTGTTCCAGGACGCGAAGGGCCAGGGTGCTGGCGGTGTCGATACCGCCATCAAGTTGTACAACGGCGAAGAGGTGCCCGGCGTGCTGAACGTGCCCTACGTGCTGGTAACGCCCGAAAACATGAGCGAGTTCCAGAACCGATGAGCGTCAGGCGCTTGGGAGCCAACGCTCCCCTTTCACAGGAGAACCAATGCAAGAGGTAATTCTGCGGATGAGCAACATCCGCAAGACCTTCCCGGGCGTCGTCGCGCTGGACGATGTCGACCTGGATGTACGGAGCGGCACTGTGCACGCGCTGATGGGAGAGAACGGCGCGGGCAAGTCGACCCTGATGAAATGTCTCATCGGTATGTACAAGCCGGATTCCGGGTCGGTTGAGCTGGCCGGGGAGGTGCTGAACTTCAAGGACACGAAGGATGGCTTGGAGCATGGCATCTCGATGATCCACCAGGAGCTGTCCCCCGTCCCGGAGATGATGGTCGCCGAGAACATCTGGCTGGGGCGCGAACCACGCGGCCCGCTAGGCCTGCTGGACCCCAAGATCATGGTCAACAAGACTCGCGAGCTTTTCGACGAGTGGGATATCGACATCGATCCGAAGGCCCGGATGAAGGACCTCACGGTGGCCCGGCAACAGATGGTGGAGATCGCGAAAGCCCTCAGCTATGACGCCAAGATCATCATCATGGACGAGCCCACTTCCGCCATCCCGGAGCGGGAGGTGGAACACCTGCACAAGATGATCAAACGCCTAACGGACTTCGGCGTCGCCATCATCTACATCACCCACAAGATGGACGAGGTCTTCAAGATCTCCGACGACATCACCGTCTTCCGCGACGGCAAGCATGTTGGCTCCTACGCGGCTAAGGACCTGAATCGCGACAAGCTGATTCAGTTGATGGTGGGCCGCGAGTTGACGGACCTGTTCCCGAAGCTAGAGGCCGACATCGGAGACGTGGTGCTAGAGATCAGTCATCTCAACCGCGGCGACCTGGTCAAGGATGTCAGCTTTGAAGTGCGGCGCGGCGAGATCCTAGGGTTAGCGGGGCTGATGGGAGCCGGACGCACCGAAGTGCTGGAGACCATCTTCGGTGTCGAGAAGGCCGACAGCGGCGATATCATCGTCGATGGCACTCCCGTGAAGATCACGAAACCCCAGGACGCCATCCAGGCTGGGATGGCGCTGCTTACGGAAGACCGGAAGCTCAACGGCATCATGGGTGTGCTGTCGGTGCGCGACAACATCATGGTCGCGGCGCTGCCGAGGTACACCACCGGAGGGTTCCTCAACATGGGCGCCATCCGAAAAGACAGCGAGGACCAGCGTGACAAGTTGCGGATCAAGACGCCGTCGCTAGAACAGCTGATCAAGAATCTATCCGGGGGCAACCAGCAGAAGGCCCTCATCAGTCGGTGGCTGCTCACTCTGCCGGAAGTACTGATGATCGACGAACCGACGCGAGGCATCGACGTCGGCGCCAAGTCCGAGATTCACCGGCTGATGTCCATGTTGGCCCAGCAGGGCAAAGCCATCATCATGGTCTCGTCCGAGCTTCCCGAGGTGCTCGGCATGAGCGACCGCATTCTTGTCATGCATGAGGGACGTGTCTCCGGGGAGCTTTCCCGCGACGAAGCGAATCAAGAGTCCGTCATGCACCTGGCCACTGGAGGCGACAGAGTCGTCGATAACGAAGGAAATCCACATGTCTGAAAACACCGCCAGGGCAAGTTTCGACGCCTCGGCGTTCGTCAGGAAATACGCCATTCTCTTGATCCTGATCGGGTTCGCCGCGATCCTTGGGGTCGCTACCGGTGGCAAGTTTCTAGCCCTCAGCAACCTATCGAACGTCGTCGTGCAGGTGGCCCCCATCGGCATCATCGCCTTGGGCATGATGTTTGCCATCATCACCAAGGGCATCGACCTGTCCGTCGGGGCGACGGCGGCACTGGCGGGCGTCGCGGCCGCGTCACTGGCGCAGGTGCCCGGTCCGACCGCTTTCTTCCCGAACCTGCCCGCGCTGCCGGTAGCCCTGTCCGTGGTGCTGGGTCTGCTGGTGGGCGCCTTGGCTGGCGGCGTCATCGGCGCTCTGGTCGCGATCTTCAAGATCCCACCGTTCGTGGCGACCCTCGGCATGATGACTGCGGCGCGCGGCCTGGCGCTGATCTACTCAGATGGCCGCCCGATTTCTAACCTGGCGCCGAACTTCAACGCTCTGGGCAAGGGCATCATGCCTATCTTGTTGTTCGCCATCGCTGCGGCGATCATCTGGGTGATCCTGAACCGCACCCGCTTCGGTCGGCACGTCTACGCCATCGGCGGCAACGAACAGGCGGCTCGCGTCTCCGGCATCTCCATCAGCAAGGCACACTTCTTCATCTACACGCTGATCGGTCTGCTAGCTGGCCTGGCGGGCATCATCCTGGCCGCCCGCGTCGAGTCCGGTGGCCCGACGGCCGGCACCATGATGGAACTGGACGTCATCACCGCGACCGTCATCGGTGGCACCTCGTTCGCCGGCGGTATCGGCACCGTCTGGGGTGTGATCGTCGGTGCTCTCATCATCGGTGTCATCAACAACGGCCTCGACCTGCTGAACGTCTCGCCGTACCTGCGGATGGTCGTCAAGGGCGTCATCATCGTCATTGCCATCATCATCGACGAACGCAAGAACCGCTAGCCTGCTCAATCCCTGTGGGCCCGGGTTTAAACCCGGGCCCCACTTCTGTTCGGCCACGGCACCCCCGCATGCCACCATCACCGCCGCATCGCAACTTCTAGGCCAAGAACCGAACCTAAAACCCCTACAGGGCATCATGATCCAAAGTTGACACCCGAAGCCTCGCCCTCCCAGACCCCGGCCGATTGCCTGGGGATTCCTCCAATCCCCAGGCATTCAACCTGCGCAAGCGGGCTTGCTACCTCAAAAGGGGGCCGACGCGAAACCTCTGCAGTTCATTCCATGCGATGTATTCGCCGACCGTCGATGGAGAGTCAAGATCCCCATCATCGTCGCCGAGCACAAGCTCCCTTGACACTGCCCCTCCTGAAAGCTGAACACAGGGAGCAACCCGGCGACACGACTCAGCCCTCTAGAACGGCCAAAATGAAGCCGCTTCCTGCTCTGCCTTCTGATAAATCTCGTCAATTTGCTCGATAGCCTTGGCCAACTGCTCAAGATAGTCGATTTGCTGACTCAAGTCCGTCGACCAGTCTTGATGGAACCTGCCCGCGCTGTCGGCAGCATCACCGGTCCAGCAACCCCTCATTACGCCCACATCCTGCTGGTAGGCATCCGCAACCCGCCCCATTTCTGAGGCCGAGTTTTTCAAGTTGTCAGCCAGGCCCTGGAGCACCCCATCATCTACTTTCACATCAATCATGATCGCTTCCCTTTCTCAGAATCAAATAGACACCTCCACTGGTAGCGCATATAAGATATCCTAGAGAATCATCACCGCCACCCATCACGCTTCTTCCTCGCCTTAACTTCCTTCTTCGCCTCCCGCGATAACCACATTCTAGTAACGGGATGAGCTGGACACGATTCTTCGAGGTCTTTATCTCTGACTGCGCGCAGCTGTTCAAACACAACCCCCTGTGGCCCCAGATCCCGCGTGATGGCTTGGAGAATCTGCGCCGCAAAAGTCCTTTGGGTAGACCCTTCGACATGCTGCTCCACCGATACAACGAAGTCCGTGATACCGGGCGCCATCTCTCGGACAGCCAGCAAGACGACCTGCCGACCAACATGCTCACGCAGTCCAGGGATGTGCTCACTAGGAAGCTGGGATACTACCTCAAAAGCAACATTGCCCCAGCTCCCGCGCCCCCCTTTGCCACGGTTCAAGAGCCAGACTGCCCAGGGAGATCCTTGTCTGGCGAGAATGTCCACCCATTGGATTTTTGCGTCTCGATACTTACGCCCCAACTTCTGCTGACACAGCAGGGCTCGGCAGGCTTCCAGAAAGGCCGAAGTATCGATGCCGCGAACGACCATGCGTGCCGTCGGTCTCGTCTCTAGCCACCCCCAGAGCATGAACTCTCTTTCGACCACTAGGTTTCTCACCAACTACGCGGGAGACGTTCGACGTACTCGCGCATTTCTCGGGCCTTAGCTTCCTGAGCCTCCTGTGCGGAGCGCATCTGAGTTAGAGGATTATCCGCATCCTTCTCTTCTTCCGCCTCTTTGGCCCATTGATCGTGCAGGCGCCCTAGGTTTTTAACTGCTCTCTGGCGCAACCCCACGGCCTCTGCCGAGGAGTCACGCCCCGTGAAGACGTCCTCCAAGGTCGTCTCACCTCGGTCTATCCGCTTCTGGATGCGCTCCCATTCGTGGCCTAGTTCACCTGCTCGGGCCCGTTCAGCGCGTTCTTCGTCTGCCTCCGCTAGAGCCTCGGTGCTACTACCTTGCGCGGCGGTCTTTCTGATTTCATCCAGAGCGCTCTGCAATTGATCAAACATCGACCTTAATTCAGGAAACTGCCGGGCAGCAGCCTGCAGTTCCCTCTCCATCTCACGGTCTGTCATACGCGAGCCACCGCCCCGCGAACTAGAGCCTCCACAACTTGGGAGATCTGACGATAGGTGTCAACGATACTGGCCTGCGCCTCCACAATATTTGAAAGGAAATCATAAATCATGTTGACATACTTGTAAGCTTTCCTAAAGGCATCGTATATCTTAGACACCCTCTCCGCCATCTTGAGCACCGCCGCGCCCCAACCCACCACAGGGATGGCCGCCTCAGCGGCAATCGACGCCAGATGATACGAGGCTTCTCTGAGTTCTTGACCGATCTGAGCCGCGACTTCTTTCACAAGGAAAGCAAATGCCTTGAGCACAGCGGCTATAGTCTTGGCAACACCGGCGATCGCATTGACAACTGCCGCGACTGCCGCCGCCGCAACAGTAAAACCCTCCGAGCCTTTACCAGTCCATTCAGCAAGACCCGGCAAAACCCCCGTAGTGTTCCGGGACACAGCCCGCATGGCGTCACCCGCCACCGTCCACGCCCCAGAGGCCATCTGAATACGATTCCAGTCACCGGCAAACGGCTTGAACACAATCTCATTCAGAAAAGAGAATCCAAAGAGTTTCTCAAACACCCAGTCCAGTGACCCCAAGATAATCCCAGCGCTCCAGCGGAGATCCTCAATCTCGCTGAAGGCGCCAGTTGGCGTTACAAGATAGGATTGCACATCCTGCTCTTCAGCCACAGCGGCACTTGACCCAATCATCTCCCCAAGACGCTCAGGAATTCTCTCCTCGATCTCTTCTTGGATCGCATCTCCCGCGCGATAGCCGTCCTCGTAGGCTTGTTGGAATAGATTCGGGTCTCCAGCACGGTAATAGGGGCCGGAATCATCCTTGGCCGACCCAAGGCTGGGTAGGTTCCCCAGGGGATTTTCATAGGCAGGGAGAGTAAGGCCCATACTGGATGCGAACGTCTGCAGTATTTCGTGAGCTCTCTGCTCAGCATCAGCGTAAGCGTTGATCACGCCTTTCAGGTTATCCGCCCCTTGAGCATACACTTCCTGCGTCTTATCCAGGACTTGTTCTCCGACCTCCACGATGGCATCGTTGGCGGGCTTTAAGGCCTGAAGAATAAGACCGAGATCGCCGGATTCCAGCGTAGCCCAAGTGGTTAGATGATTCTTCATTGCGGGCAAATGATCATTCGCTTGTCGCTCTATTACTAAGCGCACCAACTCCAAGTTTCCGAAATCGATTTGCAAGTACAGCCTCCGTCTTGAGCAACACGAACAGCCTCGCCCCTACGTGCGGCCTTCGTGCGACTTGGATCTAACGAAGAGATACTAGCGCTCCCAGGTTCACCCCGGTCTCCCGAGGCATCTCATGGGTGGAGGATGACGGACTCCTCAGACGTGATCCATAAGGGGACGAACCTCAACTCGACACCTCGCATGCGTATACACCGTGTTATATGCCCAGCCGACAGGTGGGTGCGGGTGTGACGTGGCGGGGCGCCTGAGCACCAAGCACAACGGGGACGTCCTAAAGGACGCCAAGACGTGGCGCAGGCTCCGCAGATAGCGTGTGGCTGCCCATCTCACCGATGGTTCCGGGCACTGCAACGGCCTCGGGCGGATCGTCGACTTCAACGACCTGTGGCCGATCAAACCAGCGCTGGTCGGGATCTAGGATGGGCCTGTCGGGCCTGACAGATCGTAGGCGATGAACGGGGCGTCCGTCTCGTCGACACCCTCACCGGGTGCGAGGCCCCCCGGGGAAGGCCTGTACTTATCACCGAGGATGGAGCCGTGTAGATGAACGAGACACTAAGCCAGGCCGCCGAACTGGCACAGAAGAAGCCGGGGCGAGCTCGCGACCTGATCCTAGCCCATGCCGAGGCCCTCACGCAGTCTTCCCCGGGAGAGGTCGCCGCCTTTCTCGACGAGGGGGCGCGGGTGTTTCTCGATCTGGAGAACCTATCGATGGCGTCCAAGCTGTTCACCAAGGCCCGCGAGGCGGATCGCGCCCACCCGGCGACCGTCGACGAACCTGCCCGCAGGCAACTGTTCGTCGACTTCGCCTCGCTCGGGGCGATCTCCCCGAAAGAGCTAACGGCCGAGGCGAAGGACCTCTTACGCCGCCTGCCGGCTGACGAGGCCCTCGACGCACACCTCACCCTCATCACCGAGATCGTCCACGGCGGTCAACCGCCCTACCCGCAACTGTCCACTGATCTGCGCCGCCTCATCAAGGCAGCCGGAGCCAACCAGGCCGACGTCGAAACGCAGCTGCTGCGCGACATCCTCACCGCGCCCGCCGTCAGGGAGGCGCCCGAGCGGTTCTGGGCAAGCTATCGGCAGCGAATCGTCGCCATGGCATTGGCGGACCCGCATATTCGGCGCACCCTGATCGACCTCGACCCCACGGAGGTTGAACCAGACACCTGGTTCGACCTGCTCAGCGCCGCCGGGTTGGAGGCCGAACTACAGCAGCATCCGTCGCCGCTGCGCTGGGTGGAGCGGGTGATCCACTCCCGCTGGCAGTACACGTACTGGGGCAAACTGAGCGAGCTGGTGCGGGGGCTGCCGTTGCGCGGCGAAACCCTCCGTCTCAACCATCGCGCCACTCCAGAGCTGTGCGATGCCCTGCTTGAAGCCGGGGCACACGTCCCCACTGAGTTGCTGCCTCGCTGGTTCCAGGGCTGGGCCAACGCCCCCGACGCTCCCCCACTGACCTTCCTGGCAGCCCATCCAGACGCCGCCACATGCGGCGACGACATCGTCGACGTGGGTAGGCGGACGCCGGAGCTGGTGCGGCATGCAGGCGCTCGACAGTTGCTGGGGATGTGGCTAGCGGAGCATCTGGGTGAGCACGCGACGCCGCTGACCGCTCTGGCCGCGCTGCGCCTCATCCGCCCGATATGCACCCCGGAGGGCCGAGTCGCCCTCGCCGAGCAGTTCACCCCAGCGCTGGAAAGCTGTCGCCCCGAACGGATGCTGGCCAGGTCATTGCGCGACGGTCTACTGGTCGAATACTGCTGGCCCGCGCTGGAACGCGCCGCCGACGAGTTGCTGCGCGCGACGCCCGACGCTGTCGTCACCTGCCACGAATCGTGGCCCAATGTGGGCGTGGCTGCGCAAGGCCACGTGATCTGGGTCGACGGCACCCGGCAGGTCGCGGAGGCTCACTTCACACCGAAGCACGGCACGGGACACCACCGCTGGCGTTACCTACTCGTCGACGGCGTCACCGGCTGCCACTGGGAGTACGGCGCGCTGCCCAAGTTCACCTGGTCGCACGACCTGGATACCGCGCACCCCACCGTCAAACCCACGAAGGGCGACCGCACCACGTTCGCGCTGCCCCACGGTCGTCTGGTCGGCGTGCGGGTCGTGCACGCGGGCGACCCCCAGTCGCCGTTCCTGGACGATCTCAGCCTGCTGAGCGACGGCCAGAGCTACTGGGTGGATGGCAGAGGTTGGCGCGAAATTGATCCCGAAGGCGCTCCAGAGGTCTCCGATGTCACCTCGTTACCGACGAGGATGCGTGTCCTGCTCGATCAGTTCGCCCCGGACCAACTAGTGAGGAACGCTTTCTGGGCCCCCACGACGCCCACGACAGCCGCGTCGCGTCTCCCCACTCAAGACGGCTACCACGGCTGGATCGAGACCATGCTCTCTGCGGACATGAGCCGCTACGTACAGGCAACCGGCCACCACATCGACGCCCCCGCGGGCATGGCTGGACGCATTCTGCGCCCCGGCGGAGGCAGTTGGTTATTCGACCGCGACGGTAACCTGCACCGCGAGGACAGCCAGCCGTTGCTGCGCTCCGACGATGAACTTGGACACAGTTTCTTGCTGCACCGGGTGCCCAGCAACGGCTGGCACCAGTTCCAGCCACGCAGCATGGAGGCGAGCACCCGGCTACGCAACGCCGCCCCCGACCAGGTGGCCCCTATCGTCGCTGCTGCCCCCAGCTCGGAGGTGCAGATCAGCCCGTTCTCCACCTGGCCCACAGCCACGGCTCCGTTGCCTACCGCTGCTAAGCAGGCCGCCGCCGATTTCCTTGGCAGCACGGACGAGGCGCTAGTGCGGGCCGTTGTGTGGCAGGCATCACGAGTCAAGGCAATCAGCACGCTGGCTACCGAACTCCTAGCCAGTTGAGGGTTCCTGCACGAACTACACGACGACGGCCACCTGACTACCGCGAGGCAGCACGCCGTCGCGCCCAGGTAGAGTCGTCGCCTGACAGGCCGGTTCGTGAGTGAACCCCAAGGGTCTCTCACCAGGGTCTAGCGGCGTGACCCCCTCCCCGGCTTATGATGGGCGCAGAGTGTCGACACGTCCGCAGGAGTTCTTGTATGAGCAACGAATTTGAATATGACCGGTCCCAGACGGCGAGCTCGCAGAAGACTATGAGCGACGAGGCCGCTCCGGCGGCCCGGGAGATCGCCGATCTTCTTGAGACCGTGGCCACGTCCCAGACCGAGCGCAAGTGGGGGGTAGAGTCAGGTGCCCTCGACTACAAGAATCGGTACGAGAGGAACCTCCACACGCTCCGTTTAGAGTTCCTAGACCTTGAGAAGCGTATCCAGGACTTCGTAGAGGCGCTGCAAGCCAGCGCCAACGCCTTGGAGGCCAACGAGCAGGATGCCGAAGCTGCGCAACTGGCCCTGCAGCAGAAGCTGGCCGAGCAGGAACGACCGCAGTACCCGGTCCCCAATACCTACGGGCCAGATGCCCCACCTTCGTACGACACCACCACTCCCTACGATCCAGTCACCACCCCCGTCGAGCCCGTCAAATAAAGGCTAGAAAGGCAGAAACATGGTAGCCAGCCCCTACTACGACCGGCTGCGGGCAGTCGCAGATCTCAGCCACTTCGACTTGTTTGAAGCGATAGACTTCACCGTGGCCCGGGTGAACCTGAACAAAGCGCGGGAACTCGTAGGACAAGTTCAGGCCAATCCCGGCATCTCCGGTGATGTGAAGAAAGCCATCGGAGAGAGGCTACAGAAGGATATCGACGCCTTCGACCTGCACGAAAAGAACATCGAGAAGCTACGCGAGAGCCACAACCGAGCGCGGGGCTTCATGATGGAGGCCAAAAAGTTCTGCGAGAGCCTGTCCCCAGACCTGCTCTCGCCATTTGAGAGCGGCCTGCGCGATGTTACTAAGATGGTGAGCTGGATGGGCGTCACCATGCCAGTCGAGGCGTATCTCAACGAGGTTGAAGGGCAGAAGAACGCCGAGCGCGAGAAACTGGCCAAGAAGGCCCTCGACACAATGAACCGGCAGCTTCACAACGAAAACAGCAGCCCCATTCTGCCCAAAGAGAACATAAAATCAACCGATGACCCCAGTTCTGACAGCCAGGCTTCCAAAGAATGGAAGTCACGCCTGTCGGATTTGCGGAATTCGGGCGGGCCGGGTGGGGGGTTCGGCGGTGGCGGAGGGGGTTCTTCCCCCGTGGCCCCGGGGGCTGGGCTGGGCGCGGGCGCTGCGGCTGCGGCCCCCATCGCGGCCAGCCAGGTGGGAAAGCTCATGCCCGGCGGCGGCGGGGTGCTTCGTCCTACTCCCGTGGACGGCGGGGCCCTCACCCCTTCCCCCGGTCGCGGCAAAGTGGTCACCACTCCGGGCTCGCCCAGCCCAGGCAAGGGCAGCGTCCCAGGCGTCGGGACATCACCCGAGTGGCCCCGTGACGCTCTGAAATACCCCATCGGCGGCAAAGTGACCTCGGATGGCCCGGTGGGTGGGTACACACCAGCCCCGGTCTCCGACATCAACGACCCCCGCTGGCGCTCAGACTTCACCCACCCGGCGCTTGGTGGAGCAAACGCTACGAAGGCCGGCGGCATCGTTGGCGGGCTGGTCGGCTCCGGTGCAGGCGCCCTTGCCGCGCGGGGCGCCGGGGGCATTGGTGTCGGTGGCGCCACTGGCATGGGTGGCATGATGATGCCCCCCGGCATGGGCGCTGGCTCTGCCGGTGCTGCTGGCACCCGTGGGACTGGAGCCGTTAGCGGCAGCACCCGGGGTTCTGCGCGAGCTAGCAGCTCAGCCGCCACGGCCCGCAATTCCGCCATGCGGCCAGGGGCCGGCGGCATGGGCATGGCCGGCGGACACGGGGCAGCCGGTGCCCGCGGCGGCTCCAAGGACGAGAAGAAGAACCGGAACCTCATCGGCTACCAGGTGGTGCGCATTGAGGACGACGAGGCGGCCGGGCCAGTGGACTCCTCCGCTTTCGGCGCCGGAGACGTCTCGTCACTGAAGCCGATGAAGTCCGAGGAATCGGACAAGTGGTGACCCGGAGCACATGGCGTTCCCGCTTGACGGTGCTGGCGACGCTGGCAGCCCTGGTGCTGCCAGCGTCGTCGGCACCCACCGCTGTGGCGGACGACGCCATCACGCACCAGGATTACGCCGACACGTTCAAATTCACTGAACTACGCGAAAAGGGCTACACCGGACAGGGAGTCACCATCGCCTACATCGAGGCTGCACCAGACCTCACTGTTCCTGAACTACAGGGGGCAAATATTGAGGTTCGTTCGCCATGTGAAGTCAAGCCCTCTGACCCGAGCAAAGCTCAGCATTCCTCAACGGTGGCCTCCATCTTGGCAAACAAGAATTGGGGCATAGCCCCTGAGGCTAAAATCATCAACTACACAGTCACCGATCAACACGATGCTTCTTACGAGGAGTCGCTAGGATCCTGCAACGGCGATATCCCCGACCCAGAGGAGCAAATTCATCGCGCCCTTAACGACGGGGCAGATGTCATCAACCTGTCCTTCGGTCTAGTAGATGAACTCCCCCCTTGGCCCTTTGTGCGGGCCGCGTTGCTAGGGGTCCCGATCGTAGCGTCGACAGGAAATGACGGCACAGCGGATCCGCCCGACAGCATGGCACGCTACAATACGGTCGTAGGGGTCGGCGCTACGAATCTTCAGGGTACTCGTTCCGAGTTCTCCTCCTATGGCGAACAGCTCACCATTATGGCCCCAGGAGAAGGCATCAGTATCCGCAGTCTTGACGAGAATAACAAACCGACTCTCATCAAAGAGAGTGGCGAAGGGACATCTTTTTCTGCCCCTATGGTTGCCGGGTTGCTGGCTCTGGGCAAACAGAAATATCCAGATGCAACGGGAAACCAGTTACTTCGCTCGCTCATCGACACTGCTACCCGCCAGGGGGAAGAACGAACTGACGAGTATGGCTGGGGACTGATCAACTTTTCTAAGTTCCTGAACAACGACCCAACCTCACTGGAAGACACCAATCCCTTGTGGGACAAGATTCCCGGCGCTGCACCCGATGAACAGACCGCCGCCGATTACCGGGATGGTCTCGTCGACCCGACTCTGCTCATTGGCGATGACACCTATGTCTATCGGGGCGTAGACGACACCATTGTCCAGAATCATCCTGATAATTCGGAGTTCGGCACCTCGCCGCGGTACCGCAACTAATCCCCCGACAGAAGGAGGGGTGGCGCTGAGGTTCAGCGCCACCCCTCCTTGTGTGTGCTTCGACGTAGCGTTCCAGCCGCCTCAGTTCACGGCGACGACGGTGCGCGTCACCGGTTCTCCCGCCGCGTTCTCGGCGCCCTGGAGCGTCAGTAGATAGGCCTCGCCCTTCACAGAAGAAGAGTTGTCCCCAGGCTCTACCGTCCATGCCGACCAGTTGTCGCAGGAATCCGTGGGACAGAGATGCAA
>JAUNKK010000213.1 GCA_030532825.1 Propionibacteriaceae bacterium
AGGGCCCGCTGCACCTCGACGAGAAGCTGACCCGCGCCGAGTTCCAGCGCATGACGCAATCCCTGCTGGACCGCTGCGTCCCGCCGTTCGAGGCCGTGATCAGTGAC
Source organism: Propionibacteriaceae bacterium (assembly GCA_030532825.1). Classification (GTDB taxonomy): domain Bacteria; phylum Actinomycetota; class Actinomycetes; order Propionibacteriales; family Propionibacteriaceae; genus Arachnia. The sequence goes on from JAUNKK010000213.1 coordinate 108, forward strand.
GCCAAGACATCCATTGAGAAGATCGACACGGTGCTGCTGGTTGGCGGCTCCACCCGGATGCCCGCCGTCGCCGAGCTCGTCAAGGAACTGACCGGACGTGAGCCCAACAAGGGCGTCAACCCGGATGAGGTCGTGGCCCTGGGTGCCTCGCTTCAGGCTGGCGTGCTGAAGGGTGAGGTCAAGGACGTGCTGTTGCTGGACGTCACTCCGCTGAGCCTCGGCATCGAAACCAAGGGCGGCGTGATGACCAAAATCATCGAGCGCAACACCGTCATCCCGACGAAGCGCTCCGAAGTCTTCACCACGGCAGAGGACAATCAGCCCGCCGTGATGATCCAGGTCTATCAGGGCGAACGGGAGTTCGCCCGCGACAACAAGTCGCTGGGCAACTTCGAGTTGACCGGGCTGCTGCCTGCGCCTCGCTCGGTTCCGCAGATCGAGGTCACCTTCGACATCGACGCCAACGGCATCGTGCACGTCGGTGCGAAAGACCTGGCTACCGGCAAGGAGCAGTCCATGACCGTCACAGGCGGCTCGGCGCTGGCCAAGGAGGACATCGACCGCATGGTCAAGGAGGCCGAGACTCACGCTGAGGAGGACCGCAAGCGCCGCGAGACCGTCGAGATGCGCAACGAGGGCGACGCCCTGGTGTTCCGCACCGAGAAGCTTTTGAACGAGAACGCCGATACCATCGGTGACGACGTCAAGGCTCCCGTGGTCGAGGCCGTCGACAAGCTGAAGGAGGCCCTGAAGGGCGAGGACAACGACGCGGTGAAGGCCGCCATCGAGGACCTCAACACGAAGGCCGCCGCCATGGGCCAGGCGATGTACGCCGCCGCCCAGGCCAAGGCTCAGTCGGAACAGGCTGCCTCCGAGGCGGGCGCCCAGCCCGAGGGCGAGGCCCAGGATGACGTCGTTGACGCTGAAATCGTGGACGATGAGGAATCCAAGTGAGTGAAGACTCCAATCCGGAAGAGAACCCCAGCCCGGAAGAGGTAGTGGCTGAGGCCGAGGCGGTTCTGGATGCAGCCGCTTCGGCCCTCGCCGACGGCGAGCCCACGGCCACCGAAGAAGACGCCGACTGGCAGGCCATCGCTGAGGAACGCACCGCCGACCTGCAACGCCTCCAGGCGGAGTACGTCAACTATAAGAAGCGCGTCGACCGGGACCGGGCCCTGTCCCGGCAGGCCGGGATTGAAGCGGTGCTGGCGGACCTGATGCCGGTGCTGGACTCCATCGAGTTGGCCAAATCCCACGAAGACCTAGCTGGGGGATTCAAGCTGGTGGCAGACGAACTGGAGAAGATCGCGGCCAAGCACGGTCTGGTCCGTTTCGGCGCCGTCGGCGACCCGTTCGACCCGAATCTGCACGAGGCCCTCATGGAGGTTCCGCTAGAGGGCGTCACCGTCACCACGGTCTCGCAGGTCATGCAGCCGGGCTACCAGCTGCGTGACCGCGTGATCCGGCCGGCCCGCGTCGCCGTCGCCAATCCGCAGGGGTGAGCCCCGGATCGGGGGGTCGACGGACCCGGAGGCCCCCCGAAAACCCCGCACATGAGAGGCGATGAGTGAGCACTAAGGACTGGATAGAAAAGGACTACTACAAGGTTCTCGGCGTGAGCAAGAA
>JAUNKK010000214.1 GCA_030532825.1 Propionibacteriaceae bacterium
TGCGGGATCTCGTCAGCTACGACGTGAAACACAACTCGCTCAACGGCGAAAGCAACCGCGACGGTTCCGACAACAACCGGTCCTGGAACCACGGCGTGGAAGGTGAAACGGACGATCCCGCCATCCGCGCGTTGCGGATCCGGCAGGCGCTCAACATGCACGCGACGCAGTTGCTGGCCGCCGGCACGCCCATGATTCTCGCCGGCGACGAATTCGGGCGCACCCAACGGGGCAATAACAACGCCTACTGCCAGGACTCCCCCCTGAGTTGGGTGAACTGGGATCCCGAACCGGACTGGGAGGCGATGCGCTGCCGGTTCATTGACCTCGTGCGGCTGCGCCACCAGCACCCGCTGCTGCGCACCGACCGGTTCCTGCATCACCACGATGTGTTCAACGAACACGGCGAGAACCTCGGGCGTGTGGACCTTACCTGGTTCAACGGGAGAGGGGGGCCGATGACCGATCCCGACTGGCACGATGGCTCCCGCCGCTTGCTCGGCCTGTACACCTCTGACGCCAAGGAGGCCTTCCTCGCCTGGTTCTACTCCGGCGCCGATGCGGTGGATGTTGTGCTGCCGGGGCTGCCGTGGGCAGCCGGGCTGAGGATTCTGTGGCACTCGGGCGAGGAGGGCGACTTGCCCCACGAAGACCTAGCGGCCGGAGCCACCGTTCGACTGCCGGGTCGCTGCGTGGTGCTGATGCGCTGTGAGGTTCCGAAGACCGCCGCGGAGTTGCTCAGCATGCCGTTATCCCTCATGCTCTGACCGCAGAGACGAGGAACCCCGCAGGACTTGGGTCCTGCGGGGTTTCACCGTGTTGGGTTTAGTGGATGACGGCCGCGAGCCCCATCTCTGAGTCCGAGGACAGCAGCGGGTGCGAAGGCACGACCCGCGCCAGGCAGCCGATCTGCCCGGCGTAACGTGTCGGAACCTCGGCGACGAAGCGCGTCACCCCATCCGACTCACCTGCGGGCACCGTCGGGTACTTACGGATGTTGTGCAGCGTGTCCTCATCGTCGACATCGCCGAAGATCAGCTGAACCGCCACATCCTGAGCATGCAGGTTACCGAGCCGCACATCGACGGTGGGGCGAATCACCGTCCCGGTCTCAAGCAAGCCGATGACGCCCACGTCGAGGCCAACCACCTGGAGGGTGTGCCAGTCGCGGCGCACCCGTTCCTTCCACTGGGCCAAGTCAGCAGCGATGTGCTGATCTCGGCGAGCCGCCAGCGACTCGGCCGCCGGGGTGTAGTAGTCGGTGACGTAGTCGCGAACCATGCGCGAAGCCAGGATTTCGGGGCCGAGATCCGAGATGCAGTCCCGCATCATCTGCAGCCACTGTGCCGGGTTGCCGTTAGCGTCCAGCGTGTAGAAACGCGGGATGATTTCGTTTTCGATGATCGAATAGAGGAACTCGGCCTCCGCCGCGTCGCGCTCCGCCTGATCGGCAATGCCCTCGGCTGAGGGGATCTCCCACCCAAACTTGGGCGAGTACAGCTCGTCCCACCAGCCGTCGCGAATCGACAGGTTCGCGGCGCCGTTGAGTGCCGCTTTCATGCCGGAGGTTCCGCACGCCTCGTAGGGGCGCAGCGGGTTGTTGACCCAGACGTCGCAGCCGGGATACAACGGCCTCGCCAGCGACATGTCATAGTCCGGCAAGAACACGAGCTTGCCGCGCACGTCTTCCTGATCGGAGAACTGCACCATCTGCTGGATCAGCGACTTGC
>JAUNKK010000053.1 GCA_030532825.1 Propionibacteriaceae bacterium
CCCACGACTGCTCCTTCCAATCGACCCGAACGGGCACCAACCCTACCCCCGGATGGCGGTGACGTCCGCGTATGCTGATCTCCATGCCGCAGCAAGACCATCTGCGCTGCTCAGACCGAGATCGCTCTTCGGTGGAGCAGCTGTTGAACGACGCCTACACCGATGGGCGCCTGACCCGTGAAGAGCACGATGAACGCCTGAATCTGGTCTGGGCGGCTAAGACCTTCGGAGAGCTGAGAACCGTCACGACCGACTTGGTTCCCGCCACCTACTCCCCTTCGGTCGCGAGGCTGACCGATGTCGGGGGCCCGGTGATCGGTCCCAGCGGTTCCGCGCCGGAAACCGGCAACATCGTGGCGATCTTCAGCAGTGCGAAACGCGACTTCGCCGAAGGCGTGCCCGCCGACAACCACGTCGTGGGAGTTTTCGGGGAGGTCAAGCTCGACCTGACCTCGGCCACTTTCAAAGCCCCGTCGTGCCGACTCAACCTCACGGTCGCCATGGGGGAGGTGACAGTCCGGGTGCCCGCGGGGGTTAGAGTCCGCAATGAGGTTTCCACCATCCTGGGCGAGACGAAGCTCCGCGGGCTGGTTCCTGAGGCGACAGGGCCGGAACTGATCCTGACGGGGTGCTGCATCATGGGCGAGGTCAAGGTCGTTGGCCCGGAGAACACATCGCGCTTCAAGAAGCTCCTCCAGGAGTTGTCCTGAGGCGCGGAGGCAAGAACTGTCGGGCTAGCCCCACCTCAATAGACCAGTTGCCTGGGTTCAAACCGTGCATCCGGGGCGAAAGAGTAGAGACATGACAACAACTGACCCCACCCGCTCCCGCTTCGGGGCGCACATCGCTTACTTGCTGATCGGCTGGCCGCTGCACCTCGTGGTCTTCATTCTGGTCATCACCTTCGTCGCGCTGGGGGCAGGCACGGCGATCCTGGGGTTTGGGCTGGTGATTCTCCTCGCGGGGCTGTTGATCGCTCGCAGCGCGGCTGAACTGGAACGGCGCACCCAGGAGGCGTTGCTGGGCAACGAGCCTGTTCCCCCCGCCTACCGGCCAGCCCCAGAGGGTGCGACCCTGGTTGGCCGAGTGGGCAATGTCATCAAGGACCCGCAGTCGTGGTACGACGTAGCGTGGGTGCTGGTCTCGTTGCTGACCTCCACTGTCGTGTGGGTACTGTCGCTGCTGTGGCTCGTCCTGTCCGCGGGAACTGTGCTGGGACCCATCAGCGTCTGGGTGGCAAGGCCCTTGGTGCCGGACAACCAGGGGCTGGCGGAACTCTTGGGGCTGCCTTTCCCGGAGATCGCCGAAACCATCTTCTACCTCGCCGTTGGTATCCTCGCGGTCCGTACGGCCCCCGCGGTCATGCGGGGCTTGGCCGGATTCCAATCGGGCCTCGGAGAGGTGTTGCTGAACCAGCGGGCTCGCACGAACTTCCGCCTGAACCAGCTGCAGGGCTCCCGCGCCGCCGCCCAGCGGGCTGAGTCGGGGGCGCTTCGCCGCCTAGAACGCGACATCCATGACGGTCCCCAGCAACGCCTGGTGCGCCTCAACATGGACCTGGCGCGGGCCCGCAAGCAGCTGGCCCAAGACCCGCAGCGCGCGGAGGCCACCCTGGAGACGGCCATGAGCCAAACGCAAGAGACTCTCGCGGAATTGCGTCAACTCTCCCGAGGCATCGCTCCGCCTGTGCTGGTTGACCGTGGGCTGGAGGCCGCCATTGAGGAGGCGGCTGGCCGATCCACCATTCCCGTCACGGTGTTCGCCTCGCTACCTGAGCTGCCACCGCACGTGGAGCAGGCCGCCTATTTCGTGATCTCCGAGGCCTTGGTCAACGCGAACAAGCACTCGGGCGCCAGCACCGTGGACCTCGTGGCGGCCGCGCAGGACGGCAGCCTGTACATCACCGTGACCGACGATGGGGTGGGTGGCGCCTCATCCGCCAAGGGCCACGGCTTGGCGGGGCTCGCCGAGCGGCTTCGAGGGGTCGACGGGCAGCTGCACGTCCGGTCGCCAGAGCACGGACCCACCACCATCGAGGCGGTGATTCCATGCGAGTCCTGGTAGCCGACGACTCGGTGCTGCTCCGGGAGGGGCTGACGCTCATCCTGGGTGACGGCGGTCACGAGGTGGTGGCCGCCGTCGCCACGGGCACTGAACTGGTCCCCCGGGCTCTTGAGTTAAGGCCCGATCTCATCGTCACTGACATTCGGATGCCACCTTCCCACAGCGACGAAGGCCTGCGGGCTGCCGCCGCGATCCGGGGGCAGTGGCCGGATGCACCGATTCTGCTGCTCAGCCAATACGTGGTGGCCGCCTATGTGCAGGAACTGCTCGCCGACGGCGGCAGTCACTTGGGATACCTGCTGAAGGACCGGATTTCCGATATCGACACTTTCCTTGAGGCCGCCGACCGGGTGGCTACCGGAGGCCTCGTCCTTGATCCCGAGGTCGTCAGCCAAGTTCTCGGCCGAGGCCGCCGGCACGACCCGCTAGCGCAACTCACCCCGCGGGAGCGGGAGGTGCTGGAACTGATGGCGGAGGGACACACGAACGCGGGCATCGCCGGACGCCTGTTCGTGACGGAGGGGGCCGTTGAGAAACACACCCAGCGGATCTTCTCAAAACTCGGCCTTCACCCGGATCCGAGCGTCCATCGCCGGGTGAAGGCCGTCCTCACGGTGCTCAGTTAGACATAAACCTCTCCAAATCGACCTCGGGGGCATTCGCGGCCTCGTCCGGCACGCTCAGGGTCACGTCCTCGTCCCGCACGTTGATGTCAACGTTGAATTCCACCTTGCCCTTATGTTTGTCTAGGGAGAAGTTCATCTTGAGATCCATGGTGAACTGGCGCGGCCGGTAGCTTTCCTTATCTACCACGAGCCTCGTAGATACGTCCTCGACCGAGGCGTCATCGAAGTCCTTGCCGTTGCCGCTCTGCGTCATGATTCGTTTGATCGTCTGATTCGAGGGCACCGCCTCAATGATGAAAGCACCATCCTCCTCATAGGCGCCGAGCTTCTCGACATCCGCAAGATAGTCACCGATCTCTGGCGAGGTGCTGACGCTGTTCGACATCAACTCTTTTAGCTCTGCCTCGTCGAGCGAGTCACGGCCGTATTCGGAGCTTTGGGTCCTTGTGGTGGTTTTCGTTGGCAGCTCCCGACGCGCGTAGACGTTGTAGGCGTCGCCGTCTTTTTCAACCATCATCCACACTCTGGCGTCGCCGGACCGCCCGTCGAAATTGGCCTTCAAGGTCATGTCCATGTCCATCATCTGCTGGTCGCCCGACTGCCGCAGGAGCATTGACATGTCCATGTCACCCGTGCTCCCGTCGCTGGCGAACTTGGCCTTGAAGGCCACGTCGATCACCTGGTCCTGGGGGCCGATCCCCTCACCGAGGATGTTGTACTCTAAAGCCTTGTCCAGGATCTGCTGGGCGTCCAGATTCGGATCATTCCTGACTTCACTTGATCTGCCGCACCCAACCAAGCCGAGCACGATGCACGCCAGCAGCGCAATGAATCGTTTGCCCATCGTGACTCCTCATCCATCCTTGGATATTCGCTTCCGCGAATATATCGGATGAATCGGTCAGTCCCTCCGGCTAGGTTGCCCGCGCCCGATCCACGCCTGCCGCCAAGTCGTCAACGAGGCGACGCAGGGGCCCCAGGTCCCTGCCCAAGTCGTCCCCGTCCACGCTAAGGCACTTCAGCAAGGCGGAGCCGACGATCACCAGATCGGCGTAAGCCCCGATCTCCGCCGCCTGGGCGCCATTGGACACGCCGAGTCCGATGCCGACCGGCAGGCTTGGATCCACCTGCCTGGCTCGCTCGACGATCACCGGGGCGGCCTCGGAGGTGGCGGCACGGGCTCCGGTCACCCCCATCACGCTCGTGGCGTACACCCAGCCGCGGCAAGAGCGCATTGTCAGGTCGATGCGTTCCTCTGTTGAGGAAGGGGCGATGAGGAAAATGCGGTCGAGGCCGTGATGGTCGGTGGCTTCGAACCACTCGGGACAATCGTCGGGCGGCAGGTCGGGGGTGATGGTGCCTGCTCCCCCGGCGGCGGCCAGGTCCCGCGCGAAGGCCTCGGGGCCGTAGGCCTCCACGAGATTCCAGTACGTCATCACCATGGGCGTGACGCCCCGGGCGGCGACGGCCTCGACCGCGCGGAACGCGTCACGTGTGCGGACGCCGCGCTCTCGGGCGGTCATGGCTGCGTGCTGAATCACCAGCCCATCCATGAGCGGGTCCGAATACGGGATGCCGATCTCGACGATGTCTACCCCACGGCCCGCCGTACCCTCAGTCAGTGCCCGCATGGCGGAGATGGACCCTGCCACGGTCGGGTACCCGACAGGCAAATAGCCGACGAGGGCGGGGCGGCCTTGCTCAAGACAGGCGGCGACGCGGCGACCGGAGATGCCGAGACGGCTCGGGTCGGTGAATGCTGTCACGGTAGGCCTCCAACGGTTTTGTCGGGCTGCCCCTTGAGGTTGAAGTACTCAAATGCGGTAGCGACGTCTTTGTCCCCACGGCCGCTCAGACACACCAGAATTTTAGGCCGGGCTGCGGGATGAGTCTGGGCCAGTTCCAGGGCGAGACGCCGAGCCCCGGCGACGGCATGTGCAGACTCAAGGGCGGGAATGATGCCCTCGGTGCGCGTCAACAGCCGGAACGCGGCCATGGCCTCCTCATCGGTCACGGGCTCGTAGCGGGCGCGACCCGTCTCGGCCAGCCAGGCGTGTTCGGGGCCAACTCCGGGATAATCAAGGCCGGCGGAGATCGAGTGCGACTCGATGGTTTGCCCATCCTCGTCCTGGAGCACTCGGGTGCGGGCCCCGTGGAGCACCCCGACGCTTCCAGCGCTGATGGTGGCGGCGTGGCGACCACTATCCACCCCGTCGCCACCGGCCTCGAAACCGTACAGCCCGACGGAAGCGTCGTCGATGAAGTCATAAAACACGCCGATGGCGTTGGAGCCCCCGCCCACGCAGGCCGCCACATAATCGGGTAGCCCCCCATACTCGTCGATCATCTGCTGCCGAGATTCGGTAGAGATGATGCGCTGGAACTCCCGCACTAGGACGGGGAACGGATGAGGTCCGCCGACGGTGCCGATGAGGTAATGCGTGTTTTCGACGGTGGTCACCCAGTCCCGCATGGCCTCGTTCATGGCGTCCTTGAGGGTCCTGGAGCCGGCAGCAACGGCGTAGACCTCCGCGCCGAGCAACTGCATTCGGGCCACGTTGAGCGCCTGGCGCTGGGTGTCCAGCTCGCCCATGTAGACCCGGCATTCCAACCCGAGTAGGGCGGCGGCCGTGGCCGTGGCGACGCCATGCTGGCCAGCGCCGGTTTCGGCGATGACCCGTTTCTTTCCCATCCGCTTGGTCAGGAGCGCCTGTCCCAGGACGTTGTTGATCTTGTGTGCGCCGGTGTGGTTGAGATCCTCGCGCTTCAGGTAGATCGTCGTGTTGCCACAGTGAGCCGAGAAATTCTCCGCAACCGTGATCGGGGTCGGGCGACCCGCATAGCTGCGTTGCAACCGGGCCAAGTCAGCCTGGAAAGCCGGGTCCTGCTGAGCGGCCCGGAACTCTGCCTCTAGCTCAGCGAGAGCGGCCCGTAAAGCCTCCGGGACAAAGGTGCCGCCGAACCGGCCAAAATGGCCGCGGGCGTCGGGCAATGGAAGCATGGACGCCAGCCTACCGGGAGTTGCCTCAGGTGGCGTTCGCTGTTCATCGCGATGAACAGACAACCTTCCGGAAGCAGCTCAGGCGATCTCCCGGAACGCGGCCACGGCAGCCTGCGGTTCCGCGTGCCTGACGAGGGCCTCACCCACCAGGACGACCTCGGCCCCCTCGTCGCGCACGCGCCGCGCGTCGTCGACACTGAGGATCCCAGACTCAGCCACCTTGATGCGATCGTCCGGGATGCGGGCGGCTAGCTTCCCGAACTGGGCGATGTCCACATCCAAGGTTTTGAGGCTGCGATTGTTGACCCCGATGATGCTGGCCCCAGCCTCAACGGCACGGTCTACTTCCTCCTCGGTATGGGTTTCAACGAGAGCCGTCATGCCGAGCGCATCGGTGAGGTTCATAAAGGCCCGCAATTCCGCGTCGCTGAGAGCCGCCACGATCAGCAGCGCTAGGTCAGCGCCGTGGGCCCGCGCCTCATAGAACTGGTAGGACTCCACCATGAAGTCCTTGCGCAGCAGCGGCGCCGACACTCGTTCGCGAACGGCATCCAGATCGGCAAGCGATCCCGAGAACCGGCGTTGTTCGGTCAGCACTGAAACAGCCGTCGCGCCGCCTGCAAGATACGCCTCGGCCAAAGCGGCCGGATCCGTGATCTCCGCCAGGTCGCCCTTCGACGGGGAGCGACGTTTGACCTCCGCGATCACCGATAACCCTGGCTCCCGGAACCGCGAGACGATCTCCTGCGCCGGGGCAACGGCGCGCGCCTGCTCCATGAGGTCGATCAGCGAGTGCTCGGCCTGCCGAGCCGCCAGATCCTCCCTGACCCCGGTGATGATGTCGTCTAGTACCGTCATGGCGTCTCTTTCTGTTGCGCGGCGCGGCGGAGTGCGGTGATCACTGCGGCCGCCTTGTTTTTGCACTCGGTGTTCTCGTTGTCCGGGTTCGAATCAGCGACGATGCCGGCACCAGCCTGGACATATGCTGTGCCGTCTTTGACGACGGCCGTGCGGATGGCGATGGCAACGTCCGAGTTTCCCGCGAAATCGAAATACCCGACTACCCCGCCGTAGAGGCCGCGACGGCTGACCTCAAGTTCGTCAATGATCTCCATGGCGCGGACCTTCGGGGCGCCGGACAACGTTCCCGCCGGGAAGCAGGCCAACGTCGCGTCCAGGGCGGTCTGACCGTCCGCTAGGTGGCCGCTGACCGCCGCCTCCAAATGCATGATGTGGCTGTAGCGATGAACCTGCATGAACTCATGGACGGTAACGCTGCCAGGCTTGCAGATGCGCCCCAAGTCATTGCGCCCGAGGTCAACCAGCATCAGGTGCTCGGCGCGTTCCTTGGGATCGGCGATCAATTCGGCGGCGAGTGCCCGATCTTCGGGTTCGTTACTGCCGCGTGGTCTAGAGCCAGCGATCGGTCGGGTGGTGGCGACGCCGTCCTGCACCGTGACGAGGGCTTCGGGGCTGGAGCCGACCACTGCGAACCCGGGAAACCGAAACAGGTAGAGGTATGGGCTGGGATTCGTGAGCCGAAGCGCCCGGTAGATTTCCAGGGCATCGGAGGTGGTGGGGACATCGAAGCGTTGTGAAATCACCACCTGGAAAGCTTCACCGGCTTCAATCTCCCGGATGGTGGCCCGGACGGTCGCCTCAAAGTCCTCGTCGCTGCGCTGACGGATGACCTCTAGATCCGCCAACCCGTCGACTGCCGGGACCACGAGGGACGGGATGGGATCCCCCAATGCCCGCGCCATCTCTTCAACGCCGACGACGGCGTCATAGTAGGCGCGCTCCACACCCTCATCGGTGCCATCGAAGTTGATGGCGTTCGAGATGAGGTGAACCTCGTTGGTCTTGTGATCCATGACCGCCAGTTGGGAAGCCAGCATCATCACTAGCTCCGGCAGCTTCAGGTCATCCACGCACGTGTCAGGGAGCACTTCGAGACGCCGCACGACATCATATCCCAGGTACCCGACCATGCCCGCGTGGAAGGAAGGCAGGCCCGCGGCGACGGGGGTGGCAAGCTCAGTGAGGGTGTCGCGAAGCACCGTTAAGGGGTCGCCGTCCCCAATGCCAGTCAACTCACGGCCTAACCACACGGCCTTACCATCGCGTTCGGTGAGGGTGGCCGCCGCCCGAACCCCGACGAAAGAGTACCGGGACCATACCCCCTCGGAGGCGGACTCCAGCAGGAAGGTTCCCTCCCGAGCCCCGCACAGGGTGGCGTAAAGTCCGATCGCAGTGAGGTGGTCGGCCACCACGCGCGCGTGGACGCTGATAACCCTGCGGGTCTTCGCGAGTTCGGTGAATTCGTTGAGGGTCGGTGAGATGGTCAGCATGCGACATCCTCGCTGGTGAGTTCGGTGAAGAAGCAGGTGGGATTGCCGGTATGGCACGCGGCGCCGACCTGCTCGACGCGCAGCAGCACGGTATCCCCGTCGCAGTCCAGGTGCGCCGAGACGACTTGTTGGGTGTGGCCGGAGGTTTCGCCTTTGACCCAGTAGCTCTGCCGACTGCGGGACCAGTAGGTGGCCCGACCAGAGGTCAGGGTGCGCGCAAGTGCCTCGACATCCATCCAGGCCATCATGAGAACAGCCCCGGTGGTGGCGTCCTGGGCGACAGCGGGCACGAGCCCGTCGGTGCCGAATTTCACCCTGGCCGCCAGGTCCTCCCGCAAACTCATGGAGCCATTCTCCCCGGTATCCGGAGCCGATACCAAGCCGCAACGCCCCCATTTACCTTCCCAACAGAGGGTTCCCCGGCGCGTGTCAGATCGTAATAGGCTTCGTCCCATGAGTTTTGCCGCCCGCCAGCGCGACCAGCTGTGTACCTTGATGACGGAGTTGGGGCCTCTGGCCCCGACCTGCTGCGACGGTTGGAACGTTGGCGACTTGGCCGCGCACCTGTGGGTGCGTGAACACAGGCCCGCCGCGCTCCCGGGTATCGCCCTGCAAAGGTTCGCTGAGCGAACCGAGCGCATCCAAACCGAGGCCCTCCATCTGCTCGGTTTCCCCGAGCTGGTTCGGCAGCTGCGTCGCCCGGGCTGGGTGATGCGCCCGCTTGACCGGCTGGTCAACGCGGTGGAGTTCTTCATCCACCACGAGGATGTGTTGCGCGCCAACCAGCGCTCGCAGACGCTCACCGCACAGGAACAAAGCGAACTGCTGCGCACGGTCCGCGTACTCGCTTTCAAAGCACAACGAGCTTGGGGCGGCCAGTTGATCGTGGTCCCCACCGGACACGACGTGATCCGCTATGGCACCGGGAACCGGCCGATTCGTCTTGAGGGGTTGCCCTCGGAACTCCTCCTCCTGCTGACGGGACGCGATGCCGACGTCGAAACGACCGCCGAACCGGAGACTATGGAGGAGTTCCTGACATCAGTTGGGAAGCTATAGCTCCCGCCCCGGAACGCGAGTTCACCCCGGTTAACACGCCCCCATCTGGAGCACCGGCCAGCTGTCGCGCGCGGAGGATGGGTCGCGTCTGAAGACGGAGGGGCGTTTTCTTACGTTGTCTGGAGCCTGCAAGAAACGTTCGCATCGGTGCTCTCTTCTGGCTCTCTTGGGCAAGGCGTAGCTGCCAGCGGTTATGGCCCGAGCATCTCCAGCACTAGAGCGTCGAAGGCTGCATTCAGCACGAGGCATACCAAGATCGTGAGCGCAGTTGCGGTGAGCACCCAACGAAACCACCACCGGCGCCGGAGACGAATCGCTGCCAGCCACGCCCCCAACGCCACCACAGCCACCGGAATGTGTCGACCCATGATGATGTGCCCACTCCACAGGGCCAGCAGCATGTCGATCAGTTCCAGAGTCACGATGCCAAGCACAATCCCGGTTGCCGCAGACCGATTTCCGGCCCTGGCACCCCAGCGAGACGTGTGCCCTGCCCAGCCCATCTTCCCGCCAAACAGAGCAATGACTGCCAGCAATACGGCATCTAACCCCAAGAAACCGACGCCATGATTACCCGCCAGCAAGTGGACGCAATAGAGCGTCACGGCGGCCACGAACAAGCTCCAGGCACCAAAGAACGGCCCGGGTCGGTTTCGAGGCGTCATCGCCCCGACGAAGCGCTGGGCATAGGCACCACATGCTGAGCGAGGAGGCGAGCCGAAAAGGCACATCCGACTCGAAGTAAGTACCCCAGCCCAGGATCAGCCCCAGCGCAGAGGCCAGCACCCATTCCCCCACAGGACGCCTCAATGCCGGTTGTTGCGCATCCCCGGTTGTCTCAGTCACCAATGGCGGCTCCACCCGTCAGGTCAGCTTCGCCAACAGAAGCTCGCGTACCCGGGCGGCATCTGCCTGGCCTCGCATAGCTTTCATGACCTGACCGATCAGGGCGCCTGCAGCCGCGACCTTGCCGTCGCGAATCTTCTGCGCGATATCGGGGTTGGCGGCGATAACGTCGTCAACGGCGGCTGTGAGAGCACCGTCGTCCGAGACGACCTTCAGGCCACGCCGCTCCACGACCTCCCCAGGGGTTCCCTCCCCCGCAATCACACCGTCAAACACCGACCGGGCAAGTTTGTCGGTTAGTTTTCCAGCGTCAACCATGGCTTGCGTTTCCGCGACGGCCTGCGGTGAGACGCCCAATGCCTCCAACTCCACCCCGGCTTCGTTGGCGCGCCGCGCCAGCTCGCTGAGCCACCATTTTCGGGCTGCCTGTGGTGAGGTGCCGGCGGTCACCGTCGCCTCAATTAGTTCGAGAGCCCCGGCCGCGACGATGGCTTCCATCGTCTTGGCATCTACCTGCCATGCTGCGGCTAGCCGCTTACGGCGCGCCGCAGGAGGTTCGGGCAGGGTGGCGCGGAGCTCCTCAATCCACTCGGCGCTGGGCGCGACCGGCACCAGATCTGGCTCCGCGAAATACCGATAGTCCTCAGCCTCCTCTTTGGATCGCCCGGGGCTGGTGGAACCGTCCGCCTCGTGGAAGTGGCGGGTCTCTTGCATAACCCGTCCCCCGTCGCGGATGATCGCGGCCTGGCGTCGCATCTCGTAGGTGACAGCCCGCTCAATGGATCGCAGCGAGTTGACGTTCTTTGTTTCGGTGCGCGTTCCTAGGCGGCTTTCGCCCTTTGGAGCCAGCGACACGTTGGCGTCGCAGCGCAGCGAGCCCTGCTCCATGCGGACATCCGAGACGCCAAGCGCCCGCATTAGGTCACGTAGGTGGGCTACGTAGGCCCGGGCGACCTGTGGGGCCTTGGCGCCCGTGCCGAGGATGGGTCGGGTGACAATCTCAATCAGCGGCATTCCGGCGCGGTTGTAGTCGATCACTGAGTAGTCCGCGCCGTGGATCCGGCCGGTCGTTCCGACATGGGTAAGTTTGCCCGCATCCTCCTCCATGTGGGCACGTTCAATCTCAATGCCGAAAACCTCACCGTCGACCTCTACTTCCACGCGGCCGTCGAATGCGATCGGCTCGTCATACTGCGAGGTCTGGAAGTTCTTGGTCATGTCCGGATAGAAGTAGTTTTTTCGGGCGAACCGGCCCCAAGGCGCGATCTTGCAGCCGAGAGCCAGCCCGATGCGGATGGCCGATGCCACCGCTCGGGCATTCACGACGGGAAGCGCCCCAGGCAGGCCCAGGCACACCGGGCAGGTCTGGGTGTTCGGCTCGGCGCCGAACTCAGTCGAACACCCGCAGAACATCTTCGACTTCGTGTTGAGTTCGACATGAACTTCCAGACCAAGGGCGGGTTCGAAGCCGCGGACGACCTCGTCGAAATCCAATAGGTCCGTCATCACCACACCGCCTTCGATCCGCTTAACTGCTGGGCGTGCCGCAGGAGCGGCCCGCCGGTGGCTTCCTCCAGGGTTGCTTCGATAAATCCGCCCACTTGGTACAGCCGATCATCGGCCATGGGGGGCGCGATCACCTGCAGCCCAACGGGCAGACCCTCATCGCTCAGCCCCACCGGGAAACTAGCGGAGGCATTCCCGGCCAGGTTGGAGGGAATCGTGCACAGGTCGGCCTTGTACATCGCCATCGGGTCGCTGGTGCGTTCGCCAAGCCGGAAGGCGACGGTCGGGGTCGCCGGCGATACCAGGACATCGCAGGCAGCGAACGCCACATCGAAGTCCTGGGCGACCAGGCTGCGAACCTTCTGCGCCGAGCCGTAGTACTGGTCGTGGTAGCCGCTCGACAGCGCATAGG
The DNA here is from genome assembly GCA_030532825.1 of Propionibacteriaceae bacterium. Taxonomy (GTDB): domain Bacteria; phylum Actinomycetota; class Actinomycetes; order Propionibacteriales; family Propionibacteriaceae; genus Arachnia. The sequence goes on from JAUNKK010000053.1 coordinate 11,866, forward strand.
TACCGATGATGAGGCGGCGTTTCGCTTCCCGACCAAAGCCTTGGCCCCGCGTGAGGGATGTCACGGCTTCCATGCCACGCGAACCATCGTCACCGAGCCGCAGGCCGTAACGCACGGCGTCGAAACGAGCAAGGTTGCTGGATAGCTCGGCCGGCATGATGAGGTAGTAGGCGCTGAGCGCGTATTCGAAGTGAGGGCAGGACACCTCAATGACTTCGGCCCCCCCGGCGCGCAGCCAGCCGACGGCCTCGGCGAAGCGTTGTTCCACGGCCGGGTCGTAGCCTTCGCCGCCGAGTTCCTTCACGACGCCGACCCGAAGGCCTCGGACGTCCCGACGGCGCGCGGCCTCGCTGAACGTCGGCAAAGGCTGGGCGATAGAGGTGGAGTCCATGGGGTCGTGTCCGCCGATGGTCTCGTGCAGCAAGGCGGCATCCAGGACGCTACGAGTGACGGGGCCGGGCTGGTCGAGGCTGGAGGCCATCGCCACGATCCCATAGCGCGACACCCCACCGTAGGTCGGCTTCACTCCGACGGTTCCGGTGACAGCCCCGGGCTGCCGGATGGAGCCGCCCGTATCAGAGCCGAGGGCTAGCGGCGCCAGGCATCCAGCGACGGCCGCCGAGGACCCACCACCAGAACCGCCGGGTATCCGGTCCACGTCCCATGGGTTCCGGGATGGCCCGAAGGCCGAGGTCTCCGTCGAGGAGCCCATGGCGAACTCATCCATATTGGTCTTGCCTAAGATGACGATTCCGGCGGCCTTGAGGCGCGTGACGACGGTCGCGTCGTACGGCGGCACCCATCCTTCAAGAATGCGGGAGCCGCAGGTGGTAGGCAGGCCCATCGTGCAGAAGTTGTCTTTGATGGCAATCGGGATACCTGCCAGCGGGGGCAGGTCTTCACCCGCGCGACGCCGGGCGTCAATGCGTTCCGCAGCCGCGAGGGCGCCCTCAGAGTCGACATGCAGAAAGGCATTGAGGGTGGGGTTGAGGGCCGCGATCTGGTCGAGGTGGGCGCGGGTTAGCTCAACGGAGGAGATCTCGCCGCGGACCAGCAGTTCCGCCAGTTCGTGCGCCGGCTTAGTGATGAGGGTCATGGCGATCAGTCCTCCAGAATCTGGGGTACGCGGAAGCGCCCATCCTCGACGGCAGGGGCCCCGGTCAGTATCGCCTCTTGAGGCAGCGACGGCCGTACCTCATCAGGCCGCATCACGTTGACCAGCGGGAGAGCGTGGGTCATGAGCGGCACATCGTCGCGGGCCACCTCTCCCACCCGAGCGACGGAGGTGAGGATCACGTCGAGTTCGGGGGCGAGTTCGGCGCATTCGGCTTCGGTCAGGTCGAGCCGCGCCAATGAGGCGAGTCGCGCCACCTCCTGCGGGGTTAAAGCCACAGTCTTTCCTCCTGGTTATGGGCCCACATCTGGGAGCCGGGCCAATCTTATCGGCCCGAGCGCTGCCTGCCAGGCAGCGAGGCGTCACCCGGACACCATCCTTGGCTAGCGCACGACGAGGCAAATCACACGTTGAAAAGCACGAGCGCGGCAGACTCCGTCAGCGCCAGATAGAACATGCGAGCCAGGAAGAACAAGCCAACAGCTAACGCAACCGCGACGATCGGCACCAGCACACGCTGCCATTTCTTCCACCGGGTGCTGGGAACCAGTTTCGGGCCCCACTCCCCCACGCGAGGCTGGGCGCGCAGCGGCGTGGTTCCGTTGAGGTTGAGCTCCGAGGTGACGCGCACGTGGGCCAGTTTAGCCCGCCCGCACCGCTAGTGACTCGGCGACGAGTGGGGCGGCGTCACGGAGCGCGACGAGCTGCGGAGTGACGGTGGAGCGAGGCCAGCCTGCTAGGCCACAGGCCGTGCCGAGTAGGACCTGCTTCTCCACCGCGTCCAGGGACAATTCCAGGGGCCGGAGGAGGCGCAAGGCCACCGTAACGAGTTCATCAGTGCCTTGAGGCTGGGGCCGGGCCGTGTCGACCACGCCAGCTACGACGCCCCGCCCCTCCTGGGCCCACGCGCTGAGCGCATCGAGTTGCTGCGAGGTCCGGTGCTGCCCGGCGTCGATGGCCACGGTGGTGAATCCAGCTCGGTCGGCGAGATGGAGCCATTCTCCGGGGGCGCAGCAATGCAACCAGGCATCGGGGGCTAACGGTCGCAGCGCCGCAACCAGTTCGTCTGCAGCAACCTTCCGGTGCTTGCCGAAGCCGGAGGCCGTGGGGATGGCGCCTGCAGCGACAGACAGCAGCGCGGGCTCATCCACCTGCAACAGCACGCGAGCCCCCGGCAAGCGACGGGCGACCTCACTTGCCAGCTCATACCAGGCAGCCGCGAGGGCTTGAGCGAGTTCGCGGCGGGCGCCGTGGTCGGCGAGCAGCCGATCGCCAGTTGGGCGTTCCACACTCGCGGCCAGCGTCCAGGGCCCTGCCAGTCCGATCTTGAGTACGCCCTCAAAACCGGCGAGGAGTTCCTCGGCGTCGTCCAAGTCGCGGCGCCACTGGGCTTGGGCCCGGCGGTGATCGGCCCCGGACGAGCTGGTGAGGCGCCAGCCTGCGGGCTGCAAGTCGAACCCTAAATCACTGACGATGCCCAGGGCGCGCCCGACCATGCCGGAGCCGACGCCCCTGGCCGGTAGCTCCGGCAGCGGTAACACATCAGGAAGCAGCTCGGTCATGGCGCTGAGGGCGCCGCGGAAGTCCGCTCCTGGCAGGGAGCCAGCTGCCGTGACCTTCATGCGTGGGCCTCCGCGATCGTTGCCGAGCCGACGACCCGGGTGCCGTCGAAGAAGACCATTGACTGGCCTGGCGCGACCCCTTGGGTCGGCTCATCGAGGGCGACGGTGATCTCGTCGGTCGCGGTGGTGAACGTGGCGGGGAGGGCGGTCCCGTGAGCTCGGTACTGGATCTCGCCGCGCCACGTTCCCGGCTGGGGGCGTTGCGTCCAGGTCAGGTGCATTCCCCGCAGGTAGCGAATAGCCAAAGCGTTCCGCTCCCCCACGACCACCTGGCGGGAGGCGGGCTCGATGCGTAGGACATAACGGGGTCGACCGTCGGGGGCGGGGACTCGCAGGTCGAGTCCTTTGCGTTGGCCGATAGTGAAGCCGTGGTAGCTCCGGTGCTGACCCAGCACTCGGCCGTCTGCGTCCACAATCTTCCCGGGCGCTTCCCCCAAATGGTCACGCAGGAACCCCTGGGTGTCCCCATCGGGGATGAAACAGATGTCGTAGGAGTCCGGCTTGCTGGCGACCCTCAAGCCTAGAGCCTCGGCCTCGGCCCGCACTTGGGGCTTGGGGGTATCGGCCAGGGGGAAGAGGGAGCGGCGCAGTTGCTCCTGGGTGAGCACGCCGAGGACATAGGACTGGTCCTTGTCCGGGTCGGCAGCTCGGTGCAGTTCCAGCTCACCACCGTTGTCCCTGATTCGTGCGTAGTGCCCCGTCGCCACCGCATCGAAGCCGAGCGCCAACCCGCGCTCCAGCACCGCGGCGAATTTGATCTTCTCGTTGCAGCGCAGGCAAGGGTTGGGGGTCCGCCCAGCGCGATACTCATCAAGGAAGTCCTCGACGACGGCGGCCTGAAACTGCTCGGAGAAGTCCCACACGTAGAAGGGAATATCCAGTAGATCCGCGGCCCGCCTGGCGTCATGCGCGTCCTCCAAAGAGCAACAGCCCCTGGATCCGCTGCGATACAGCTGTGGGTTGCGGTTGAGTGCGAGGTGCACCCCGGTGACCTCATGCCCGGCCGCGACGAGCCTGGCGGCAGCAACAGCGGAATCGACACCGCCCGACATGGCTGCCAGCACCTTCACGGACTCTGCTCCTCTCTTTGGCGCATAGCCGCGAAGTCTACCCGGCTGCGCGGGCCTGGGTGACGGCATCGGGGAGGACCCGGCGCAGGTGTTCCACCTCGGCCGCGGTCGTGGCGTGGCCGAGCGAGATCCTGAGGCTAGCTGATGCGTCGGCTTCGGAGGCACCCATCGCGAGCAGTACGTGGCTGGGTTGGTTCACGCCTGCTCGGCACGCGGATCCTGCGGCTGCGCAGATGCCCGCGCTGTCGAGAAGGAAGAGCAGATCTTGGGAACGCAGGCCTGGGAACGTGATGTTGACGATGTGGGGGGCGCAGTCGCTGCCGTTGATGCGGCCGCCGCAGGCAACGCCCAAAGCGCGGATTTCGTCCCGCCACGAGCAAAGCCGAGCCGCCTCGGCGGTGAGACCCGCCGTCGCCGCCGACGCGGCAACGGCGAAGGATGCGGCCAGGGCGACCGGGCTGGTGCCGGAACGGATGCGCTGCTCCTGTCCCCCTCCCAGCCCGATCGGCGCCGGGACAACGCCGCGGCGCACGAGCAGGGCACCGATCCCGACCGGTCCGCCAATCTTGTGGGCGGAGAGGCTCATCAGGTCCAGTCCGGACGCGCCAAAGTCCAGTGGGATATGTCCGAAGGCCTGGACGGCGTCGCTGTGGCTCCACGCCCCAACCCGTTGCGTATGCAGGACAAGCGGTTCGAAGGGCTGATGAACCCCGGTCTCGTTGTTGACGGCCATCACCGATACCACGGCCGTCGCCCCGTCCACCTGGGCCCAGGCCTCGGGTGCCACCACGCCATCCGGCCCAACCTCTAGGACCTCCGCGCCAAACCCCTGGGCTTCCAGAACGGCCGGATGTTCGACGGCCGAGACAAACGCGCGGGGGCGGTCGGAGCGAGCGCGCATCGTCCCCAACAACGCGATGCTATCGGCCTCTGAGCCGCCCGAGGTGAACACCACCTCCGAGGGCTTGGCCCCCACGGCGGCGGCCAGTTCCTCGCGGGCCTCCTCCAGATGGCGTCGAGCCCGCTGCCCTAGCCGATGGAGGGATGCGGCATTGCCGACAACCTCAGCCAGGGACTCGACGAGGGCATCCCGCGCTTGGGGGCGTAGCGGCGAGGTCGCGGCATGATCAAAGTAGCTGGGCACCCGATAACACTAACGCTGCACGATGGCCTCCGTTTGGCCATTGCTTCGGGCGAGATATGGCAGTATAGACCGGCCCTGGCGCCGATTTCCTTCGCAGAAAGGTAATGGATGTTCATCGAACCCCTCGACAGCAGACGCCTTGGGGCCCACGTCGAGAGCGGCGGCGTCCGTTTCGGCCTGTGGGCGCCGCAGGCCTCGAAGGTCGACCTGACTTTGGTCAACTCGATGAACCAGCAGCGCAATGTGCCCATGGCCCCTGACGACCGGGGCATCTGGGGCGTCTTCGTGCCGGGAATCACGGCCGGCCAGGAATACGGATTCCGAGTCCACGGGGACTGGGCACCCGATCACGGGTGGCGTTTCAACCCGGCGCGGCTGCTCTTGGATCCCTACGCCCGGGCCGTAAGCGGCGGCATCGATTATCGCGGCCCGATCCACGATCACGTCGCGAGCGACCACTTTCGCCTCAACGACACCGACTCGTTTGGGACGGTGCCCCTGGGAGTCGTCGTCGCCGACAGCCCGCCCCCCGTGCCCGTGCTGGGCGGTCGGCGCCCAATGTCTGAGACCATCATCTACGAGACGCACCTGCGCGGGTTCACGAAGATGCATCCACGCGTGCCCGAGCACCTGCGGGGTACCTACGCCGGCTTTGCCTATCCCGCTGTCATCGACTACCTGCTCGATACGGGGATCACAGCCGTCGAGTTCTTGCCCCTTCATCACTTCGCTTCGGAGCCCTTCGTTGCGCACAGGGGGCTGCGGAACTATTGGGGCTACAACACACTGAGCTACTTCGCCCCTCACGCCTTCTACGCAACCCGATGCACCCACGGCAACCAGGTTGCCGAGTTCAAGACCATGGTGGCGGCCCTGCACGAAGCAGGCATTGAGGTCATCCTGGATGTTGTCTACAACCACACCGCCGAGGGTGGGCATGGCGGGCCGACGCTATCCATGCGTGGCATCGACCATCCTGGGTACTACCGGTTAACGGAGGACCTGCGGGATGACTACGACGTCACTGGCTGCGGTAACTCGGTGAACACCGCCACCCCCATGGTGCGGCAACTCATCGTGGACTCCCTGCGTTATTGGGTAGAGCACATGGGGGTCGACGGGTTCCGCTTCGACCTGGCCACCACCCTGCTGCGCGACGGGCAGCATCATGTGGTTCACGACCATCCTCTCAAGCGCCAGATTGACGCCGATCCGGTCTTGTCTCAAACAAAGTTGATCGCCGAGCCCTGGGACATCGGCCCCTACGGCTATCAACTGGGTGGGTACGGTAAGGGCTGGTCGGAATGGAACGACCGTTTCCGGGACCATGTCCGCGACTATTGGCGGGGATACGTTCACGGGGTGCAGGAGTTGGCGACCCGACTCGCCGGTTCCCCGGATGTGTTCAACAACGACCAAGGCCGCTCCCCTCAGGCCTCAATCAACTTCGTCACGGCACACGACGGCTTTACCATGCGGGATCTCGTCAGCTACGACGTGAAACACAACTCGCTCAACGGCGAAAGCAA
>JAUNKK010000054.1 GCA_030532825.1 Propionibacteriaceae bacterium
TCCAGCAGCCGCTGCGCGTAATCGGTGATCTTGAAGTACCACTGGGTTAGCTTGCGCTTGGTCACTTCCGAGCCGCAGCGCTCACACGCCCCCTGCACCACTTGCTCGTTGGCCAGCACCGTCTGGTCGGTCGGGCACCAGTTGACATAGGAATCGCGACGATAGGCCAGGCCACGCTCGTAGAACCGGGCAAACAGCCACTGGGTCCAGCGGTAGTACTCCTCATCCGAGGTGTGCAGCCGCCGACTCCAGTCGAAGCTCAGGCCATACCTGCGAAAGGACCGCGCCTGCGTCTCAATATTGGCGTAGGTCCAGGTAGCCGGATGCGAATCATTGCGGATAGCCGCATTCTCAGCGGGCAGACCGAATGAGTCCCAGCCGATGGGGTGCAGGACGTCGTAGCCCTTCAAACGCAAGTATCGGGAGACAACATCGCCCATCGCATAAGCCTCGGCGTGCCCCATGTGCAAATCCCCCGACGGGTAGGGGAACATATCAAGCACGTAGCGACGCTCACGGCTGCCGTCGTCCAGCGGCCGGAAGGTCTCATCCGCCTCCCAGAATGCCTGCCACTTCTCTTGGGCGGCCTCGCGGTCGTAGGTCCTAGCCTGCGCGGTCTCGCTCACGGGGTTCTCCTAGGTTTGCACGTCGAAGTGCCCGCGTGACGCGGGCACCCGACAGCATACTCTCACCGGCCCCGTCTGGGTCTGTCATTCACGGGCGCGTGGCCTGCTCCACCAACTCCAGGATGTGGACATAGGGTTTACCAGTGGCGCGTCCGATGCCGATCTCACAGGTCCGGTTCAGCGACGCATAGACATCGAAATGCCTTGAGTTGATCTCGGCTGCCTCGCGCCTCGTCGCCGACGCAGTCAGTTCCGGATGCAGCATGCCCCGGTCACCGGCGAAGGCGCAGCATCCCCAGTCGAGGGGAACATAAGCCTCGTCAGCAATCGCCCCGGCAAGGCCTTTCAGTGCATCGTTGAGCCCGAGGTGCGTGGACGAGCACGTGGGATGCAATGCCACTGAGCCAAGGCGATGTGTGACCGTCAACTTAGGCAGCACCTTCTCGTAAGCGAAGGCGACGGCGTCGACAAACTGCACGGACGCGAACTCGCCCTCGCCAGCTTTCGACTGCATCACCTTGAAACCCTCGGTGCAACTCGCGGCATCAACGACGATGGGGACGGGACCTTGAAGCAGCTTCTCCGCGCGCTTCAACTGAGTTGCGTAGCCTTTGAGGAAGCCCTTCGACTTCCATGGTGTGCCGCAGCACAGGCTCCCCGTGTTCAGCACCGTGATGGGCACCCCGGCTCGTTCACACAAGGTCCGGAACGCCTCAGCCACTCCCCCGGCGAACATCGTCTGAATGCAGGCCGGCAGGTAGAAGGCCACGGGGTTCTCCGCCACGTGGGGCTTCGGCCGCTTGCCGCCCTTCGGCAGGTCCTTAGAATACTGCGGCATCACGTCGGGGCTGATGACCTTGCGTGTCACCGATGTGATGCCAGAGGCGACCGGGGCGACGGCGTGGGCCGTGGTCATCGCAATGCTCGCGGTCTTCGTGAACGGACCCCAGGCCTTTGCCGCGGCGCCCCACACTCCACCCAACAAGCGGTTGGAATGCTCCGCGCGCAGCCGCCGCACGAGGTCGCCGGTGTTGATGTGCAGCGGGCAGACCTCACCGCACATGCCGTCGACAGCGCAGGTCTGGATGGCGTGATAGTCGTAGTCTTTCGCGAGTTGCTCCAGCAACTCCCGATCAGGCTTGGCCGCCACCATTTCACGTCGCAAAGCAATGCGCTGCCGGGGGGTAAGCGTTAGTTCGCGAGAGGGGCACACGGGCTCGCAGAACCCGCACTCGACGCATCGGTCCACTTCTTCTTCAACCTTGGCCACCAGCTTCAGATCCTTGAGGTAGGCCTGAGGATCCTCGGTGAGGAGCACTCCTGGGTTTAGGATCCCGGCGGGGTCGAACAGCCGTTTGATCTCCCACATCACTTGGTGGAGTTCGTCGCCGTATTGCCGGGCGATGAACGGCGCCATGATCCGACCCGTGCCGTGCTCGGCTTTCAGGTTTCCGCCGTGCTCAATCACGAGGTCCACCATTTCCTCAGTGAACTGGACGTAACGGTCCAAACACTTGGGATCCGTGAAGTCCTCGTTGAGCATGAAGTGGATGTTTCCGTCCTTCGCGTGCCCGAAGATCACAGAATTCTTGTAGGCGTGCTGATCGAACAGGCTGATGAGTTCAGTGCAGGTGTCCAACAGCTTCGGCACGGGCACCACGACGTCCTCCAGCAGGGCGGTCGCTCCGGGCTCCCGATGGCCTGCGACCGTGGTGTACAAGCCTTTGCGGATGTGCCAGAGCTGGGCCCGAGTCGGACCGTGGCTGGTGGCCTGGGTGGGACTGGTCAACGGTAGCGAGGCCAGTAGCGGTGAGACGTTCTCAATCTTCTCCGCGATCCCCTCGGCCGTGGTGTCTTGAAGTTCAAGCAAGAGGGCCGCCTGCCCTGCTACGTCGAGCGACAGGATCTCGGGTGTGGCTTCCGGCAGTGTTTGAGCAACGCGCAGGGATTGCGCATCCATTAGCTCAATGGCAGCGAAGCCGGCGGCCACCAGGTCGGGCAGCGCCGCCGTTGCGTCACGCAACGCCGGGAAGATCGCCAGCGCGGAGGCAGCATGCGGGGCAACGGCGATGGTCCGGAACGTGGCGGAGGACACGAATCCCAGGGTTCCCTCGGAGCCGATCATGAGGTGTCGCGCGATCTCCAAGGGGGTGTCGAAATCCAGCAGAGCGTTGATGCCGTAACCCATGGTGTTCTTCATGGCGAACTGTCGCTTGATGGTTGCCACCGAGTCTGGGTTGTCGAGCACCCGCTGGCGCACCCGCATCAAGCCAGCCGCGAGTTCCGGCTCGGCCTGTTCGAATTGTTTGGCCGCCTCAGGATGAGCCGTGTCGATACGGGTTCCCGAGGCCAGCACGAACTCAAGCGAGTCCAGGGTCGCGTAGGAGTTCTCTGTGGTGCCGCACTGCATCCCCGAGGAATTATTGGCCACCATCCCACCGATGGTGCAGGCGATCTCGCTGGCCGGGTCAGGGCCAAGCTTGTATCCGTAGCGCGCCAAGCGGGCGTTGACGGCCCGGATCGTCTCGCCGGGAGCAACTTTCACACGTCGGCCATCGTCCAAGACCTCAACGCCGCGGAACCCACGGCGGGCGTCTACCAGGACACCGCCGCCGACCGACTGCCCCGAGAGGCTAGAGCCACCGGCCCGGAAGGTCAGCTTGGATCCGCTGGTTCGTGCGTGAGCGAACAACTCCAAGATATCCGCCACGCTCTGCGGCCGGGATACCTGGGCAGGAATGAAGGCGTAGTGGGATGCGTCATGGGCCATTGCCAACCGGTCCAGCGCCCTGTCAGAAAGCGTCACTGCCATAGCGACAGCCTATCGCGATCTACTACAGGATGTAGGAAGAAAGCAAATTCTTACCTTCCTGTTGGGCAACGGCGCCCTTTCTGCCGCGTTGGATTCAGCGTCGAGCCCCTCCGAGGAACGCGTCGAGTTCGTCTCGCGTCGGCGGATTTGCTCCCTCGCGCATGCACACCAGAGCCGACGCCCCGGCGCCGTAGCGTAGTGCGCCCTCAACGTCGTCGGGACGCCGCGCATATGCAGCCAGGAAGCCCGCCATGAAGGTGTCGCCTGCCCCAACGGTGTCTACCAAATCGATGACATGCCCCGGCACGCGCACCTGCCGCCCATCGGGTTTGATGGCGATAGCGCCATCTGGGCCGATGGTGACGATGCACAACGCGAGGCCATATTCAGCACACCAGGCCTCGGCGTATGGGATCGGGTCCGGATCGTCGACAAGCCACGAGATGTCTTCATCGCTCGCCTTGACGATGCCGCCCCCCGCACCGACGGCCGCGACCAACTGTTCCACCCGCTGGAAGTACTCGGTGCGGTCGGGCAGCACTGTGGGGCGCACGTTGATGTCGTAGCTAAGTGAGGCTGGCGTTGAACGCACGAAGTTCAGCACCGCCCGAGCACCCGGACCCGCGACGGTGCCGATCGAGCCGAAGTGGAACCAGTCGTTTTCCCGCAGTTCGGGAAACTCGCCAGCCCGCCACCCGAAGTTCGAGGTCTCGTGGAAATGGAAGGTGTATGACGCCCGTCCCTCCTCGTCGAGGGAGACGACCGCGACCGATGTCGCCTCGTTAGTGTGCACGGACAGGTCAGTGGCTACACCGTTGGCCTGGAGGTGGCGTTCAATCTGGGCGCCGAAGGAATCGCCGCCCAATCTGCCCAGGAAGTGGCTCTCCTCTCCTAGTCTGGCGAGCCCGAGGGCGGTGTTCATGGGGCTGCCGCCGCAGAGGGCCGCCCACCGGGTCTCAGCCGAAGAGACATGCTCTTTCGGCAGCAAATCGACGAGGGCTTCACCACACACCACGAAACGCATGGCACCACTCTAATAGCGCAGGGGCGCTCCGGTGTGGCCTACCCCAGATCTGGGGGCCGGACCGCGGAATAGTGCAGCGCCCGCAGCATGGGAAGCAGGCGATGACCCGGTGCGAGGGCCTCCAGCTGCGCCAGGCAATCTGTATGCTGCGCTGCCTGGCAGCTCAACCAACACGCCAGCGCGAGAAGCACCAGCACCCCCGGGGCAAGATCCGGGGTGCAAACTCGTCTAGCGGCTGCGAGATGCCGACGAAACCGATTCGCCGTCTTGGGTCCCAGCGAGGACACAACCCAACCAGCGAACTCGGGCTCCGCAACCAGCACCGATACCTGCGCGGCCTCTAAGGGAAGCAAATCGCTGTCCCCAGCCAACAGGAATTCGAGTAGGTCGGCCCGTTCAGCCGCAACCAGGTCTTTCAGGTATGTCGCCGCCGAACTGACAAGGTATTCGGCTTCGGCCTGATCCACCCCTGGCCTGACCTCAACCACCACGGCTTCTCGGTCCGCAGCGACCTGGATGCCGTGATATACGGCCGTCGCCAGCAGGTTGGTGTCCTGCTCCTGCCAGGGCATCCCTTCCGGGGGCTCAAGGCCAGTTGGGGTAACTCGCCAGTAACGACTTGCGGTCGCCACCAGCACATCGACTACAGCAAGCCCCAGACTCACTGCGACCTGCGTCAAGACGAGTTCTGCTGCTGCCGGAGTTTCGGTATAGCCAAGCACCACGAACTGCACCTGCTCCAGTTCCCGGCTGGCGGCCAGGATCTGCTGGGCTAGGACTCTGGCTCCCTCCTCTTCCAACCAGCCCAGGTCGCAACGCGCGCAGAATGCCACCTCAGATGAGCAAACGCCGACCACGACGCACGACTCCTCAGGGCGAAACCCGAGGCACACCCCGGGAACACACAAGAGATCCTCGTCGCTGTGGCTTCGTAGCACGGTTTTGTTGCTGTTCACGTCCCCGTGTTGAAGCGCGCGGGGTCGGTGGAACCTCTCACGGCAAAAATGAAGGCAGTTGTGGACAACTCATCCGGGTATCGTGATGGGCATCATGAGTAACCAACAGTGGCCACCCGGTCGACAGCCGGGGCGCGATCCGCGTGTACCCTTCGGCTCCCCCGCTCCCAACGCCATCCAGCAGCCAACGAGCATTGAGCAGTACCAAGAACCTCAGAAGAATACAAGACGCAATGTCGTCCTCGGCGCGATCGCCGTTGCCGTCGTAGGCGGGGTGCTGGTCGGCCTGCAGTACCTCAGTTCCCAACCCGATGCCTCCCCATCCTCAGCGAGCGGCGGCCCCACTGTGGCAGCATCGTCGCTGGGAGCCAGCGACCGGCAGATTCCCTTCGAAGGCAACGGGACCGGCACTTTCGAGGTGGTCTCTTGCACGTGGGACGACAAGGGCGTTGAGGTGACGATCAGAATCACCCTTGATGAAGGCGAAGCATCCTTCCAAACCAACGTCTTCAACAAACAGACGATGCAGAGTTCGGAGCCGACGGATGCCGCCCCCATCCGTGTGAAGTCGGGAGCTCCCCAAGAGGCCATCGTGCGATTTGAGGTTCCTCGAACGGCGTACACGATCGTGCTTACCAGCGGAAACGGGCGCGACGCGCTCACCGCGCTGCCGCTGCCCGAATAGCAGGCAACTACTCAGCAGCAGCCTGCGCTGCTGCCTTCTCGCGCTCCGCAACTGCGTCGGGATGGTCCTTAGATAGCAGAACGACACCGTAGACCGCCACGGCGCCCGAAAGGAGCATCCCGACCGACGGGCCGAAGCCCACGCCAGCCCCCTCGCCCAGAATAAAGAGACCAAACAGCACCGCTACGAAGGGATCAACGGTGGTCATCGTGCCCACCGTGATCTCTGCGGGCCCTGACGCATAGCCCTGCTGAATCATCCACACGCCGAGCCCGTAGCAGGCGAACATGTAGCCGATGACCACCAGCGTGCTGGGATGGAAGAGATGGAAGTCGCCGGACTGCACCATGTTCATCCAGGCCTTCATCATTCCGGAGGCCAGGCCGTAGAAGATCGCCCCCACCGAGGACCAGAGCATGGCCTTCGCCCAGGGGACAGCCCGCTTGGCAGCGAAGAACGACAGCACGGCACACACAACGCACACCGCGACGAACGACCAAGTGATGGGCCAGAAGCCAAATTGCTTCTGCCCCTTGGCAAACAGGGACGAAAAGACGGTGAAACCGACGACACCGAGGACGGTGATGCCCACGGCTTGCCACACCCGTCCGGGAATCCGGTGGCCATGGATCCTGGCGGCCAGAAGTACCGACCAGGGAACCGCGAGGATCCCGACCGGCTGCACCACCGCCACCGGGGCCATCGTCAGAGCCCACAGGTGAAGGCCGGCGCCGGCTAGAACACACACCAAGCCCAACAGCCATTTAGGTATGAGGAACAACCGGAGCAGGCCGACGAGGGTCAGACGGTTGGAAGAAGCTACTGCGTCAGGAGCAAACGTGGACTTGACGCCGAGGTGCTGCAGGGTGGCTCCACTAGCGAACAGGAACGAGGAAATCACCTGCAACGTGATGGCAAGGGGGATGCCCACGCGCGTCACCTTTCGTTGTCGGTCAAAACTGCAAGCCTTACCCTATCGAGTATCGACCTGGAAACCGTCAGACCACGGGCTTGGATGGCAGCTCAGGGCTACTCGGTGTAGACCACGACCTTGTCCCCCACCGCAACCTGGTCGAAGAGCGACGCGATGGCGGCCTTATCGCGGACGTTCACGCAGCCGTGTGAGGCCCCGTTGTATCCATTGGCAGCGAAATCAGCTGAGTAGTGGATCGCCTGCCCGCCTGAGAAGAACATGGCGTAGGGCATCGGCGTGTCGTACAGCGTTGATACATGATCCTTGGACTTCCAGCCGACCGAGAACACGCCGTTGCGGGTTGGCGTCAGTTCGGAACCGAACCGCACCGACATCGTCATCTGAATCTGCCCATCGATGACCCAGGCCAGCTTCCGTTGGGCCTTGGAGATGCAGAGAACCCTGCCCGTGAGGCAACGATCATCCAGCCCCATCTCGTCTGTCGGGCTCTTCGTCGGGACGACGTTGTTCAGTTCATTTTCCGTTGGTTTCCGCGTCATGGCGTTGAGCCGGTCGAGCGTACGCTGGTCGACCTCGCCCGTGACAGGGATCTCCCGCTTCTTCTGAAAGCCCTTGACCCCGTTGACGGTCGTCTCGCCGTAGGACCCATCGATCAGGGCATCGAACCAGCCGATCTGCTTGAGTCGGGCCTGCAGATCCTTCACGTTGTCGCCCGTATTCCCCTGCTTGAGCAGAGCAGGCCCGGGGACAAGGATGTTGTGCATCTCGTCATGCGTGGGCTGACGAGTCATGTCGACGAGCGCATCCCAGGTCGCCTGGTCGACGAACCCAAGCTCCGGCAGCTCTCGCTTGGCCTGGAAGCCCTCCACGGCCTGGGTCGTCGCCGTGTCGAACTCACCCGTGATCTTGCCCTCGTACCATCCGAGCTGCAGTAGGCGGTGTTGCAGTTCCCTGACCTTCTCGCTTTGCTCCCCGGGGGACAGCATGGCATCCGGCAGGGCGGGGGTCGCTTCGGACGTCGCGGACTCGACTGGGGTTTCAGGGGCTGTCGGGGACGATGACGGCACGGAGGGGATCGCGGAAGGGGAGGGCTCCGGTTCGGCGTTCACGGTAAGGCTGCTGGGTTGTTGGGCGCAACCGGCGACAGTCAACAGCGCGAGAGCCCCCACGACCATATACCTCACCATCGGATACCTCATTTCACGACCCCAGCGCTTTCCGTGAGCGAATGCTATCACCCAGGGAAGGTGTTAATGAGCTTTTCGTAACAAGGCACGTCGCATCTGATGATCTGGAAGCGCTGCCTCCACCACACTCCAGAATCTCGGTCCATGATGTGGAAACTGCAGATGCGTCAACTCGTGTACCACGACGTACTCCAGGGCTTCGGCCGGAAAACGTGACAACTCTGTGTTGAAGCTGAGGCTCCGCGTGTCCGCACGACACGAGCCCCAGCGGCTCTTCATGGCACGAAAACGGATTCTCTCGGGATTCGGAACGCCCAGCCTTGGCACCCAGATGCCCACGAGCGGTGGGACCAGCCGGACCATCTCGGCGTGCCGAAACTGCGCCACGAGTTGCGGAATCTGGCTGGACTCGGGGCAGCGCACCAGCAGTCGGCTCGCCTCAAGCCACGCTCCCTTAGACCCCCGATCGCAACACCATTGAAGCTCGTACCGCGTTCCCCAAAACCATGCGGCGCCCCCATCCGCCAACTGATCTGAGTGGGCAGAAACGATCGAGGCTTGCTTACGGTGGCGTGTAATCCAATCTCGTTTTGACGCTATGAAATCTTGAATTGCATCATCGGTGAGGCCGTATGGCGCCGATACCACAACTTCGCCTGGCGGGATCACTTTGAGTCTGATGTTCTTCATGCGTTTTCTCGTGACGGTGGCTGTCACGTCCCCCACCTGCATTTGATAGACGTCACTCACGGCAGGTCCTTCCTTGACGGGCCTATTCCATCGCGGGGGCGGGCAAGACGGGGCTGCGACCAGCCAGCGTTGAGAAGACCGTGCCAGTGATAGTGGCCCCGAGGAAGATCGCCGAGAGCACCACGATCTGGAACTTGCCCGCCCCCAACGGGCTGGCCCCACCGAACAACGCGCCGATGAAGGCTCCCGGCAAGGTCACGAGCCCCGTGTTTCGGATCTGGTCTAGATTGGGCAGCAACGCTTCCCGCACTGAGTTGCGTCGCAGCGCGGCGGTTGACTGGGACGGGGTAGCCCCCAGGGCTAGCCATCCTTCGACCTCGCCTCGGTGCGCATCAAGGTCGGCTCGGATGCGTCGCGATGTGAGCGTGACGA
The DNA here is from genome assembly GCA_030532825.1 of Propionibacteriaceae bacterium. Taxonomy (GTDB): domain Bacteria; phylum Actinomycetota; class Actinomycetes; order Propionibacteriales; family Propionibacteriaceae; genus Arachnia. The sequence continues at coordinate 9,347 of JAUNKK010000054.1, forward strand.
TGTTCATGGCGGCCCCGATCACGATCCCCGAGACCGCGATGACGTGCTCCGGCGAGAGCGACACCAACCCGAGCGCCAGAACGATAGCTGGTGAGGTCAAGCCCCCAGCAATCACGGCCAGTACCGCATTGCGTCGGCCCTGGGGCAGTTGGGCAGCGCGGCCGGCCCCGGTCCACGACGCGGTGGTGAGCATGAGCGCGATGAATCCGGCGACGAGCCAGGGCCATTGCCGGACTCCGCTGAGTAAGAGGGTGATGGCAGCGAGCTGCACTCCGGCCCTCAGCACAGCCGTCACCGGCCGCCACCCCAGCGCTACGCGATGCACTCGCAATACCATGCACGCCGAGACCACCAGGAGCGCGATGCCCACGATGAATTGCGCCCATTCCGCTGCAGTCACAACGGAGACTGTACTGACCCCTCACATCCTGACCACACGGGCAGTGCCGATGTTGCGGAATCTCTCCGGCTGGCAGGTGAGGATGATGATCTGAGCCGACTCCCCCACCTGGTTCAGGACCGCGCCCAGCCGGCTTAGGCGTTCAGGGTCGGAGAACCCGAGCGCGTCATCAATAATCACGGGAACCCCCTCCCCCGGTTGCACTAGTTGAGCGCAAGCCAGCCGCCCCAGCAGCGACAACTGCTCCCGGGCGCCCGTCGAGAGGGAATCGAAGGGTACGGTGACCCCGTCAAGGGTCCGCGATGCGAGCCGCAGTTCGGGCGCCACCTCCAGCATCAGGCCGGGCCCGAAAATGGCACGACCGAGAGCCTCTATCCGATCCCGAAACGGGCCGACGTAGCGCAACTGGGCCTCGTCACGATGACGCAACAGGCTCTCCCGCAAGCACTGGACGGCTCTTGCGGCTCTGCCCTGGGACTCGTGACGTTCTTCGGCCACCTCAAGATGCGCAGTGGCTTCCTGCAGCCGGTCATAGACGCCCTCCTCCATGCGATCGGCCAACAGGGTGGAAGCACCAGCTAGCTCATCTCGCAGCTCTTGATGCTCGTCCTGCAGGCGTTCGACCACGCGCCGCGCGTTTTCCAGCCGCAGCGTGAGGGAATCTGCATCGGCAGCCAAGAGTTGTGCCGTCACAGCTTTCAGCGCATCCTCACATCGGGATAGCTCGGTCTCGGCTGCTGCGACCGCGGCTTGCAATACGCAGTCGGGAATATCCGCCAAGGCGTTCTCCCAGCGAAGCTGGGCCTCGCTTAGTCGGACTTGCGCGGCTTCAGCTTGGGCATCTGCCCGGATCCACTCCTCACGAAGGCGCCCATGGCGGGTCCGAGCGGACTCCACAGCCTCTTGGGCTTCCTTGGCGCGGGTCTCGGCCTCCGACAGTTGCTCGCGCAGTTGCGTCTGAATTGCAGTCAGCTCAACTAGGTCGGGAAGTTGTGTCTCCGCTTCCTCGTCTTCGCCCAGCGCCCGTGTCCGGGCCTCCAGTTCAGCTTTGGTGCGATCCGCGAGGAGTTGCTTCAGGGCCTCGCGCGCCGCCTCGACTTGCCGGGCCGCACCGGCCCGCTGCTCGGCGACGCGCCGGGCCTCCGTCAGGTCAACCACCCCGAGCACCTTGAGGGCCTCGGCCAGTCCCTCGGCTGCCCGTCGCGCCGTCTCCTCCGCCTGCTGCCCGGCTGTTCCCGCCACCAGACGAATCCGTGCCTTGCCCGGGACTTCTACCTCCATGTCCGTGATAGGCATGGGGCCGTGGGAGCCAAGGGCCAACTCGGAACCGTCCAAGAGCACGTCTCCCAGCACGTCAAGCTCCATGACCGGGGCCGCCATGGCCCATGACTCGCGTGCTACGCGACACTCGATATCAAGGTTCTCCAGGCGCGCCACATCATCACTGCTGACCGGGTTCGCCTCGACCAGGCTCAGGGCTTCGGCCAACCGCTCTTCTTGTGCTTCGACACGCTCCAGCACCTTCCGTGTTTCTTGGATCTCGCGCACGTCGCGGGCCCGTCGCAGCTGTGTTTCGGTTGTAGCCAGGGCTTGTCGAAGAGTTGCTTCTTCGGCATTGGCCTCCGCCTGGTGTTCCGCAGCCGTATCCAGGGCCGCCACGGCGCGCGATTCTTCTTCAGCGAGACGGCTGGCTGTCTCGCGGCAGGCGCGGGCCTCCTGCCCCAGTGTCGTGACGGTAGCCTCCAATTCTTGACGTTCGACGAGATGCCGCTGGGCTTGGGCGAGCGAGGCCTCCGCATCCCCCAGTGTCCGCTTGGCCGCCCCTTCCGCGGCCCGCAGGTCCTCAAGTGCGCGGTCCTGTTGCTCCAGTTGCTGCTTTGTCTTGAGGGCTTGCTCCTGATCGGCCAGCAGCGATGCCAGGTCGGTTGCGGCGCGTTCGTGTTTGTCCGACAGCTGATCGATCTCTCGGCTCCTGAACTCCAGGGCAGCCACCTGCTGGCGGAGTTCGTTCACCTTGTCCTCACCGCTGCGGTAGGCGCCCGTCGGCCTGCCGGTCGGTGTGAAGTACAACGAATACTCGGCGTTCACTGCTGCAAGTAGGTCTTGGTAGCCCTCGGGAGCAGATTCAGCCGAGTCGAGGGCGCGGCGCAGCGCTGGGAGCTGGGCTAGTTCGGCCTGCCCCAGGGAGGCTCCCTGCACGACCTCAAGGGCCTCGAACAGCCCCTCGTCTGTGGTTTCAGCCAAGATCTCCAGGAATCGGTCATGGGCGTCGTCGCCGACCAGTTGCTCAGGTTTCGGTTCCATCAGGCGCAGTTGCGTCTTGGGGCTACGCAACCAACGTTTGCTGTACACCAACCGGTATTGGCCACTACTCAGTTCCGCTTCAACTTCTGGCGCGACGTCAAGCCCCACGGGCTGTACGGCACGAACCTCGGCTCTCTTACTGGCCGCCTTGTGGATGCGCAGGAAACGCAGCGCCTCCATGAAGGTGGATTTTCCAGCTTCGTTGCGGCCCTGAAGCACCGTCACGCCTGCGGCGGCAAACTCCACCGTCTTGTCCTGAATGCCCCTGAACCAACGTAGGGTCAGCCGATGCAGCCTCATGATCCGCTCCCCACCAGCCGATACAGAAGGGCGAGCGCATCACGGGCACTGGGGTCGTCAGGGGCGCGCTCCCGTAGTTCTGCCACCGCCGCAGCGGCGAACCCCGTGAGCTCCATGTTGGAGAAGTCTTGAGCTTCCGGTAGCACCGCGAGATCCGTGTGCCGCCCCCATTGACTAAGGCGGGCAAATAGCGGTTCCCGCTCCCGCAGCTGAGCTTCCATCCTGGCGTGATCGGTCATCGACAGCGTGCCCCGCAACACGAGCCACAGGGCCACGCGCTCCTTGTCGGGAATGGCATCCAGGCGGGCTGTCAGCCGTTCCACATCCGTCTGGTCCATCAGGGTTTCTTCGAGCACTTGAAACGACCATCGGCCCGTCTTGATTACCTCGACGCGCGGGGCGGCATCCGCGAGATCCACCAGCAGGATGTTTCCGGGGTTCGTTTCACGACGGGAGGTCACCTCAGGCGTACCCGGATACCAGATGTGCGACGTGACCTGTGTGGTTGAGTGCCGGTCCCCCAGCACCGCGAAATCAATGACCTTCTCCGACACCAGGCGGCTCAGTGCCTGGTCATCAATGGCCGCCAAGGACTGGCGGTCCGGGTTCAAGGCGGCGATAGCCCCGTGCCCCACCAGCAGCCGATATCGCCCCTCGGGGCGTTTGCCTAGGCCGCGACAAGCCTCAGCAACCAGATCACGATCCGGGTGTTTCGACCGCCACGGCGCACCGATCACCTCGATCCCGGGGATGATTTCGCAGGGTTTGCTGGTTGTCAGAACCTGGACATGCGACGGGCATCGCTGCTGAAACAGGGGCGCCTGGTAAATGGATGACGCATCCAAGGGGTCGTGGTTGCCTGGGAGGAGGATGAGCGGGACGCGACAGGTACGGAAGGCCTCGAAAGCCTGGACGAGGATGGAGCGATCGAGTTGGTTGGATTCGAACACGTCCCCGCCCACCAGCACGAACTCTGCCCCATGCTCCTGAGCCAAGCGTCCGATGCGCGCCACCGCATCCAGCCGGGCCTGATGGTAGCGGGCGCGTGCTGCGTCCTCTAAAAAGTGCGCCGCCATACCCAATTGCCAGTCTGCCGTCGCGATGAACCGCATGGCCCCTCCCTTCGCGACCAGATATACCAGTCGGCTACGACAGTTTTCGGCTCCACCGGCGGCAACCTCTGCTTCGACCCTTGTCGTCTCAGCAGCAACATGCCATTATTTGCGTATGAACGCAGATAAGCGGGCAAACATCTCTGTCGACTTGGAGTACATCGATCTAGCGGTCGAGGTCTTCTCCATGCTGGCGGAGCCGACGAGGGTGCGGATCGTCTTGGCCTTACGTGACCGGGAGTTATCAGTCGGTCAGCTAGCTGAGGAAGTGGCGAAAGCCCCAGCAGCGGTCTCTCAGCATCTCGCGAAGCTGCGCTTAGCACGGATGGTGACGACCCGGCAGGTCGGCCAGCGCGTCTTCTATAGCCTGACGAACGAGCACGCCACGCAACTGGTGACCGATGCGCTGTTCCAGGCCGAACACGCCGTCGAGGATGAGCCGCAACACCACCAGGGGGCGTGATGTATCGGCAGTGCTTGCAGGACCCGACCTACGCCAAGCTATTCACTGCCCAGGCCTCCGCACTGGTCGGTACCGGCCTCTTGACGGTCGCTCTCGGCCTGCTGGCTTACCAGATCGCAGGCGGCGATGCCGGGGTAGTTCTGAGCACCGCGCTGACCATCCGCATCGTCGCTTTCGTCGTTATCTCACCGGTCATGGCGGCTGTAGTCACACGGCTTCCCCGAACTGGCGTACTCGTTACCGCCGACGCCGTGCGCGCCGCGATCGCACTTTGCCTGCCCTTCGTGAACTCCCCGTGGCAGATCTACCTGCTGATCTTCATCCTCCAAGCCGCCTCCGCCACGTTTACGCCAACCTTTCAGGCAACCATCCCCCAAGTGCTCCCCGACGAGGAGGAATACACCGCAGCCCTATCGCTGTCTCGCTTGGCCTACGACTTAGAAGCCCTACTTTCACCGGCTCTGGCGGCGGTCCTGCTCACCGTGGTCAGCTTCCATGAGTTATTCATCGGTACTGCCTTGGGCTTCTTGGTGTCCATCGCGCTGGTGCTCTGGGCGCAACCGCCGAGCACAGCTGCGGAGGCACCGTCACCTCTCGCAGAACGGCTCACCCGAGGAGTGCGGGTTTTCGGCCGGAACCCCGAGCTACGAAGCCTTGCGGCCCTGAACCTAGCCGTCGCGGCAGCCGTAGCCATGGTGCTGGTCAATACCGTGGTCCTCGTACGGGCCCAGCTGGGGGCTGGCGAGTCAGAGGTGGCCTGGCTGTTGGCGGCCTATGGGGCGGGCTCTATGGCGATCGCCCTACTGCTGCCGTCCGTGCTGCAGCATCAGCGGGACACCACCGTCATGATGACCGGCGCCATCGCCCTGGCTGCCAGTCTGGCTGCGGCTGCGGGGGCCATTCTCCTTCCCCCCGGACTCCCGCAGTGGGCCGCGCTGGCAATCGTGTGGTTGTCCCTCGGCGCCGCCACCTCGTGCATCCTCACACCATCTTCACGACTCCTCAGGCGTTGCGCCTCAGCTACGGAACAGCCAGCTGTCTTCGCCGCGCAGTTCTCCCTTAGCCATGCCTGCTACCTGGTGACCTATCCGTTGGCGGGCTGGGCTGGCCGAACCCTCGGATTATCCACCACTGCCCTGATCCTGGCCGGGCTCGCTGCCATCGCCCTCATGTTGGCCCTGGCGCCGGCCCGGGGACCAGCCCCCGCTCGCAGGTGAGCCACTTAGGCAGTGCTAACCTTCATGGGATGAAGGCGCCGCACTCTCAATCAGGTTTCGCTAATCGACCCACAGCCACCGCTCCCGGCCACTGGGTCTTGGCTAAGGCGGGCAAACGCGTCCTGCGCCCCGGCGGACTGGGCCTGACCCGCGCCATGCTTGACCGCTGCCAGTTGGGCGATAAAGACGTCGTTGAATTGGCCCCAGGGCTCGGGCGCACCGCCAGGGAGATCTTGAGAGCACACCCCCGTACCTATACCGGCGTCGACCAAGATCCCGATGCCGCAAAGCGCGTCGCCGCGATCGTGTCACCTGTCGGGGGCGTATGCCACCTAGGCGATGCCGCGCACACGGATCTCATGGATGCGTGCGCGGATGTGGTCGTTGGCGAGGCCATGTTGACCATGCAGAGTCCCCGAGGGAAAGCCGAGATCATCGCTGAGGCAGCGCGGGTCCTCCGCCCTGGGGGCATCTACGCGATCCACGAGTTGGCTCTCGCTCCCGATGACATTGAGCCAGAGATTGGCACAGAGATCTCCCGTTCCCTGGCGCGCGCCATCAACGTCAACGCCCGTCCGCTGACTGTTTCGCAGTGGCGCGGCGTCCTTTCTGAGGCAGGTTTGACGATCGAGTGGACGCAGCAAGCCTCTATGGCTCTGCTGAAGTTCCGGCGCAACCTGGCCGACGAGGGGCCGATCGGCGTGGCCCGCATCGCCAAGAATCTCCTGACCCAGCCTGAGCTACGTCGGCGAGTGCTGGCGATGCGCCGCACGTTCACCCAGCACGGCGACTCGCTCTGCGGGGTTGCTATCGTCGCCCGCAAGAAGCCCACAGCCCCCACCACCGAGGAAGATCATGTCTAACCAGCCCTCGCTCAGCTTCGTCCACGGCATCAAGCAGCTCATCGAGATCAACGAGTCCGCCACCGTGTCTCGCACGATCCTGAAAGCCGAAACCTGCCGTGCAGTGCTTTTTTCGTTCGACGAGGGACAGGCCCTCAGCGAGCACACCGCAGCCATGCCCGCGGTGGTCCAGGTGCTGGAGGGGCGGATTCGCGTTGACGCCGACGGCCAAAGCGTCGAGCTTGCGCCAGGAGACCTGCTGCACTTCGGCACCCGCCTGCCCCACGCACTGGAGGCGCTGGAACCCGCGAAGATGTTGCTGCTTATGCTGGATCCGAAGGAGACCGGTCCGGCGGTCGAGTGAGGCCGCCAGCGTCGAACACGCTGGCAAGCGCCGCCAGTCCCTGTTCGAAATATTGCTCTGGGGGTTCCTGTGCGCCGTCCTGGTACCAGGCGAAGATCGCAGCCAGCACCCCATGGATGAGTGCCGAGACGATGAACTGGGCCTCCGCCTGTTCGTAGCGGCCACCCTGAACTACGGCCTGCACTAAGCGCTCGATCAGTTCATTCAGGTATGCGCCCGCGGCTGCCTGGATGCCACGATGCGTGGCCCATAGCGCGGTTCGCGCTAGCGTCTCCTCGCGGTCGCGTTCGAAGTGCTGCGCCGCCACTGCCTCGATCCCCCGGTCAAAGGCTGTCAGAATCGGCGTTCCCTGCGACAGTTCGCGTATGACGACTTCAAGCAGTTGGTCGTCATGCTCGTCATGGAGCACTAACCCCTCTTTGGTCCGAAAATACCGATAAACCGACGATGGGGATACTTCCGCCGTCTCCGCGACCTGTTCCACCGTGACCTGGTCGAAGCCCTGCTCCTGAAACAACCGGATTGCCGTCTGCTGGATGTGCCGCATCGCGGCACGTTTTTTACGCTCCCTCAAACCCACCACGGGCAGTCCCCTCGTGCTCTCATGGCTTGATCCTGCCATAGCCCCCAGCGCCTGGCCCGAAGCTGGTCGCCGCACGCTACACTGACAACATGAGACAGTCACTGTCAATTGATATCGACTATCCAATTGAGGTCTCGGGCGCACGGAAACGTTTCGGCGCGGTCGCCGCCCTTGATGGGCTTGACTTGCGTGTCCGACGAGGCGAGGTCCACGGCTTCCTCGGCCCAAACGGCGCCGGAAAGTCCACCACCATTCGCGCCCTGCTCGGCCAGATTCGTCTCTCGGGCGGTCGGGCAACGGTCTATGGCGCCGATCCTTGGCGATACGCCCCGAGCATCCACGAACACGTGGCATACGTTCCTGGTGACACGGTGCTGTGGCCCAACCTGACGGGCGGAGAGTGCATCGACTTGATTTCGCGCCTTCAGGGGTCTCCTGACGCCCGGCGGCGCGCCGAATTGGTGGAGCGGTTCGATCTGGACCCCCGGCGCCGCGCGGGCACCTACTCGAAAGGCAACCGACAGAAGGTCGCTTTGATCTCGGTTCTCGCAACCCAGGCCTCGCTCCTGATCCTGGACGAGCCAACTTCCGGGCTGGACCCAGTGATGGAGCGCCAGTTCATCCACACCGTGAAAGAACTCGTGGGCGAGGGTCGCACCGTCCTCCTGAGCAGCCATCTAATGAGTGAGATCGACGCCCTCTGCGACCGGGTCACGATCATCCGGGGTGGCCGGACCGTCATCACAGCGGCAATCCCCGCCCTCAGGGCACAGGCGCGGGTTGCCATTCAGGCCACGTTTCCCCAACCCCTATCACCCGGCGTACTGCCCGAAGGCGCGACGGCGACCTTCGAGGACGGGCTGCACACAGTGTCCCTGTCTGTGGCCCGAAGTGCGGTCACCGACACCGTGGCTGTTCTCACCGCAAACCAGCCCCGGGATCTCACCGTCGCACCCGCCACGTTCGACGAACTGTTTTGGCAGCACTACGACGGGGGCACCTGATGAGCGTCTATTCGGGTTCTTGGCGTCTTCTGGTGCTGCAGGTCCGCACCGGGTGGCGATCGCTGTTGCTGTCCCCCATTGCGCTGGCCGGGCTCGTCGCGGCTGTCGCCGTCGGCGTGAAAGAACTGTACGCCGATGCCACGAAGCGGGCTGGCTATGCTGCCACTCTCGGCTCCTCTCTCGCGTCGATTACCCTCAACGGCCGCGCCTATGATCTCGATCAGCTGGGCGGCGTCGTTGCCTACGAGGTGGGATTTCTGGGTCA
>JAUNKK010000215.1 GCA_030532825.1 Propionibacteriaceae bacterium
AATCCTTCTATGCCGCCCAGGACCGCCTACTCAGCTCCTTGATCGCCGCACGCGGCATCGTAGCGTTCGAGGCAACCGAGGAAGTGGAGCCCGGCATCCGGCTCTGGGTGGGTGACATCACCCGCCTGCAGGTGGACGCCATCGTGAACGCCGCCAACAGCGCCCTGCTCGGCTGCTTCTCGCCCAACCACATGTGCATCGACAACGCCATTCACACCTTCGCGGGTGCCCAGCTGCGCGAGGAGTGCGCGGCCATCATGGCCGCCCAGGGCCACCCCGAGCCCACCGGGCAGGCGAAGATCACTGGCGCGTACAACCTGCCATCCAAACACGTCCTGCACACCGTCGGCCCCATCGTCACCGACGCGCTCACGGACGAGCACCGGCACCTCCTCGCGAACTGCTACGTCTCCTGCCTCGACCTGGCGCGCGAACACGGCCTCAGACACGTCGCCTTCTGCGCCATCTCTACCGGTGTCTTCCGGTTCCCCGCGGACGAGGCTGCCCGCATCGCCGTGGAAACTGTGTGCCGCTACCGCGCTGAGCACGAAGCGGCGCCGACCGCCGTCTTCAATGTGTTCACATCGGACGCCCGGTGCCACTACGAGCGGACCCTCGCCTAGAGGGTGCGGTTGAGCGCCTGAACCAGATCGAGGCCCTACCCGCCCATATCCCCAGAGCCAACACTGAGCTGCGCCAGCCAGGACCGAGAGCTCGACACGAGACCCCGCTCGCCATGTCAGCTACCCCAACAGCGTTAGCACTCTCCCTGGAAGAGTGCTAATATTGGGTGTCGGGAGGACGATTAGACGCGCCCTTCCCATCCGTTGCAGGAGACTCCGGCACGGAGACCACAGGAGGTGGTTAACATGGCTGCAACGCCCTTTGATTCGCTGCGTGATCTGGACCGCTGGCTGAGCGGCGGCATGGTGCGTACCCCCGCATCTGTGGGCATGCCCCTGGATCTGTATCGCGACGGCGAAACCTTCATTGCCCGCATTGACCTTCCGGGCGTCGACGCGAAAACCATTGATGTCGATGTCGAGGACCGCACTTTGACGGTGCGCGCCGAACGTCCCGCACTCAAGGATGACGGCGTCCAGTGGCTGGCCCACGAGCGCCCCTCGGGCACCTTCGCCCGCCAGCTCACCCTCGGCTACGGCCTGGCCCTAGACAAGATCTCCGCCGAGTACACCGACGGCGTCCTCACCCTGACCATCCCGGTTGCCGAAGAGGCGAAGCCTCGCAAGATTGAGGTCACACACACCTCCCCCGGCATGCCCATCATCGAGGGCAACCGGGAAGGCTAACAACCTCGTCGGCCACAGGTCGGCACCCCGCGCCCCCTCGGCTCACGAGCCGAGGGGGCGAGACTCTGAAGCGACCCGCATCCTGGATGACATGACCGACACCTTCGCGGCGTTGGCCTAACTACGTAGCTCCGGCGCCGCCTGCCTGGCTTGCCCCCGCTGGAACGCTTCGGACTCCCGACAACAATCTTTGACAAAGACAAATCGGCTAGCCAAATGCCTGATTAACGGGGAGCAACTCTACGGGCAAGATCGAAACGTGTGGCTAGCGTTCCGGTCAGCCAACCAGGCACTTGACTCATCGCCCCTGCCTCCCAAGGCCCAGCGAGTTGCTAGCAAGCTAGTCGATGAGGCGGGCGTCGTGGATCAGGATGGCGACTTGGGTCC
>JAUNKK010000055.1 GCA_030532825.1 Propionibacteriaceae bacterium
CCTGGATCAGCCTGCACATCAACTCCTGGGCTGGGGAGATGATGCAGACCACCAGTGCCGACGCAGACGCCGGCGTCCGCCCCGCCATTTTCATCGCCCCATTCGTCGAGGAGGCCAGTAAAGCGACGGTGCTGTTTCTGCTGCTCATCCTCTATCGCAACCGATACATCGCACGCTTCAGCGTCGTGGTACTCGGCGGACTGTCGGCTATCGGATTCGCGTTCGTGGAGAACATCATCTACTACGGCCGCGTCATCGTCTTCGCGTCGAACAGTATCGCGGTCGAGGACCCCGAAGAGGCTGTCCAGGAACTCGTGATGCTCCGCGGCGTCTACACCTCTTTCGGACACCCGCTGTTCACGACGATGACGGCGCTGGGCCTAGCCGTCGCCCTCGGGGCCCGCAGCAAATGGGTTCGGGTCACCGCCCCACTCGCCGGGTTCATCCTGGCAGTGGGCGAACACATGCTCTTCAACGGGATCGCCAGCCTGAACAGCACGGAGGAGCTCAAGCCTCACTGGTACATGGCCCTCGGGGTGGTGGGCATGGTGGTGCTGTCCCTCATCCTCAGCATCGTCAGCCAGACGCAGATCATCCGGCAGCGCCTGACCGATTTCCGTCGTGGCGGCTGGCTTGAGGACCGCGACGTCGTTGTCTTTGCCAACCCATTTCGCCGCATCAAGCTCCACTTGGCTGCGCTGTTCCGCGGACCCAAAGTTTGGTGGCGCACCGCGAAGTTCATGCGCCTGATCACTGAGTTGGCCCACACCCGCGAGCAGGTCAACCGTGGCACGGTCGGTCCGGGCGCCGACCACCGAACGCACGAACTCGTGCATCAGATCGAAGAACTGCGCCCCCACGCGCTCACCGACACGGCCTTCCTCAGCATCATCCCGAGACGAACAACACCGCCTCGCCACACCCCACAGCCGATCTCCTGGGCGCCGCCACGGCCATGACGAATCCCCTTGCCGAGGCCATCGAGAACCTCGCCACAATATTACCGGGCGCACGATTCCCCCTCCCCTTAGACGGAGCCATCGAACTGCGGCAGCAAGCGCGCGTCCTCGCCAACCAGGTCCAGGACTACCTGCTACCACGCGCCCGCCGCCTCGACGCCCCGCTCCTGGCGGTGGTCGGCGGGTCGACGGGGGCTGGAAAGTCGACGCTCGTCAATTCCCTGCTCGGCCAGGCCATGACGAAGACCGGTGTACGACGCCCCACGACCACGGCCCCCACCCTGATCTGCAATCCCGAGGACCGCGACTGGTTCCGCTCCGGCACGGTGCTGCCTCACCTGACCCGCACCGACCACGCCGCCGACGGCTCCCGGGCGTTACGCATCATCGTCACCGAGGCGCTGCCAGCTGGCTTGGCGCTGCTAGACGCCCCTGATATCGATTCCATCGACGACGATAACCGTCGTCTAGCCAGGCAACTGTTCGCCGCCGCTGACCTGTGGCTCTTCGTCACTACCGCCGCCCGCTACGCCGACGCCGTCGCATGGGAACTGCTGACGACAGCCGCTGCCCGTGACGTCTTCATATCGGTGGTGCTCAACCGTTGCCCGCCTGGCGCTGGAGCGGAGCTCACCGCCCACCTGCGTGAACTCTTAGCCGAGCGGGGCATCCGCCCCCAGCACGTGTTCACCCTCCAGGAACTTGAGGAAACACCCGGCGGACTCTTGTCCTACGAACAGGTGTCTGAGATCCGCTTGTGGCTAGGCGGGATCGCCATCAACCAGTTGGAGCGTCGGGGTGTCGCCACCCAGACGCTCGTGGGGGCCGTGCGGGGATTCGACGCCCAATTGATGCACCTAGCCGATGGAGCCAACCAGCAACTCGCCACCATCGCACAGCTGCGCGAGGCCGCCGAAGCTGAGTTCGTGCTCGCTGCTCAGGAAATCTCCCGGACCACCAGCGACGGCACGATGCTGCGCGGCGAAGTGCTGAGCCGCTGGCAGGACCTAGTCGGCACCGGCGACTTGATGCGCCGCATCGAGAAACGGATCGTTGTGATCCGGGATCGCATCGCGGGCTGGTTCACAGGCCGCGAGAACACCGAGGAGATGCAGATCGCCATCTCCGAGGGTCTGGCAGCCCTCATCGAGGAGCAGGGCACCGCCGCATGCGAACGCGCCGCAGCGCACTGGTCGCTGACGCCCTGGGGAGATGCGCTTGTTGACGGCGACGGCGACCCGTTGTCGCGGCCCGGCATCCGGTTCCGGGTGGAGGCGGCGCGTCTCGTGCGGGCCTGGCAGAACTACATCTTCACCTTGGTTCGCGAAGAAGGTCACGGCAAACGCCGAAAGGCCCGTTTCCTGGCTTTCGGCACCAACGCTGTTGGGGTAGCGCTCATCATGGTGGTTTTTGCGGCCACCGGAGGAATCACCACCGCCGAGGTCGGGATCGCGGGCGGCTCCTCGCTGCTGGCGCAGCGAATCCTGGAGGGCATCTTCGGCACCGAGGAGGTTCGCCGCCTCACGGAGCGGGCCCGATCCGATCTCGACGCGCGGGTCTGGGACCTGCTAAGCACCCAGATGGCACGCTTCAACCTGCGCCTCGACCTGATGGCTGTGCCAACCGAACTGCCGGGAGACCTCGCCGCTGCCGCCGAACGCCTGAAGTTCGCCAGCGAGGAGGCCTTCGAAGCCTTGACCCGCCCCGAGGGCTACTGATGCAGGACCGTCTGGACCGCCTGATGCAGCTGGCTGAAGTCACAGCCGGACGCGTCTCGTCGGACCTGACCAACCGGGCCCGCGATATCGCGGACCGGGCACACCAGCGGCTTCGTCTCGGGCAGGAAACCGTCGTGGCCCTCGCAGGCGCCACGGGCTCGGGCAAATCATCGCTGACCAATGCACTCACGGGCGCGGAGGTCGCTGCCGTGGGGATCCGACGCCCCACCACCTCGGAGACGCTGGCCATCAGCTTCGCACCCGAAAACCGGGCGTTGCTGGGTTGGTTCGGGGTGCGGCACCGGCACGAAGTTCGGCCGCCTCAGCCCGGTTTCGAGCCGCTGGTGCTGCTGGACCTGCCGGACTTCGACTCCACGATCCGGCAGCACCGGGCCGAGGTGGACCGCCTGGTCCCGGTTGTAGACCAGTTTGTGTGGGTCTTGGACCCACAGAAGTACGCAGACGTTGTCGTCCACCGCGAATACCTCGCACCCCTGGCGCCGCACCGCGAGGTGATGGCCGTGGTCCTCAACCAGGCAGACCGGCTGCGCCCCAACGAGGTACACGACTGCGTCGCCCACCTGGAAGAACTGCTGCGCGTCGATGGCCTCACCCGGGTGCCGGTGTTTGCCGTCAGCGCCACCACGGGGCAGGGCGTTGCGGAACTCCGCGAATACCTCGTCGATGTCGCAGCCCACAAAACCGCGGCCCGGCTCCGCCTACTGGCTGATATCGACCGCTTGGCCGCTGACTTCGGGGAAGCCTGCCCCGGCCCCGCCAGTCGCGCACCCAAGGAGGAATTGCAGGCTGGGCTTGAGGCGGCGGCTGGGGTGCCCCAGGTGATCCAGGCGATCACGCAGGCGGTGAAGCAGCGCGGTGTCCAGGCGACGGGCTGGCCCATGATCACCTGGTTTGCGCGTTTCCGCCCTGACCAGCTTCGTCACCTGCGTTCGGGGTCTGGTGATCCGTTTCCCGCTCCCGCGCTCCCGACGCTTGGCCCCGTCGCGCTGGCCCAGGTCGACCTCACGCTGCGCGGCCTTGCCGACGCTGTGGGCGAGGGGTTGGCGCCCGGTTGGCAGGCCGCGATCGCCGCTGCCTGCCGTCGCGACCGTGAGTTCCTGCCGGGGTGGTTGGACGAGGCTGTTGCCGGCGCTGACCTTGGTCTTGAGCGGGAACCGGTGTGGTGGCAGCTGGTGCGGATCCTGCAGTGGTTGCTGCTGGCTTCGGCCGCCATCGGGATGCTGTGGCTGACCCTCAACCTCCTGCTGACTTATTTCGGCTTACCGCCGCTGCTGGGACCGACTCGAGGTGGCCTCGCCATGCCCGCATTGCTGACTCTCGGCGGCATCGCAGCCGGGGTGGGACTGGCCCTCGGCAGCCGGTTCTTCGTTGCCGCCGGGGTGCAGGACACGGTTCGCCAAGTCCGCGCCGTCCTGGGGCACGCCGTCGCTGCCGTCGGAGAGGAGCATGTCCTAACCCCCCTGCGAGCCGAGACCGCTCGGCTAGAGCAGGCGCGCCAACTGGTGCGGGAACTCTAACCAGTAGCTGGCATACTTGCCAGCGGTCCAGATGTGAAAGGGTGCCGATGGCCGAGTTCATCTACACGATGCAGAAGGTCCGCAAAACTGCGGGCGAGAAGTTGATCCTCGACGACGTGACGCTGGCCTTCTTCCCCGGCGCGAAGATCGGCGTTGTCGGTCCAAACGGTGCGGGCAAGTCAACGCTGCTGAAGGTAATGGCGGGGCTGGAACAGCCCAACAATGGTGAGGCCAACCTCGCGAAGGGGGCCACCGTCGGTATCCTCCTGCAGGAGCCGCCGCTCACTGAGGGCAAGACCGTCCAGGAAAACGTCGAAGAGGCAGTAGCCGACATCAAGGCCAAGATGAAGCGCTTCGACGAGATCGGCATGGAGATGGCTGAACCCGACGCGGACTTCGACAAGCTGATGGCCGAGATGGGGGACCTGCAAACCGACCTCGACGCCCACAACGCCTGGGACATTGACGCCCGCCTTGAGCAGGCCATGAACGCACTCCAATGCCCGCCGCCGGACACGGTCGTCGATATCCTCTCCGGGGGGGAGCGGCGCCGCGTCGCGCTGTGCAAGCTGCTACTGCAGCAGCCGGACCTGCTGCTGCTCGACGAACCCACCAACCACCTCGATGCCGAGTCCGTGAACTGGCTCGAAGGCCATCTCAAGAGCTACCCGGGCGCCGTGCTGGCCGTCACCCACGACCGCTACTTCCTGGACAACGTGGCGGAATGGATCTGCGAGGTCGACCGCGGCAAGCTCCACCCCTACGAGGGCAACTACTCCACGTATCTGGAAACCAAGCGCCAGCGCCTCCAGATTGAGGGCAAGAAGGACGCCAAGCGCGCCAAGATCTTGGAGAAAGAGCTTGAATGGGTGCGCTCCTCGCCGAAAGCCCGGCAGGCCAAGAACAAGGCCCGCCTTCAGCGCTATGAGGAACTGGCGGCCGAGGCGGAGCGTTTCCGGAAGATCGACACCGCCGAGATCAACATCCCGCCAGGTCCGCGACTGGGATCGGCGGTCCTTGAGGTCAGCAACCTCACCAAGGGCTTCGGCGATCGCGTGCTCATCAAGGACCTGTCATTCTCGCTGCCGCGCGCCGGCATCGTCGGCATCATCGGTCCCAACGGCGTCGGTAAGACCACCCTGTTCAAAACCATCACTGGCCAGGAGCAGCCCGATGCCGGTTCCGTCAAGATCGGCGACACGGTGTCGTTCAGCTACGTCGACCAGAACCGTGCCGGATTGAACGCGGAGGACAACGTATGGCAGGTGGTCTCCGATGGCCTCGACCACATCAAGGTCGCGAACTTCGAGATGCCGTCACGCGCCTACGTGGCCAGCTTCGGTTTCAAAGGTCCGGACCAGCAAAAGAAGGCCGGCGTGCTCTCGGGCGGTGAGCGCAACCGCCTCAACTTGGCGCTGACGCTGAAGCAGGGCGGAAATGTGCTGCTCCTCGACGAGCCAACCAACGACCTCGATGTCGAGACCCTCTCCAGCCTGGAGGACGCGCTACTTGAGTTCCCGGGATGCGCCGTCGTGATCTCTCACGACCGCTGGTTCCTGGATCGCGTAGCCACCCACATGCTGGCGTGGGAAGGTGAGGATGACAACGGCATCCCACGCTGGTTTTGGTTCGAGGGCAACTTCGCCGACTACGAGACCAACAAGGTCGAACGGCTCGGAGTCGAGGCCGCACGTCCCCACGCGTCGAAGCACCGGCGCCTGACCCGCTGAGGCGATGGCTGACCCGGCCAGCTACCGGCCCAGGCCGGGCAGCATCCCCACGGAGCCCGGTGTCTACCGGTTCTTTGACGCCTTCGGCAACGTCATCTACGTCGGCAAGGCGAAGAATCTACGCGCCCGATTGAACTCGTATTTCGCTGACCCCGCGGCGTTGCACTTCCGCACCCAGACGATGGTGCGGACTGCGGCTCGGGTGGAGTGGACGGTGGTCGCCAACGAGTTGGAGGCGCTGCAACTCGAATACACCTGGATCCAGCAGTTCGATCCTCGGTTCAACGTCAAATACCGCGATGACAAGTCCTACCCGTGGCTAGCGGTTACCTGGAGCGAGGAATATCCGCGGGTCTTTGTGGGGCGCGGTGCCAAACGTCGCGGCACCCGATATTTCGGCCCGTTCGGGCAGGCCTGGGCCATTCGTGAGACCGTCGACGCGCTGCTCAGGGTATTCCCGATGCGTTCCTGCACCGACGGGGTATTTCAGCGGGCTCGCGCCTCCGGTCGCCCTTGCCTGTTCGGCGACATCGGAAAGTGCGCCGCTCCTTGCGTCGGACGGATTGGTCCCGAGGCTCATCGGGACCTAGTGGCGGGCTTTTGCCGTTTCATGGCCGGAGAGTCGGACCAGATCGTCGGTGAGCTGGAACGGGAAATGCAGCAGGCGTCCGCGGAACTCAACTTTGAGCGGGCCGCGGTGCTGCGTGACCAGCTGGCCGGCCTGAACAAGGCGCGGGAACGCAACACAGTTGTGCTCGCCGACGACACTCAGGCCGATGTCGTCGGTTTCGCCGACGACGGGCAGCAGGTAGCGGTGCAGATCTTCCACGTTCGCGGCGGCCGGGTCGCGGGGGAGCGGGGCTGGATCGCGGATCGGGCGGACGACCGG
This sequence comes from Propionibacteriaceae bacterium, assembly GCA_030532825.1. Taxonomy (GTDB): domain Bacteria; phylum Actinomycetota; class Actinomycetes; order Propionibacteriales; family Propionibacteriaceae; genus Arachnia. Next base: position 6,835 of record JAUNKK010000055.1, read on the forward strand.
GATCTCGCCGAACTGCTTGAGCCGTTCCTGTTGCAGCTTTACAGCGCCGAGAATCAGCCGCCGCCCGTGATCCTGAGTTCCGTGCCAGCGGAGCCCGAACTCGTGGCGCTCCTCGAAGAGTTGCGGGGTGGCCGGGTGACAGTGCGGGTCCCGGTCCGTGGCGCCAAACGCACCCTGCTGGAGACGGTGGTCAAAAACGCCCAACTGGCGCTGCAGCAGCAGGCCACTAAACGTGCCAGCGATCTGACCATCCGAAATCAGGCCCTGCAGGAGATCGCCGACGCCCTCGGGTTGCCGGAGCCGCCGCTGAGGATCGAGTGTTTCGATATCTCTCACACCCAAGGGGTCGAGGTGGTCGGCTCCATGGTGGTCTTCGAAGACGGTCTAGCCCGCAAGGCCGACTATCGGCATTTCGTCATCAAGAGCTTCGAGGGCTCCAACGACATCGCTGCCATGGACGAGGTACTGCGGCGTCGCCTGGCCCGGCTGCTCGACGAGTGGGGCCGTGACGACGAGTCGGGTCCGCTGCTGATTGATCCGACCACCGGGGCACCGCGTCGCTTCGCCTATGCCCCCGCGCTGATTGTCGTCGACGGCGGTGCCCCGCAGGTCGCGGCCGCGGCGAAGGTACTGGACGACCTGGGACTGGCGGGGGAGATCGCGCTGTGTGGGTTGGCCAAGCGGCTAGAGGAGGTGTGGCTACCTGACGAGGAATACCCAGTCATTCTGCCGCGCGCCTCCGAGGGCCTGTATCTGCTGCAGCGGGTCCGCGACGAGGCGCACCGGTTCGCCATCACCCACCACCGGAGTCGGCGTAGCAAGTCGATGTTGTCCTCCGCCCTAGACGGCGTCCCAGGACTGGGGGAGCTGCGACGCAAGGCCCTACTGAGCTATTTCGGGTCCCTCAAGAAACTGCGGGCAGCCACGCCGGAGGAGATCGCCGCGGTCCCCGGCTTCGGGCCGAAGCTGGCGGCCGCCGTCCACGAAGCGGTCGCCGACACCGGCGGCGAGGCCATCAACCTAGCCACCGGCGAGGTCACGTCGACGTAACCGACCTGGCGATCCCAGCCGCTGCGATCGTTCCACCTTGCGCCTTGCCGAAGAGGTGCGTGGCCAGGCAGCTTCGGCGAGGTGGGTGGTAAAGTTTCTTGCCGTCCTGCTCAACGACGAACGATTGGACTGAGCCATGCCTACCCAGATCTTGTTCTCTCCCTCCCGCTATGTCCAGGGTCCCGGCGCCCTCGGCCAGCTCGGCGAGTACGTCAGCCGTATCGGGTCATCCCCGCTCATCGTCGCCGGCGAGACTGCCTGGCGGATTGCCGAGGAACCTGTGACCGCCTCGTTCGCCAATGCTGATTTGCCCGTCAAGCGTGTGGCCTTTGGGAAGCTCTGCACCGCTGCCGTCGTCGATGATCTCGTCCGCCAGATCACCGAAGGACATCACGACGTTCTCATAGGGCTGGGCGGTGGGTCCGTGATCGACGCCGCCAAGGCCGCCGGGCATCTCGCCGGCATTCGCTGGGCCAGCGTGCCAACGGCTGCGTCCAGCGATGCTCCCACCAGCGCCCTGAGTGTGATGTACACCGCCGACGGCGCCTTCGAGGAATACCGCTTTTTCCCGAGCAACCCGCATCTGGTACTCATCGACTCCCAGGTGGTAGCCAACGCGCCCGTGGAGTTCCTCATCGGCGGAATCGGCGATGCGTTGGCGACATGGCTGGAAGCCCGCGCCACCGCACGCGGCCAAGGCGCGACCATGGCGGGCGGCCGACCGACGCTGACGGCGACTGCCTTGGCGGAGCTGTCGTGGCGGCTTCTGCACGACAATGCGCTGTTGGCCATTGATGCCGTCCGTGCCAAGACCGTCACCCCCGCGCTGGAGGCCGTCATTGAGGCGAATACCCTGCTGTCTGGCTTGGGCTTCGAATCCGGGGGCCTGGCCGCCGCGCACGCGATCCACAACGGCCTGACCGCCGCCCCGCAGACCCACGGCCTCACCCATGGGCAGAAGGTCAACATCGGATCACTCACCCAGTTGATTCTGGAGGGGGCGTCGGCTGCCGAGATCGAGGATTTCATTGTCTTCAGCACCCGCGTCGGCCTACCGAACACGCTGACCGAGGTGGGACTGTCACCGGAGCACACCGCTGAGCTACGGGCTGTCGCGGAGGCCGCGACAGCCGAGGGCGAAACCATCCACGCCATGCCGTTCCCCGTCAACGCGCAGATGGTCTACGACGCCCTGATCGCGGTTGAGGCGATCTCGCGGCGGGTGCGTGCCGAACGCGGGCTGCCCGACCCCGTACCGTACACAAGCCACACGGCAGAATAGCCTGAAAGACCCTGCTGGTTGAGTCCGTTGCTCGCAGCGAGACTCAACCAGCAGTGGGCCTGTTCAGCTGTGCCGGCTACCCGATGTGGAGGTAGCGCTCCACCAGGTCGCTGACTTTGACCCTTGCCTCGGCGATGTCCTCGCGCAGGTTCGCGTCATCTAGCGCCGTCAACTGGGCCGCCCACGCATCGATCAGCCCAGCCGGGAACACCCCGTCGGCCTCATAGGAGGCGCGCTGCGCTAGGAGACGCTGCGCCGACTCCGCGCAGGATGCGGGCAACTGGTCCAGGCCCGGAGTCTGTGACGCGTCGCCCGAGACGTAGCGCTGGTTGGCGTACTCCAGCATGCCCTCGCCCGTGAGGCCTTCCCGCGCTGCGACGGTGATCCCAGCCAGCAACAGGTGGATACTGGCCGATCCGTCAGGGCTGCGCAACTCAATGGTTTGCGAGTCGTTGGGCAGGTCACTAACGCCTGGTTCGTTGGGGTTGGCATCGCGGAACATGCGGTCGTCGAGGTTCTGCCAGCCTAGCGGCACACGCACCAGCACGGAGCGGTTCCGGTCTCCCCAGCAGATCGCCGTCGGCGCCTCCTGGTGCGGCACCAGCCGTAGGAACGACGGGGGAACGGTGTTGCCGAATGCCGTGAGGGAGGCGGCATGCGCGAGATACCCGCCGATCACGCGCCGCGCCTCGTCAGTGAGTCCGGAGCCCTGGGCGAACTGATTCACCCCATCTTTGACGAGTCGGGTGTGGAAGTGCATGCCGGAGCCTGCCTGCCCGACGGCGATCTTGGGAGAGAACGACACCTCGACGCCGTGGGCATGCGCCACCTCGCGCACCACCCATTTGGCGAGCGTCATTTGGTCGCCGGCGTGGGTCACGTCGGTGGGCAGGAATTCGATTTCCTGCTGCACCATCTGGCGGTCGCGCGTGATGAAGTTACCGACCTCCGCGTGTGCGTACTTCACCGAGCAGCCCATTTGGGTGAGCAACCGCAGCGTCGTCGTGCGAATCTCGCTCCACTTCCCGAATGGGGCAGCCTCGTGGTAGCCGCGCTGCTCCTCGACCGGATAAATCTGCTCGACCTCAGAAAACAGGTAGTACTCAAGCTCGCCAAGGGCTTCCATCCGGCAGCCCGTCGCCGCTTCGAGCGATTCCTGGGCCTTGCGCAGGATGTGCTGCGGTGAACTGGCCAGGGGCTCCCCGGCCACATCGTAGAACCCGCAGAGGATGTCCAGGGTGGGCGTCGTCTCAAACGGATTGAGGAACGCGGTGCGGAGCTGCGGGACCACGTAGAGATCGGAACTAGTGGCCTCAACGAATTCGAATAGCGACGAACCGTCAACCCGTTCACCCATCGTCAGTACCCGGTCCAGCTGTGCCAGCGATTGAATGGCGAAGTTCAGGGCCTTCAATCGGCCATCCCCACCCACATAGCGGAGGTTGAGCATCTCGATTCCATTGTCGACGATGAACGAGATGATGTCGGCCTTGGTGAACTCGCCGGCTGGCTTTCGCAGAGCGTGCACGAGGGGGTTGGGATTGAGGGTGATGTTGTCGGTGCTGAGCATGTGACTTCCTTGTCCGGCTACTTCGGTCGGCGGGCCGTGGTCGAGCGCCGCCCCTCATTCTGCCAGCGAACTCCTGATCCGCCTAACACCGCCTCGCGCAGTTCGGCTGATCGTAGCCGCAGGATGAATCGCCACCCGAACTGTCCTCCCCCGGCAGCATGCTCAGCCCACGCCGTTGCTGATGTTCTATGGGGCTCAACCGAGTTCTTGAGGCTTCTGCACATCCGGCGGCTGCACTTTGCGGAATACAACAGCCACTAGGGTTGCCGCGGCGCCGATTCCGAAAGCGACCAGCATCCCGCCTACCCCGCTTCGAGTCGCGTCGATAGCCACCCCGGCGAGCGCCGGCCCCAGCGCAGCGCCCATCAACTGCCCCGTCGTGATCCACCCGTAAGCCTCCGCCGTGTCGGCGAACGGCACACTGCTCGCGATGACGGAAGATACCGCCGCAATCGCTGGCGCCATGCCGAAGCCGGCGATGAACAGCGCTGCCGACAAAGCCCAGAATCCCGTCATGGCGCTGGCGATCCCGAGGCCGACGGCGAGCGTCAACAGACGTGTCGGCAAGGACCATTGCCGCAACGGCCGATGGCCCACGACAAGCCCGCCGATCAGGGAACCGATGGAACTGATGGCCAGGACGAAACCGCCCAGCAGTGAGCCCTCGCCGAACCACGCAACCACCGCGGCTTCCATGGCGGCCAGAGAACCGATCAGCAACAGGGAAACCGCGGTCATCAGCAGCACCGCCGGCTTCAGGACCACCCGGCCGAACCCTCCTGTCGCTCGCGGAATCTTCATGCCCCTCACCGGGGGCTCGAAGATAAACAGCAACACCCCCACCAGCTGGACGCCGACGACGACGAGCAGCGCGGTGGTCGAACCGAGCAGCGCCACCATCGTGGTGATCCCCACGGGCCCAAGTACCCAGATAATCTCCTGCAAGGCGGCGTCCAACCCGAACAGCGGGGTGACCAGGTGCGGAGGAACCAGCTTCGGGTACAGCGTGCGGACCGTGGGTTGGATCGGGGGGATGGCGGCACCCGCGACGGCCGCGAGGGCCGTCATCGCCCACAACGGCAGCGGGATGAGGATCATGGGGGTGAGGGCGGTCGTCGCGAGCAGCAGGCAGGTGAGCAGTACAGGCAGGGTGCCGAACCGGCTCAGCTGACGTGAAACAACTGGCCCTGCGACCGCCATGCCGACGGACAGCGCGGCCAGCACAAGACCCCCGGAAGTGTAGTTCCCGTAGCGTTGCTCACAGTGCATGAGCAACCCGATGGAGAACATCCCGGCCGGTAGTCGGGCCAACAGCTGGGTGGCAACGATCCTCGCCAGGCCGGGGGTTTTCAAGAGCTGGGAGAAATCGCGCACCGGCGGATTCTATGCCGTGGTCGCGGGAATCCCGAAGCGCGTGGCCCCCACCGACTTGAACGGCGTTCAAATCTGGGTGTTGAATGGCCACAATAGCTACTCAACCCCTTGGAGGCAACCGTGTCAGGGCCCGCTCCCCGTCGCGCTTTCCAGGCGAGCGATATCGCCTATATTGCTGTCTTTGCCGCGCTGATCGCCGCGTTGGCCCTCGTCCCGGCCTTCAACATTGGGCCAATCCCCGTCACCCTCCAGACACTGGGTGTCTCTCTGGCCGGACTGTGCCTCGGGCCGGTGCGCGGCTTCCTGGCGGTGTTGCTTTACCTAGTGGTCGGGGCTGCCGGGCTTCCGGTTTTCGCCAAGGGCGGCGCGGGGCTGGGCAGCTTTGTCGGCCCCTCCGGCGGCTACCTGTTGTCTTTCCCCCTCGCGGCCCTGGTGTGCGGTCTCGTGGCGCTGTGGGCGGTGCGGCGTGGTCTCAGCGCCGTGACGCCGTTCATCTTCTTCGTCGGCACCCTGGCAGCGCGTTACCTCGTCATTCTGCCGATAGGTGTGCTCGGAATGATGCGGGCCCTCTCGGCGGATTTCAAGACAGCCTTCGCCATCGACATGCCTTTCTGGATCGGCGACGCACTGAAGTCGGTGGTTGCAGTTCTGCTGGCCTACGCCGTTCACAGGGCCTTCCCGCGGTTGCTCATCCGTCGGTGATCCAGTTTGAGGAAGTTGGCGTCGTCATCCCACCCATCCGGCGGGAGGACGAGCCCAAGGTGCTCCTGAGCGACGTGACCCTGCAACTGGCTGAGCGGCGAATCGCGGTCATCGGGGCAAACGGCTCCGGTAAGTCGACGCTGCTCCGATTGATCAACGGGATGCGTCGGCCTACTTCGGGAAAGGTCACGGTGGACGGCCTGGACACCGTGCGGGACGCCGGGAAGGTACGCAAGGCCGTCGGGTTCATCTTCACCGACCCGTTGTCGCAACTCCTGATGTCCACACCCTTGGAAGACTTGACGCTCAGCCTTGGACATCTGCCGCGTCGCGAGCGTGCGACACGCGCCCAGGAGATCCTCGACGCCCGAGGTCTAGGCGATTTGGCCCACCAGAGCATCTATGACCTGTCCGGGGGAGAGCGGCAGCTGGTGGCGTTGGCCAGCGTGCTAGCCGTCGAGCCCGCCGTCGTCGTGGCCGACGAGCCCACCACCCTCCTCGACCTGCGCAACAAACTGGCGCTGCAGCGCACCTTCGCCGAACTGGAACAGCAACTCATCTACTCCACTCACGACATGCGGGTGGCTGCTGACGCAGAGCGGGTGCTCGTCGTGGCGGAGGGCCACATCGCTGCCGACGGCGCGCCCGGGGAGACCATCGCCTGGTACGAGGCCGCGATGGGGGCTGGGGCATGAACCTCCACGCGAGCCTTCTCGGCATGTACCAGCCTGGAAATGGCTGGTTGTTCCGCACGGGCCTAGGGGTGAAATACCTAATCCTTTTGGGCTTGACGATTCCGGCTCTGATACTGCGGGCGTGGCCTGTGACCGTGGCGGGGCTCGCCCTCGCAGTGCTGGCGCTGGTGACCTCCGGCATCGGACTGGCTCGGCTCCTGCGGCTGGGCTGGGCGATGTGGGTGATCCTCGCCGTGCTGGCCGGGTACAACCTGATCACCGCCGGCCCGGCCGGGGCTGTGATCCAGTCCGGAAACCTACTACTCGCCATCCTGGCTTCGCGCATTCTGACTCTCACCACCCCCACCCCAGAACTCCTACACGGCCTCACGCGAGCCTGCGCCCCGCTGCGATTCATCGGGATTAGCCCGCAACGCGTCGCCCTGACGATCTCGCTGATGATCCGCTCCATCCCGTACCTGCTTGGGTTATTCGGGCAGGCGAAGGAGGCGGCCGGGGCGCGCGGGGTGGGACGCAACGTCGTCGCCCTGCTGTTTCCCGTCGTGCTCGGTGCCGTGGCCTACGCGGACCGCACCGGCGATGCCTTAGCGGCCCGGGGACTGGGGGAGGAGCAGGCTCCGGGCTCGGTCGGTCGGCCTTCATCGGGGACGGCAACGGGATAGGGTTTTGTTATGCATGCGCCACATCGCCCCGAGATCGTGATCATCACCGGGCTCTCCGGGGCCGGGCGGCGCACCGCGGCGCACACCATGGAGGATCTCGGCTGGTATGTCGTGGACAACCTGCCGCCAGCGCTGCTACCCACCCTCGTAGACCGCCTTGGCGCAAGCGAGCGGCTGGCCGTCGTGGTCGACGTGCGATCTCGCGTTGAGTTTGAACAGATCCCGGCCGCTTTCGCCGAACTGAAACAACGCGGCTATCAGGTCACCGTCATGTTCCTGGAAGCTACCGACGATGTCATCGTGCAGCGGCAGGAATCGACCCGCCGGCCGCTGCCGCTGCAATACGACGGACGCCTCCTGGATGGGATCCTTCGGGAACGTCGGCTGCTGGCTGACCTGCGGGCCAACGCCGACATTGTCGTCGATACCTCCCGGCTCAGTGCCCGGCAGCTGGCGCTGCGCATCGCCAACCACTTCGGTACCGATGCCACCGACAAGCTGAGCGTTGCCCTGATCTCCTTCGGTTTCAAGAACGGCCTGCCAGTCGACGCCGATATCGTCTTCGATGTCCGGTTCCTGCCCAACCCCTATTGGGTGCCGGACCTGCGGCCCAAGACAGGGCTATCCCCGGACGTCGCGAGTTATGTGTTGAAGCAGAGCGCCGCCGGGGAGTTCCAGGAACGGATGCTCGCCATCATTGAGACCGCCGCCCCCGGGTATCTGACCGAGGGCAAACGCCAGGTCACGGTCGCCATCGGCTGCACGGGCGGCAAGCACCGCTCCACGGCAATGACCGAGGAGTTGGCGACGCGCCTGCGCGAGCGTGACTATGGGGTGAGCGTCCTCCACCGGGATCTGGGGAAAGAATGAGTACCCTGAAGCGGCTCCCGGATGTGGTGGCCTTCGGCGGTGGGCACGGGCTGTACGCTTCACTGACTGCGCTGCGCCGGGTCACGGACAACCTCACGGCCGTCGTGACTGTCGCCGATGATGGGGGCTCGTCGGGGCGGCTGCGCAGCGAGTTCGGCTGCCTACCTCCTGGGGATCTGCGTATGGCGCTCGCGGCGCTTTGCGGCGATGATCAGGTTGGTCGTCGCTGGGCCAGCGTGCTGCAAGCCCGATTCACGGGAGATGGGCCGCTGGCCGGACACGCGATCGGGAACCTTTTAATCGCCGGCTTATGGCAGCAGCTTGACGACCCGGTCGCGGGTCTCGACATGGTGGGAGAACTGTTACGGACTCGTGGTCGCGTGCTGCCGATGAGCTCCGTGCCCCTGGAGATTGAAGCCGATGTGCTAGGCCTCGACCCGCTAGCCCCCGACGAGATCTGCACCTTGTCCGGGCAGGCTACCGTCGCTAAGACCCGGGCGACCGTCCAGGCAGTGCGGCTCATCCCCGCGGACCCCCCGGCCCACCCAGAGGCCGTTGCGGCCGTCCATGCCGCCGATGCCATCGTGCTGGGACCAGGTTCCTGGTTCACCTCGGTCATTCCGCATCTGTTGGTCCCGAAACTGAGGGATGCGATCTACGCCACTAGCGCTCGCCGCATTCTGGTGATGAACATCGCTGCTGCCGACGAGACCGATGGGTTCACCGCCTCCCGTCACATCGAGTTGCTCGCCGAGCATGCCCCGACGCTGCGGCTGGATTATGTGCTGGCTGATGCCGGTTTCGCGCAGACGGACCGCCACCTGACCCCGTTCGCGGCGTCCCTCGGGGCGGAGTTGGTGATCGCGGACGTACGGGCCTCGGACGGTACCGCCCGTCACGACCCGAACCGGCTCGCCGCTGCTTACAGCGAGCTTCTAGGAGGATAGGGGACCGCCGATAGGGCCAACGAGGCAAGGAACTCCAGTCGTCTTCCCGCCGGGGTAGCACACGGGCGACAACCTGCCCGCATGAGGCAGGTCGGCAGGTAGCGGGTCCCCATTCACAGGTTCCCGTAGTCGTCCAAGGGGTCCGCGTGGAATGATGTCTGGCATGGCGTTGACTCAGAAGGTGAAGTCGGAGCTGGCAGCCGTAGCGGCCCCGCACCCGAATGTGCGGCGAGCTGAGGTCGTGGCCATGCTTCGGTTTGGGGGCGGACTCCATCTGGTGGGAGGGCGTATCGTCGTCGAGGCTGAACTCGACTTGGCCAGTGCGGCCCGCCGCCTGCGATCGTATATCCATGACCTTTATTCCCTGGATTCGGATCTTTTGGTCATCAACGCGACGGGACTGCGCCGCACCACCCGCTACGCAGTGCGGGTGATCCGCGACGGTGAGGCACTCGCCCGGTTGAGCGGCCTCGTGGACAATCAACGGCGCCCCGTGCGCGGCCTCCCCGCGAACGTCGTGGGTGGTTCCCTCGCCGACTGTGTCGCGGTGTGGCGGGGGGCGTTTCTAGCCCGAGGCTCCCTGACCGAGCCGGGGCGTTCCATGTCACTGGAGGTAACCTGCCCGGGATCGGAGGCGGCCCTCGCGCTGTGTGGTGCTGCTCGACGGCTGGGGATCTCCGCCAAGGCCAGGGAGTCCCGCGGGATAGAGCGCGTGATTCTGCGGGACGGGGAGGCCATCGCTGATCTGCTCACCCGGATGGGCGCCCAGGAGACGCGCCTGATTTGGGAGGAACGGCGGCTGCGCCGGGAAGTCAAGGCTCAGGCGAACCGGCTGGCGAATTTCGATGATGCGAACCTACGCCGCTCTGCCCGCGCCGCCGTCGCAGCCAGCGCCCGCGTGGAACGGGCGCTCGAAATCCTCGGGGCGAACGCGCCCGAGCACCTGGCCGCCGCGGGCCGGCTGCGCCTCGAACACCGCCAGGCCAGCTTGGAGGAACTGGGCAAATTGCACAACCCGCCCCTCACGAAAGATGCCGTCGCGGGCCGGATCCGACGCCTGTTGGCGACCGCTGACAAGGCCGCGGAGGCCGCAGGGATCCCCAACACGGAGGCTTCCATCCCCGCCGACCTGCCAGAAACTGAATAGTCACGAAACCCTGCTCTTCTAAGTTGCGGGATCACTGACTAGGATGGGGCTCGTCCGAAGGGTGTCGTTATTCCGCTGAGTTGGCGTGGCGGTACCCAGGTATCTCTCGAAGGGGATCTATCCGAAATGACCGTCAAGGTTGGAATCAACGGCTTTGGCCGCATCGGCCGCAACTACTTCCGGGCCCTCATCGCGTCCGGCGCTGATCTTGAGGTGGTTGCTGTTAACGACCTCACCGACAACAAGACCCTGGCCCACCTCCTAAAGTACGACTCGATCCTCGGCCGTTTCAGCGACGAGGTCTCCTACGACGAAGATGCCATCATCGTGGGCGGCAAGGAGATCAAGGCGTTCGCAGAGAAGGACCCGGCCAACCTTCCCTGGGGGGAACTCGGCGTTGATATCGTCGTCGAGTCCACTGGCTTCTTCACTGATGCCACGAAGGCCAAGGCTCACCTGGATGCCGGTGCGAAGAAGGTCCTGATCTCGGCTCCCGCCAAGAACGAGGACATCACCATCGTCATGGGTGTGAACGACGACAAGTACGATCCGGCCGTTCACAACATCATCTCCAACGCCTCCTGCACCACCAACTGCCTGGCTCCGATGGCCAAGGTTCTCAACGATGCCCTGGGTATCCAGAAGGGCCTGATGACCACCATTCACGCCTACACGCAGGATCAGAACCTGCAGGATGGCCCCCACAAAGACCTGCGTCGCGCTCGCGCCGCCGCCCTGAACATCGTCCCCACCACGACCGGCGCCGCCAAAGCCGTTGCCCTCGTGCTGCCCGAACTCAAGGGCAAGCTTGACGGCTACGCTTTGCGTGTCCCCACCCCGACCGGCTCCGCCACTGACCTCACCTTCGAGGCCAGCCGTGAGACCACCGTCGAGGAAGTCAACGAGATCGTCAAGAAGGCCGCTGATGGCCGGATCCTCGCCTACACCGAGGAGCCCATCGTCTCCAAGGACATCGAGACCG
>JAUNKK010000056.1 GCA_030532825.1 Propionibacteriaceae bacterium
AGTCGGTGGCGGCCTTGACGGCGCCGACGTCGCCGCGGACCATGACGGTCACCAGACCGGAGCCGATCTTCTCGCTGCCGATCAGGGTGACGTTTGCGGACTTGACCATGGCGTCGGCGGCCTCGACCGCCCCGACAAAGCCTTTCGTCTCGACCATTCCGAGTGCTTCCTGCATCTCGACTCCTTCGTCCTTGCTCGTTGTGACGCGCCGGGGGCGGCTCGTCGTGTTGGTCAGTGTAGGTCGGGGCGGGGTACACCATCCCCCCGGGTTGTTACAAATTCTTGTTCTTGGGTTGAGCGGATCGTTGAACTGATCTGGTCAGGCCCCTATCGTGTAAATTCCGACGAGAACCCTGACGCCGACGGGCATGCCAAGGACGGAGTGGCCCATGACTGAGTTGAGCGATAAGACGCGCATCATCCAGGAGTTCGTGCCTGGCAAGCAAGTGACGCTCGCTCACGTGATCGCCAACCCGGATCCCCACCTGTACCCCAAGATCGGCCTGCCCGCCGGGACGCGCGGCGCCATCGGGGTGCTCACCATCACCCCCGGTGAGGCCGCCGTGATCGCTGCCGACATCGCCACCAAGTCCGCCGGTGTTGAGCTGGCGTTCGTCGACCGGTTCTCTGGGTCGCTGCTGGTGACGGGGCTGCTGGCCGACGTCGAGTCATCGGTCATGGGCATCGTCGGCACCCTGCAGGAAGTGCTCGGCTTCACCCCGGCCCCCCTGACGCGTACATGAGGAGCATCCTGCTCGTCGGCAGCATCGGCGCTGGCAAGACGACGTTTCGGCAGCAACTCCAGGGGCTGCCGATCGAGTACGCCAAAACGCAGGCCATTGAAACGTTTGCCACCGCCATCGACACGCCCGGCGAGTACCTGGAGGTGGGGCGCTACAAGCATGCCCTGATGCTGGCCTCCTACGACGTGGAGGTGGTGGTCCTCATCCAGGCCGCGACCAGCGAGGACACCCGGTTCCCGCCTGGTTTCGCGTCCACCTTCAACCGGGAGGTGATCGGAGTGGTGACCAAGTCCGGGATCGCCACCGAGCCCCAAGTCCACAACGCCGTCGACCACCTGGCCCAGGCCGGGGCCCACGAGATCCTGGTGGTCGACTCCGTCACCGGGAAAGGCTTCAAACGCGTGCGGGAGGTGCTGTGCCGGGAAGCATCGTGAAACCGCAGGCGGCCGGGCTGGATCTGCGCAGCCTCGTCGACGTGGTCGAGTTGCAGCGCATCCAGGACGAGTTCGCCGCCGATACCGGCCTGGCGATGATCACCGTCGACTCGACGGGACGCCCCGTGACGGAGGCGTCGCAGTTCACCGCCTTGTGCCGCTTCCTGCGCCGTGACCCCGCGATCCGCGCCAAATGCCATACCTGCGACGCCCACGGCGGCTTGCAGAGCGCCATCGAGGGGCGCCCCGTCGTGTATCGCTGCCACGCGGGACTCGTGGACTTCTCCGTCTCGATCATGTGGGGCACCCAGTATTTGGGGGCCGTGATGGCCGGGCAGGTGCTGCTGACGGAAGGACAGGCGCACCTGCAGCAGATCGTCGGCCAGTCGGAGGTGCTGGAGAACCGGGAGGCCGCGCGCCTGTACGACCAGGTGGCGGTCGTCGACCTGGGCAAGCTACAGGCCGCCGCGAACGAGATCATCGGGCTGGCGAACGCGAAACTCGGCTCGTCGCTGGAGGAGCCGCGGTTCGCCGTCGCTGGCAAGGTGCTGGGGCGGCTCAGCAGCATCCCACACTCGGACGGTAACCCCGCGCTGGCGCCGCTGCTGGCGGGCACCCGCAAGCCGTTGCCGCTGATCCCCGTCGAGTCGATGGGACAGCAGCGCCTGCCCGACGCGGCGGTGGTGGCGGGCAACGTCGCGAAGGGCGACGCGGCCGCGAACCTGGACCTGCTCGGCGACTACCTGGATCATCTGCTGCCGCGCTGGAGCCAGAAGGTCGATCCGAAGGACTTGGCCGAGTTCGAGGACATGATGATCGGCATCGCCACCAGCGAGGCGGTGCAGTTCGGGCGGGACCTTTCGCAGCTGGTGACGCGACACCGGGGGCGACGGCGCGGCCCCATGAACCGCTACGAATGCCAGGTGTACTGCGAACGGCTACTGATCCGGGTGCACGACCTGCTGGAGCCGGTCGCCCGCGGTGGGGAACGGAGTCTCACCACGCTGCTCAACGAGATTGAGAAGAACCCGTCGTCGTTCCTGACGCTGCGCAAGGCCTCCGAATACCTGCTGTGGTCCGAGTCGCACTTCGCGCGCAAGTTCAAGGAACGCACCGGCATGAGCTTCATCCCGTACGTGACGGGCAAGCGGCTCGAACGGGCGAAGTTCGTGCTCGTGCACACCGACAAGCCGGTGCTGCGCATCGCCGCGGAACTGGACTTCGCCCCGCTCAACTACTTCTCGCGCACGTTCAAGAAGCACGTGGGCGTCACCCCGTCGGAATACCGGCGCGAACACTCAGGGAGAGTCGCATGAAAGAGTTTCGGTTGGCCACGCGCGTTGGGCTGGGCGCGGAGGCGCTGGCGGCGCTGGACGAGTTCCGGGACGCCCCGGTGTTCCTGGTGACCGATGAGTTCCTGGCCACCACACCCGTCTACCGGCAGGTCGTCGACCGGCTGGGCGCCCATGTTGCGACGTTCACGGGGGTCAACCCCAACCCGACGACCGGCGAGATCTCGGCGGGCGTCGCAGCCTATGTTCAGGCCCGGCCGCAGGTCGTCGTCGCCTACGGGGGCGGATCGGTGATGGACGCGGCGAAGGTGATGCACAAGGCCGCGCTGGAGGCGGGCATCGGCGCCCCGGGTGGCCTGGTCGCGATCCCGACGACCAGCGGCTCGGGCTCCGAGGTGACATCGTTCGCGGTGGTCACCGACGAGGCCACGCACACGAAGATCCCGATCGTCTCCCAGGACCTGGTGGCGGGCCTGGCCATCCTCGACCCGCAGGCGGTGGTTGGGGTACCGAAGCACATCACCGCCGACTCTGGCATGGACGTGCTGACCCACGCCATCGAGGCCTATGTCGCCGCGAACGCCAGCGACTTCTCCGATGCGCTGGCGGAAAAGGCCGTCGAGCTGGTTTTGACGCACCTGGAGCGCTGCTTCACCCACGGCGACGACCTCAAAGCGCGCTCCCACATGCACAACGCCTCCTGCATGGCGGCGATGGCCTTCGACAACGCGGGACTGGGGATCGTGCATTCGCTGGCGCACGCACTGGGCGGCCGCTACCCCGTTGCGCATGGCCGGTTGAACGCGCTGCTGCTGCCGCACGTCATCGAGTTCAACGCGGAGCGCAGCCCATGGGCGGCGGAGCGCTACGCCCGGCTGGGTCGGCTGGTCGCCCCGTCGGCGACGGGACGCGCAGCGGTGACGTCGCTGGTTGCGGCGGTGCAGCGACTGCGGGCGAAGCTGGGGATGCCGGGGCGGCTGTCGGAGGTGAAGGTCGGCTCGGCGGAGCTGCGGCGGGACCAGCCGGAGCTGGTGGCCGCTGCCCTGGCCGACGGCTGCACCCCCGGAAATCCGGTGGCCCCGTCGGCCGACGATCTGCGAACCATCCTCCGCAAGGTCGCCTGAGGCGCGTCACTGAAGCGTTAGGCGATTCCAGCGGCCGGGCACCTTCAGCGTCGCCATCCGCGCCTGAACCCCCGACGGGCCGACGCTCGCGGCGCACACCAGCAGCGACAGCGTCGGGAAGCCGTGGGGGCGGTTGTCGCGGATGATGGCGCGGTCGTCGGTGGGGGCGACGATGCGGGCCGTCTCGCCGAGCGCCTCGACCCAGGCCTGCCACCAGCGCCCGCCGCGCGTCGGGGTGCGCGCGAACAGGTCCCGCCACGCGGCGATCCGCGGGGTGGCGGTGGCGTTCAGGTCGTCGTGGGCGATCATGTGGGTGCCCGGCTCCAACTCGCTCACCCGGGGCGCGCCGCCCTCCCAGGACGTGACGCGGGCCCCTTCGCCCCAGACCTCCACGAAGTTGAAGCCGAGGGTCGTCAGCGGCTCCGGCAGCGGAGCGCCCATCACGGATCCCAGGACGAGGCCACCCCGCGAGGTGGGGTCCGGCAGGTCGGCGCCACCGGCCCGGTTCAGGAGCACCGCCAGCCGCCGGTCAGTGTGGGCCAGCCACGCGCCCCCCGCCTGCGCATCCTGGATGCCGGTGATGTCTTGGTTGGGCCACCAGGTGCCGAGCGGCCGCCACGGGCGCTGCGGGTCCTCATCGCGGACGGCCAGCAACTGGATATCGCCTCGACCAGGTTCCGGGACACGGATCACGACGGTGCACATGGGGGCGAGCGTACCGGGCAGAATCGGTGTCATGTTCATCGTGGTAGGTGTCACTGGCGGAATCGCCGCATACAAGAGCGTTCATCTCGTCCGGCTGCTCGTCGGCGACGGTCATGACGTGCACGTCATCCCGACGGAGGATGCGTTGCGGTTCGTGGGGTTACCGACCTGGGAGGCCATTAGCCGCAACCCCGTCACCACATCCGTGCATGACGACGTCCCCCGCGTCCGGCACGTCGCCCTGGGGCAGCGGGCGGACCTGGTCATCGTCGCCCCCGCCACCGCGCACACGATCGCCGGGATGGCGGCGGGGCTGGCATCGAACCTGCTGGGGACGACGCTGCTGGCGACCCGGGCGCCGGTGCTGATCGCCCCTGCGATGCACACGGAAATGTGGCGCCACCCCGCGACGGCGGCGAACATCGCGACGCTGCGGGCCCGGGGGGTTCACCTCGTTGGGCCCGCCGATGGCCCGCTCACCGGCGGCGACTCGGGTCCGGGCCGGATGAGCGAGCCGGAGGAGATCCATGCGACGGCGACGGCGCTGCTCGGGCGACGGGATTTGACGGGGTTGACGGTCGCGGTCTCGGCGGGCGGCACCCGCGAGCCCATCGACCCGGTGCGCTACCTCGGAAACCGTTCGAGCGGCCGTCAGGGGGTGGCGATCGCCCGGGCGGCGGCGGACCGTGGGGCGACGGTGTTGTTGGCGGCCGCCAACATCGAGCAGGCCGTGCTGGCGGAGGCGGGACCAGATGTCGAGGTTCAGGTAGCTGGCTCCGCCGCCGAACTGGGAGGCGTCATGCGCGGGTTTGCGGCACGCGCCGACGTGGTCATCATGGCCGCCGCCGTCGCCGACTTCCGGGTCCGGGAGGTCGCGGAGGGCAAGCTCACCAAGGAGGCCGACGGCATCCCGCGGCTGGAGCTCGTGGAGAACGAGGACATCCTCGCCGGGCTGGCGGCCGCGCGCCGCCCCGGTCAGGTGATCGTCGGGTTCGCCGCCGAGACCAGCCAGGGCGCCGAACTCCTCGAACGCGGAATTCGCAAGCGGCGCCGCAAGGGCGCGGACTTACTGGTCGTCAATGAGGTCGGCTGGACTTCCGGCTTCGAGGCGGCCGACAACCGCGTCCTCGTGCTGAATGCTCGCGACGAGGTGACTGCCGAGATCGCCGGGACGAAGCGGCAGGTCGCGGACGGCCTGCTGGACGCCGTCGTCCGGGTGTCGCGGGACGCTTAGCTCGCGGCGTGTAACCGCTCCAGCCCGGCGTCGGCCCAGCCGGCGATGGTGCCGTCGGCCACCTCCAGGATCCGGTCGCTCAGCTGGTGCAACTCGGCCTCGTTGCTGGTGAACAGCAGTACCCCGACGCCGCGGCCCGTGACCTCCTCTAGGAGGCGCGCGAAGCGCTCCTGCATGGCGACGTCCAAGCCCTCCGTCGGCTCGATGAGGATCATGATGCGGGAGGTCTGGCTGGCCAGCTCCTGCATTTGCTGCCAGCGGCGCTGCCCGGTGGACAGGATGGGACGCTTCATCAGCTTGCTCAGCCGCGACTCGGATTCGCGCAGCATGAGCAGGATCTTGGTGGTGTCCTCGATGCCCTCGTCGTCGATGTCCTCGCCGTCCAGCATCGCGATGTTGCGGGCGGTGTGGGAGTCGCTGTCCGGGTCGTCGGCATTGGTCAGCACCGAAACGCCGAGCGACGGCAGGTCCCGGGGGGAGGCGATGCTGGCGGGTAGCCCGTCGACCATCAGGGACTCGAACCCGCCGGGACGCTTGCCCAACAGCGCGTCGCGCAACTCCGCGATGCCGGACTTGCGGCCGCCGGTGAATCCGAGGACCTCGCCGCGGTGCAACTGGAAGGACATGGGACGGCCGGTGCAGTTGAGGCCCTCGACGTCCAGCACCACATCGCGGGTGGCGTTGGAGCGGCGGGGGTGGCTGACGATGACGTCGCCGAACATGGCGTGCGTCAGCTCCTCGACGGTGGTCTTGCGGGAGACGAAGACGTCACGCACCAGGCCATCCCGCAGCACGGCGATGCGGTCACACAGCCGCAGCGCCTCATCGAGGTGATGGGTGACGTAGATGATGCCGCGCCGCTGCTCGACGCTGCGGACCAGGGCGTAGCGCAGGTCCTCCAGTTCCAGGCGGTTGAAGGCATTGCTTAGCTCGTCGATGACGATCACATCGCGCGGATCCCCCAGGATGCGGGCGACTTCCGTCATGCGCAGGTCGGTGGGGCTGAGGTCGCCCAGCCGGTCCGTGGGCAGGAGCGGGATGCTGGCCTCCGCCAGCGTGCGGCGAGCCTTGATCAGCAGTTCCTCGTCGGAGTGATCGCCCTCGACGGCGCGGAACATGGCCTGCGCGATCGTCAGGTTCGGGTCCAGCTCGTGCTCGGGGTCGATGAGCATGACGCGGCGTGGGTCCCAGCCGGGACCGGACAGGTGCACCTCGCCGGTGTCGGCTATGGCGTTGCCCGCGATGATCGAAGCTAGCGTTGATTTGCCGACCCCGTTGGGGCCGACGAGGCCTAACACCTCGCCTGGCTGCAGCTCAAGGTCAACTCCCTTGAGAACTTGAAGGCTCCCGAAGGACTTGCGAAGTCCTTGAATCGTCAACAGCGGCTCGTCAAATCCCCGCATATCTACCTCTTAGCGAATCACCGTTCATCGTTCGTGCGCGTTGGGTGAGGCCGCGACCTTCCGGAGCTGCCCCCGAATGAAGGTCTCGGCCGATCGACCTTTAGCTGCCCCCTATCGCACGATAGTCGGGAGAAGCCTTGAGTCGGATAATCCGGCTCACGTTGGTCAAGGGAACCATAGCGCGAAAGCCTAGACTTTTGTTAATTGTCCAACATGGGGGTGTGTCATAAGGCGAAGGATAGCCGGGTAACCGGTCGAGCGAGCAAAGATCGCTGAAGGTCTTCCCAGGGTATGTCTGGCTCTCAGGTGCGGGGACTGGTTGACCGCCCCGCACGGTGCTCGAAAGCCCGTGTTACGGGCTTGAAACCACGATCATGGCCGACATAAAGCTGTCCTCCGTTGGGGGCGGCCTGAGGGCGTTCTCATTAACCTGTGCATACCGAAGTGGGGGCTGAAACGAGGGCTTTGGCGCCGATCAGGGGCGCTGCGCGCTTTTCTGAAGGGGTTCGAATAGCGGTGAGGGTTTGTTACGCCAGGCCTCTCGATAGTGTTACCGCCGAGGCGTCGATGGTCCTGGTGGGCGGCTCGCAGGCTGGCCTCCCGGGCTTGTGTTGTGGGACTGGCGGTGGCCGCGTGCTTTGTTGAGATAGGCCTGAGAATTTCTTATTTAACGCGGCCTTGAGTGTCCAGGTTTAGTCGGCAAACGAGTCGTCGTTTCGGAACCAGGCAGTGTTGTTCGAGTGGTTCTAGGGGGCTTTGGCTAGGGGCTTCATGTCTGTCAGCCGTTCGGCCAAAAAAGTGGAATGACCCAGAATGATAAGTGAAAATATATGTTCGGCTGCCCGAGCGATAGTGTTCCGAGGGGCTCCGTCGCTGGCTAACTAGGCGGAGCGGTCCACGAGGCCGATTCGCCACTCCAGGTCGTGGCGTAGCTCGTGCGGCAGGTTGGCCTGGGGGAGTAGCCGGTGCAGGTCGGCCAGTTGCGCCTTGTCGGGGTCCTGCCACAGCCGAGCCCAGCCAGTGCGCAGCCGGTTGATCCCGGCACCGCGGATCAGCAGGTCGGGGTCGGTTGCGGCCAGCAGCGATGCCCGTACCCGGTCCCAACCGCCGCGCTGCGTTCCTAGCTGCCACAGCATCAGGCGCCGCTGCCGCGAGGCGTCGGGCCAGCGGCGCAGCAACTCCTCATAGTCCCAGCGGTGCGCCACTGTGGCCAGCACCCACGCGATGTGCTTGTCTTCCGGAGGCCCGGAAGCCAGGTCAAAACGCTGCCACAGCAGCGCCACATCCCCGTCGCCCATGGAGTGCTGCTGCAGCAGGCGCAACGCGGCCCGGCGGATCCGATAGTCGGAATCCGTCAGCAGCGGCCTCACCTCGTCGAGGGGCAGGGTGCCGTATGAGACCAGCCCAGCCAGCGCCCGCGGCGCGCGGCCCTCGTGCCACAACTCGCGATACACCTCGGCGGCTGATTCGCCGCGCTGCGAGAGCTTCACGCAGGCCGCGGCCCGCACGCGTGCTGCCTTGTCCAACAGCATCCGACGCAACTCCGGCGCCCGGAACCGTTCTGCAGGCAACGCGAGAATCGCGGCCTCCCGTGCCCGCGACTGACGCGCCGTCAGCAGCCGTACGATGTAAGTTTGTTTCCCGGTGCCCACGACGATGCCGACCAGGGTCGCCACGACGTGCTGGTCGCGCTCGCCGTGCAGCAACCGCAGCGCCTCGACGGCGTCCAAGTCGGAGTGCGCGAACCCCCAGCGCCGGGTCAGGCGGTCGGGATGCGACGTTAATAGGCGGCCCGGCTGCGTCCGGCCACCCGAGGCCTCTGCCGCCAGGAACCAGTCCAGGTTGCCGTTCACCCGCCGGGACAGCCGGAGCAGCAGCGGCATTGCCCCCCACAGTGTCCGGTACTCGGCCCGCGCCGCCAGCGCCGCCCGCGCCACCCGGCGAACCGACGCCACATGGTCGGTGGTGCGTAACGCCAGCGCCCGCGTCGCCACCGGAGTCGGGTCGTCAGCCAGCCGGCGGGTCGCCGCCTCCCGCAGATAACCCGAGCTCGCCATGGCAGCCAGCACCGTCGTCGCCGTCCCAGGCTCGTCGGCGAGCCGGTACGCCAACTCGTCCCCGGGGCCGTGGTGCGGGGGAGTGGCGGCGGACCACAGCCTATGGCGTGCCGCGTGGTCCAGCGTCAGCCAATCGTCGGGGCTGAGGCCCTCCAGCCGGGCGAGCTTGCCCGCCTCGTCACCGTCGGCGGCGAGCAGGTCATCGATCAGCTGGGTCACCGGGGTCGCCTAGGAGGGTGAGCCCGGTCTCGGGTCACAGGCGTCGCCTAGGCCGTCCCCGTCGCGGTCCGACTGGCTGTAGTTGTAGACGCCGGGGCAGTTGTCCTGCTCGGCGGGGGTGATGTCCCCATCACCGGTGATCATGGCGTAGGTCGTGGCCTCGGCGGTCTCGCCGCCCGCTCCACTCACCCGCACGCGGACATCCCCGACGTGCTCCTGATGCCAGGTGTGGGTGACGGTGGGTGTGGTGGTCTCCTGGTCGAACAGGCCGTCGCCGTCGAAGTCCCATTCGAACTTCACTGGGGTCTTCCCCGCGGCGTAGGAGGCGGCGGCGCTCAGCTCCAAGGGCTGCCCGACGGGACCCGCGTAGGGTCCCTGAAGCCACGCGAACGCCGGTGTCTCCGCGTCGAGGGGGCGCATGGCGGTGGGGATTCCCAGCTTCTGCATCAGCGCTCCCGCCATCTCCTCGTGCCCGGTGATGTTCGGGTGGTACCACGTCTGCTGATCCTGGGAGGTTTCGGCGACGGTTGCGCCCTGTGGATCCACGGCCCCCTCGGTCTCGAAGAACTCGTTGATCCAGCGCGCGGGGTTCTTGGTGATGAAGCTTGGGGAGGGCTCGTGCCCTTCGAAATCGGCCGCGACCGAGTCGACGTAGTGGGCCTTCCGCCCCGATTGGGTATTCCAGGTCTGCACGGCCTCAGCCAGGGCCGCGCCGATGTTGTTGTTCAGCGCCCGCACCTCCTGCGCCGGGTAGAAGTCTCGGCTTTCGCTGCAACCTCCGGCACTGGAGCGCACGCATTCAGACAGCACATAGTCATCCGAGTTGGGGGTGGCCAGGTGCGGGTAACCCATCAGCACGATCTCGGCCTTGGGGTTGGTGACCAGCTCGTCGACGGCCGCCAGCGTCGACAGGACCCGCGCCCGCAGCCCGTCCTCGTCGCGGTCGATGATCTGCTGGAAGTTGGCAATCGCGTCCCGGCACCGCCCCGCATCCTGGTAGCCGATGAAGAAGCAGTCCCGGACCACCTCGCTGAGCGGCCCATCGCTGCCGCCGACGGACAAGGCGACGAGGTCGATCTGGGATGGATCGACGGCCTTGATGCCTTGCTGATTCTGCTCGCGGATCTCGGCGATCTGCTCGTCAACGACCTGGGTGGTGGCGGCCCCCGGGCGCGCGCGGTTCGTCACCGTCGCGGAGACGCGCTGGTCGATCAGCCACTGGGCGTACTGCTGGGCCCAGTTGTTGCGGCTGCGGAAGTAGATGCCCTCGGACGGCTCGTAGTCGCCCGCCCCGGCCCCGGCCGCGTAGGAGTCGCCGAGCACGAGGATATTCACCTGCCCCCGCACCGGGGGGCCGGAGTCGTCGGCTCGGGCTGCTGGAAGGACACCGAGCAGAAGCACCAGTGCGGTCGCCAACGCTGCCGCGCACCTCAAGACGCTGTTCACGGGGCCAATATTACGCGGTTGGAGCCGACACGATGGCTGGGAGCAGCGGTCACCACCAGGGGTCGGCGCCCGAGGCCAGGTGATCCAGCATGCTCAGGCCCCCGATGAACTCGCCGTGTGGCTGCGGGTATGGCTGAGGGGTGAACGTGTGGTAGTCCACCGCGATGCCCTGGGCGTCGAAGACGGCCGGGTCTAGGTAGTTGCGTCCCGACGGCCCCGACAAGTACACGTCCCCGCCGAGTTCGGCGACGATGTTCGCCAGCAACTCGGAGCTAGACCCCGTCGCCGCCAGTTCAGAGGAGCGCACCAGGCGCGTGGGGATCTGGTAATGGTCACGCAGCCGTGTGATGAGGTCGATGCACAGCTCGGACAGGTTCGACGTCGGCAGGGCGTAGCTGCCCTCCAGCGCCTGAGCCGCCTCGGCATACCCGGGGCTGCGGCCGTACAGCGTCTTCAGGGTCTTGATGTGGTCGCCTCGCCAGTCCTTGAGGTCGTTGGTTTCTACCTCCTTGGTGAGCTGGCCCAGCTTCCCCTTGGTCTGGACGGGCACGGTCAGCCATTGCGGGCCGTTCACGCCCTTGATCTTCACCCGGTTTTGATAGCCGCCCTTCGTGAACGGCACCGTGTCGAGCAGCACGAAGACATCGGCCTTCGTCATCTTGTCGAAATACCCCGTCCAGGGGGCGAAGTTCGGCTGGTGAATGGTAACGATCATCAGAACACCACACGGATCAGTTCGAAGGCCTCGGCCCATTCGCTCTTGACTTGCAGACCCCGCACCCGCGCCAGGGACTCGTGGAACTCCAGCGTGAAATACGCCCGGCCCAACTCCAGCTGCGAACCGTACTGCTGCAGTGCCTCCCATTTCTTGTCCAGGTGGCGGCGCTCGATGGTGATGAACGCCGACGCGGAGAACGTGATGTGGTTCCACGACAGCTCGTAGCCCAGCACCGTCTTGTGCTTGAAAGCCCGCAGCGCCTCGTCGTGGATGGTGGCGTGGTCCTGATGCAAGTCGGCCCCCGAGGGGATGATGACCCAGTCTGGGTTGATCTCCCGGCCCAGCTGCACCATGTTCTCCAGCACCTCTTGGCGGTGGTAGCCGAGCTTGCGGACGGGGTAGCCGTAGATCGTCCGATGCTCCCGCGGCACGCCCAGCACGTCCAGGGACTGGTGGCATTCGTCGGCCAGGCGCGTTGGTTTCGAGCCCTCTGGTAGCGAGTCCTCTGCGGTGGAGAAGACCGCCACGTAGACCTCGATGCCCTCCTCAAGCCACCGGGCCATGGAGGCACCGGCCCCCAGCTCCGCGTCGTCGGTGTGAGGGGCGAGGACGAGTATGCGATGGGGCATCGTCACGTGATCAGCCTTTCGTAGAAGTCCAGGAGCTTCGCGAACTCGACGCTCCAGTTGTAGCGCGTCAGGATCGCCTGACGCCCGTTCTCGCCGACGCGGGCGGCTTCGGCGGGGTCCTGAAGGAACCGCGTGATGGCTGCGGCCACGGCCTCCTTGTCGAACGGGTCCACGACAGCCCCGCAGTCGAACTCTGCCACGATCTGCTGCCACAGCTCGAAATCCGAAGCGACGAACGGCAGGCCGCAGGCCATGTATTCAAACATCTTCGTGGAGTAGCCCTCCACGTAGTTGCTGATGGGGTGGTCGAGAACCAGCCCAACTCTAGCCGTTCGCAGCCCGGCGACGACAGCCTCCCGGTCGATCACCCCCGGGTAGTCGACGTGGCGCCAGCCGGGATGTGCCTCGGCGCGGTCGCGCAACTGTTTGAACTTTCCAGCTAGTAGGCCACGCTCGGCGTCGGGCAGGAGCGTGAACGCGTCGAGCATCTCGAACAGGCCCTGCTGCTCCGACAGCCCTCCCACGTAGATGAAGGCGTGACGGCGCTCCGGGAAGGGGGTGGTGTTGCGCTGCGTGGCCAGTCCCTGCTCAGGGAAGTTCTGGACGACGACGGTGCGCGCCGCCGGGAACTTCGCCGCGATCGACGGGGTTGCTGCGACGATGCCGCTCAGGGCCCGTCCCGACAGGCCCTCCAGGAGCCGCGTGATCCCGGCAAGGGGGCGTTTCAGCCAGCCGGGAATCCAGGTCTTGTTCATGATCTGCAGCGGCACGTCCTCGTGCACGTCGTAGATCACCCTTTTGCCGAGCAGCCGCAGCGCCAGGCCAACCCCCATCAGCTCGGGGTCGTGGAAGTGGTACACGTCGGCCCGCTCCCGCAGGGCCCGGAAGAAGATCTGCCAGGTTTTGCGGAAGATCCGGTCGATGCGCCCCTTCGCCGGGCCCAGGCCGATCACCCGCACCCCCGCGACCTCGATCTCCTCGGGATGGCAGTTGATGAGCGCCACGTCAAAGCCGGTGGCGGCTAGCGATGCGCATTCTTTGTAGGTGACGCGGGTATCGCCGACGTCGTGAACGCTGGACAGGTGGCGGACGCGCTTCATCGCCGGTCTTCCTGGTCGCCGTCGCCGGTTTCTGCCTCGGTGGTTGTGGTTTCTGCGGTCTTGGCTTTGGCCCCCGTGGTCTCGGTTTCGGCTTCCCCGACCTCGGCCTCAGTTTCCGCGACCTCGGCTTCCGCCTCGGCGGTCTCGGCAGTGGCGTCGCCCAGGTCGATGTCCGCCCCGGAGCCTCGGTCGTATTGCCACGACACCCACAGCGCCAGCAGCAGGAATACCAGCAGCAGCCCGGTCATCGTCCACGACAGCAGCCAGGAGGTGGCGACGATGTCGCTGTGGAAGTTCAGCAGCACCACGAACGGGGCGGCGGTCAGGGGCAGGGCGAACCACATCAGGATGCCCTGGCGGCCAGTCACCACGAACAGGTTGGAGACGGGCGAGGTGATGAAGTTGACGTACAGCCAGGGCACGAGGGCCGCCCCGATCCGGCCAGCCTCCTCCCACTGGCCGCCGAAGATGATGGGGAACAGCGGCGGCGACAGGAAGTAGATGGCCAGGAACGGCACGATCCCGATGAGCGCGGAGCGTCCGATGCTCTGCGTGACCATCTTCATCATGTGGCCGCGGGGGGTGGTGGCCAGGGACTTGTAGAACACCTGGGAGAGGCTGTAGTTGATGAGCCCAGCCGGTGTCTGCAGCAGTCGCCAGGCCCAGCCATACTGGCCAACGGCGGCCGCCGAGAACATCGCCGAGATCATGACGGGGGTGCCTTGCTGACGCACCGCGTCGAGGATGGCTGTCGGCATGCTCAGCAGCGGCATTTTCCGGTAGCGCTTCGCCACCTCCTTCATACTGCCGATGGGCTCGGCGTTGATCTCCTTGCGGGTCTTCAGCCACATCGTGAACGCTCCGGCGCTCTGCCCGAAGAACACGGGCAGGATCATCCCAGCTGGGCCGACCCCGAAGAGCCCCAGCACGAGCTGGCTGCCGCTGGTGGTGGAGGCCTGGTTGATGCGGTTGGTGCCCATCAGCCGATACAGCCGGTGCCGGTTGCACCAGTAGCTGTAGATCTCCACTTGCGCGTAGGCCCAGGTGGTCAGCC
The DNA here is from genome assembly GCA_030532825.1 of Propionibacteriaceae bacterium. Lineage (GTDB taxonomy): Bacteria > Actinomycetota > Actinomycetes > Propionibacteriales > Propionibacteriaceae > Arachnia. The sequence continues at coordinate 14,159 of JAUNKK010000056.1, forward strand.
CGACGAACGGCAGCCAGAACTTGATCTCGGGCCGCCGCACGGCCTCGCTGATGGGCCCGGCCCCGATCAGCAGGATCAGGCCGCCGATCAGGCACACCCACACCGAGATCCGGCGCGACAGCTTCACCAGCGCGCGCGCGTCCTTCTCCTCTTCGGGTAGCACCGTCGCCAGCGAGTACCGGCCCGTGTTGATGGTGCACAGTCCCGCCACGAAGGCCGTGAAGACGGTGTAGATGCCCATCTCCGTCGGCGTGTACAGCCGCGACAGGATGGGGGATGCGGCGATCGTGATGAACTGGGCCAGGGTGGAGGTGCTCATCAGCACCAGCACGTGCCGCAGGAACTCGCGTCTGGCCAGTGTGGCTCGGAGCTTCTCAATCATTGTGGCTGATTTCTTCCCGGTGACGCAGGAACTCGCCGTGGGCGAGGACCGCCACGAGCGTGACCAGGTGGACGGCCGTCAGCGGCTGCGCCAGCCAGGTGGAGTGGGACATGGACAACACCGGCAGGGTGAGTGCCAGCGCCCCAGCACCATACACGAGTCCCGCCGCCCGCGCGTTACCGGAGCGCAGCAGGTGCCGCGACAGCCGGACCGAGGCCACCGCGCCGATCAGCAGCGCGGTCAGCAGGGCGACGAGGGTGATGGCCCCGTAGTTGGCCAGGATCTCCAGCATCCCCCAGTGCGCGTTTGAGAAGCCCGTCGGATAGGAGGGGGCGTCCTCCCGCAGCGCCCAGCGCTCGAATCCGCCCGGACCGGCGCCCAGGAAACCGGTCTGCTCCGCGACCCACCAGGCTGTGCGGGCCAGGGCGGCGCGGATATACGTCGACTTGCCCTCCCATTGGAGCCCGTCGAGGGCCACCTCCCCGGCCCGGTAGACGTTCCAGCCGGGGGGAAGCTGCAGGGCCGCCGTGATCACCAGCAGCAGCACCCCCGCCGTCAGGCACCAGCGGCCCACGCGGCTGCACAGGCACCACCAGACCGCGCCCAGCCCGAAGGCCAAGAGCGCCATCTGGCCGTGGGTGCGCGCCAGGAGCCCGGCGATGACAACCCCGAGCGGCACCAGCGCCCACCGCCACCGGGAGTCCCGCAGCAGCGAGGCGGCCATCGGGAGTAACAGCAGAACGACCGTGCAGTGGTAGGCGTACAGGTTCGGGTTGTCGAACCAGGAGGTGATCTCGTTCCAGCCAGGGGCGTCGAGGGTCGCGGTCACCCCGACACTGTTCGGCAGGTGCTTGCCCATCAGGGTCTCCCAGATCCCGACCGCCGCCGCCAGCACCGCCGAGGTCAGCCACCCTGCCAGCAACCCCACCGTGAGCTGCGGCGTCGCGGCGCATAGCACGGCGGCGGCGAGACCGACGGCGATGAAACTCAGGTCCGCGACCTCCACCGCCGAGGCCACACCGAAACGGAGGGATGCGAGTAGGCAACACAGCGCCAGCACCCCCAGCGCGCCGCCCGCGACCCACGCGGTCCGGGGGGCGGGAAGGCGACGCTCACGCAGTGCCGTGACCAGCGCCAGCGCGGCCAGTAGCAGCAGCGCGAGCCGCGTGGGCATCAGCAGGCCGCTCGGCAGATACAGCGCGACGGTGGCCGCCAGGGGGGTCAGGAAGGCGACACCAGCCACCAGCTTTTGCGCAGGGGATGGGACGGATGGCGGCATTCGGTCAGTATATGGCGCCTCGGTTCCGTCGCCGTGGGCTAGCCTGGGGGCGTGCAGGAGCAGCCCCGACCGACCCTGGCCATCGGCCCCGCCAACTACGCCCAGCAGGCCACCGCGTGGGCCCAGGCGGTGCGTGAACACCTGCCAGCCGACGCCTGGTCATTTATGCAGACCCCGGCTCGGGGCAGCTTCCAGTTCACGGCCGACCGGTTCATCCCGCCCGTGCTGTTCCGCAACCCCGTCGCCCGTGGGCTGCGCAGCCGCCGGCTGTTTCGTGGCGTCACGCATGTCGCCCTCGACGGCTTCGAGCCCTACTTCCACCTGCGCAGACGCGGCAAGTTCGCCGGGGATCTGCGGTGGCTTCGCAACCACGGATACCGGCCTGCCATCATCGCGCACGGCACCGACGTCCGGGACCCGGAACGCCACATCGAGGTCAACGGCGAGTGGTCGCTGTTCCTGGCGGGCTCTGCCGAGTGGCGCGCGGACCTGGTGCGCTCCACCCGCCTCCACCGGGCCATCGCGGAGGCCTCCGGGGCATCGGTGTTCTTCTCGACGCCCGACCTGGGCCTCGACCTGCCGTTCGGGACGTGGCTGCCCGTGTGCCTCGACGTCGCCGCCTGGGCTAGCGACCAGCCGGTGCTGCAGCGCCCCGTTCCCCGGGTCCTGCACATTCCCAGCAAACGCAACCCGCCCGTCAAGGGCACCCAGTTCATCGCCCCCGTGCTGGAGAAACTGCACGCCCAGGGCCGTATCGAGTTCATCTCCCCGTCAGGTATCCCGCACGCCGAGATGCAGCGGCTCGTGAAGGACTGCGACGTTGTCGTCGACCAGTTGCTGGCCGGCTCCTACGGGGTGGCGACGATCGAGGCGATGGCGGCGGGCCGCGTCGTCGTGGGGCGGATCGCGCCGCCGGTAATGGCACTGCTACCGGAACAGCCCCCCATGGGGCTGTGCGCGCCCGACCAGCTGGAGTCGCTGATGGAGAACATCCTCGACGATCGCGACGTCTGGGCCGCGAAGGCCGCGCAAGGCCCGGCCTATACCCGCCGCTGGCATGACGGCCGCGCCTCCGCCGAGGCGCTGCGCCCCTACCTGGGGCTGTAACCGCCCGGGACGACTAGTCCGCGAGCGTCGCGGCGACCTGCCGGGCGCGCTCACGCCACGAGTGCACCTCGCGGTGCGCCAGGACCGTCTCGCGGGCCCGGGCGAGGCCGTCGGGGTCGCGCGACAGGTGCACCAGAAAGTCCAGCAGGCTGTTCGAGTTGTACTCAATAGCCCAGCCCAGGCCCTGTTCCGCGACCAGCTGGGCGGGCAGCGTCCCCTTCGACGTCAGGATCGGTTTGCCGGCGCCGATGTAGTCGTAGAGCTTTACGGGCACGGCCAGCTGCCAGTAGTCCATGGGCTCAACGAACAGCGATGCGATGTTCGCCGCCTCAAAGTGGGGGCGAAGCTGCGCGCCGTGTCCGTGCACGATCTGGATGGCGGGGCAGTCATAGGAGGCGTATTCGTGCTTGACAGCGTCCCAGTCGTCGGGCCGCACGCACACCGTCAGCTTCACGTCGACGCCTTGCCGATGGGCGTGTGCGACGCCCTCGAACAGCTTGTGCAGCGAATAGTGGGAGCCGATCCCGCCGACATAGAACAGCGAGATTCCCTCGGCGGGTCCAGGTAGCGGCTCGGCATGGGCGTGGGCGGGCGGCAGCGCCGAGAACGGCGTCTTGCCCAAGTTGACGTGCTCGGCCATCTGCACGCTCGGCAGGAACACGTGATCGACGTGGTGGCGCAGCGTCCACATGTCGTAGGTGTAGGCGGCCAGCGCCGCCTCCCGTTTCGGGAACCGCACCGAGCGGCGGTACTGCGGAAAGCGCCAGTAGATGTCGCGCAGGAACTGGCCGACGGGGACCCCGCTGCGGTGCAGGTGACGGAAGAAGAACGAGTCCAACAGGGGGTCCGTCGGAAGGTGGTTTGGGTTGGTCATGGTCATCGGCATCGTCGATGACTCCGAGTAGCAGAAGTCGAAATGCACCCCGGCGCGCATCGCGTGCGCCACGTCGCCGGCCTTGGAGCGCCGCTCCTTGCTGTAGCCGGTGACCTCCCATACCTCGTAGCCGATCTCCTGGAAGGCTTCCCGCATCCGGCACGGCCGGATCCCGGACGCCGAGGTCGCCTCCGGGTTGAGGGGCAGCGGGTGGTGGTAGATCATGCGCTGGGTCATGCGGTGCTCCGGTGCG
>JAUNKK010000216.1 GCA_030532825.1 Propionibacteriaceae bacterium
TGCTGGGGGTAGCCCTGACCCGGTTGCTGGGAGTAGGGGGACTGCCCCGGCTGCTGAGAGCCGGGGGACTGGCCGTTCGCGCCAGGCCACTGGTTGTTGCTCATATTGTGCCTCCTAACCAACATGGTAGGGCTAATCCGGATTAGTACTGCGGCCCGGCCGAACTGGCCCCATCAGGGTGGTGCTCCCAGGCCCTGCGCAGAGGCCACGTTAGCCGACACTTCGCCATGACGACACTAGTCGCCGTGGCACAGCTGGCCTGCCCTGGCAAGCACGCACCCCAACTCCGGCCCGTCGCCCCGGCTCGTCTGATGGGGTTGGGGTCAGCGAGCCAGGAGACGATTTGCGTTCTCCTCGCTGCGCCGTGCTAAAGTTCATCCCCGAGCCCGCCGGGCTCGAAGCGCGAGTGGCGGAATGGCAGACGCGCTGGCTTCAGGTGCCAGTGCCCGCAAGGGCGTGGAGGTTCAACTCCTCTCTCGCGCACAGCGTGATGTCTCGGGACATCGGAATGACCTGGACCTTCAATGCTCTGGGAGGCCAAGTCTTCTGCGCTGGTGTCTTGCCGCAGGCCCCACCCTAGTAACCGCAAGACTGACATCCAGACGCGAAGGCCTCCCAGCCCACCCTCAGATCAGGGTTCTCCCAAAACCGGGTGGTCTTGTGGGGGCTTGTATTGATCCATCCTCTTGTGGAATTCGACCCTCCAACTAACCCGGGGCGGCTCACTGGTTCGGAGACCCGGTGAAGGAAGCGGACAAGATACGCTCTGAAGACGGGGTTATGTAACGCCCGACGGCGACGTGGTGGAGTTCCGGGCTGCCCCTACTTCTGGGGGTGGGAAGAAGTAGGTATGCCTCGCGCAGCGGATGGGATTGAAATGGTAGAATAATCCCATGGAGGCGACGATCGATTCTGGAGGGCGGCTGCTGCTCCCGAAGAGCATTCGGGACGCGTTGGGGCTCGTCCCTGGTTCGAAAGTGGATGTCTCGCCCTATGGCAGTGGTGTTCAGATCACGCCGGGCGGTCGAACCGCGCGGCTGGAACGCGGTGCCGATGGTCGGCTGGTCTCTCGTGCTGAGACCGTCGTCACGGACGAACAGATGTTTGCGCTGATCGATTCGGGGCGACGTTGAGCGACGATTCGCGTTGTGCCGTCGGCACGAGTGTGGCTGTACCGTTGCTGGTCGCATCGCATGAGGCGCATCAGGCGGTCAGGCTGTGGGCGGCCGAACGCACCCTTGCTCTGAGTGGGCACGCGCTTGCGGAGACCTATGCCGTGCTGACTCGTTTTCCTGGGGATGCGCGTGTGCGCTCCTCGGATGCCGTCATGCTGATCGACGAGAACTTTCCCCGGAACGTTTCGCTTTTGCCCGATGTGGCTTCGGGGACTCATCACAACCTCGCTCGTCTTGGTATCTCGGGTGGGGCGACGTACGACGGACTGGTCGCCTTAGCTGCTCACCAGCACGATCTCGTGCTCGCGACGCGGGATGTGCGTGCTCGTCCCACCTATGAAGCCGTCGGTGTGCGGGTTGAAGTGATCGCTGACCGCCCGGCATGAATGGCAATTCGGGAGAGTCCCGCTTCAATGTGTAGCGGCGATGCCGGCTTTGCGCTATCCGAGGAGCTTGAAGTACTTCTGCCGAGCCCTCATAGCGTGGATCACGAGCCGATTGC
>JAUNKK010000057.1 GCA_030532825.1 Propionibacteriaceae bacterium
GCGAAGAAGGTTCCGTTCCTGGGCGGCGGGGTCGGCGCGGTCGTCGACGGCTGGTCCACGCACTCCGTCGTGCGGCACGCGTTGCAGGAGTTTGTCTCCCGCCGCCCGAAGCTGGGGGCCTACGCGGTGCCGGTGGACTCCGAGTAGACCCGCTCGACGCGGGCCGCTACCAGGCTGGTCACCTCGTAGGTGATGGTGCCCATCAGTTCGGCCAGCTCCTCGACGGGGATCTCCTCCGCGCCCTGCCGACCCATCAGCACCACCTCGTCGCCGACGGCGACCTCCGGGGTTTCAGGCCCGAGGTCGATCATCGTCTGATCCATGCAGACGCGGCCCGCGATCGGGTACGACTTGCCGCCAACGAGCATCCGGCCGCGGTTGCTGAACAGCCGGGAATAGCCGTCACCGTAGCCGACGGGGACGGTCGCGATCCAGGTGTCACATGGGGCCGTCCAGGTGCGGCCGTAGCCGACGGTCTCACCCTCCGGCACCTGCTTGAGGAACGAGATCCGCGACGTCCAGCGCGCCGCCGGGGTGAGGCCCTCCCAGGACGTGGTGGCGTCGGCGCGGCAACCGTAGGCCATGATGCCGGGCCGGATCAGATTGGTGCCGGTCAAGTCGTGGCCCAGCACTCCCCCGGAGTTGCCCGCGTGCACCCACGGCACCTCACCGACGATGTCGCGGATAGCGGCCACGGCCAGCAGGAACCGGTGCAGCTGTTGACGGGTGAACTCCTCGCCGAGGGGGGTATCGCTGATCGGCAGGTGCGTGAAAACACCGTCGAGCCGCAACTGTGATGAGCCCGCGATGAGCCGGGCTAGGGCGACGGCGTCGGTGGTCGACGCCCCGACCCGTCGCATCCCCGTATCCAGCTTCAGGTGGACGGGCAGTTCCACGTCCGCGCGCGCAGCGGCCGCCTGCGCGGCGCCGATCTCGGCCTCGCTGGCGACGGGGATGGTCAGCCGGGCAGCGATGGCCCGGTCCAGTTCGTCTGGGAACAGCGGTGAGAACTTGAGGACTGGCAGCTCGACCCCGGCCTGGCGAATCTGCTCGGCCTCGCTGACCTCGGCGACCCCCAGCCACTGTGCCGACCCAGTCTTCGCCACGTGTCGCGACACCTCTGCGATGCCATGCCCGTAGGCGTTGGCTTTGACGGGCAAGAGGACGACACGGCCAGGGTTGAGCGCGCCGGCCAGGGCCAGGTTCGCGTCGATCGCAGCCAAATCAACGTTGAATTGGGAAGCACACATACTTCATCTTGGCACATTCTCTCAGCCTCCCGACACGCGGTGTCTGCTATGGGTGGCAGAATGGCGTTCATGTCGAACAACCAGTGGACCGGCGCTCAGGATTGGAACGCCCAGCCCCAGCAGCCAAACGGCCAGGAATGGAACGCCCAACCAGCCCAGGACTGGAACGCCCAAACCCAGCAGCCGGCAGCCCCGGAATGGGGCCAGCCAGCCCAGGACCAGACAACTATTCAGCCCGCCGCGCAGGATTGGGGCGCACAGTCCCAGCCGTCCGGCCAGGAGTGGGGCACCCAGCAGCCCGTGCAGGACTGGGGCCAGCCCGCCGCTCAGGAGCAGACGAATATCCAACCCGCCGCGCAGGATTGGGGCGCACAGTCCCAGCCGTCCGGCCAGGACTGGGGCGTGTCCTCACAGCCCTCGGGCCAGGACTGGGGCGCGCAGCCCGTAGGCCAGGAGAACACCGGCATCCAGGACTGGGGGAATCCGCAGCAGGCCGCTTGGGGAGCCGCGCCGCAGCAGCAACAGTGGGGCGGTCAGCCGCAGGGCCAGTACGGCGGCCAGCAGCAGTGGGCGCCGCAGCAGCCAGCCAGTGGTCTGGGCGCGCTCTTTGATTTCGGCTTCAAGGGCAGCATGCTCCGGAGCGGCCTCGGGACGGTCTACCTTGTGGTCTTCATCTGCTTCGGCGTCTTCGGGCTCTTCGAGTTGATCCGGGGTCTGACTCTAAGCATCAACGCTGGGCAAACTCTGGTGGCCATCATCGTGCCCCTCGCCATCTCTTTCATCGGAATCGTGCTGACGCGCGCCTTCCTGGAGGGCATGGCCGCGCTCGTGAAGAAGTCCGACGAGGATAGCGAGTAGGCGCAGCAGACTCTGACGTTCCAGGGCCGGGTCCGAACGGACCCGGCCCTTCGAGCATCAGCGGTCGGACCGCTCAGAACAGCAGGGCCAGGGCCGGTTCGGCCAGGATCTCGGCGACGTCGTGGAGGAAGCGGGACCCCTGCTCGCCGTCGATGATGCGATGGTCGAAGGCGATGGACAGGGTGGTCACCCAGCGCGGCACCACCCGCTCCTCCGCGCCCTCACCCACCACCCAGGGACGACGCTGAATGGCGCCCATGCAGAAGATCGCCGACTCGTCGCCGTTGATGATGGGCGTGCCCGCGTCGACGCCGAAGACCCCAACGTTGGTGATGGTGAATGTGCCGCCCGCATAGTCCGGGGGTTGCAGCTTCCCCTCCCGCGAGACCGCGACGAGCTGGTTGATGGCCTGGCACAGCTCCAGGAGGCTCAGGTCCTGGGCGGCCTTGATGTTCGGCACCATGAGGCCCCGGGGCGTGGCGGCGGCGATGCCGAGGTTCACATCGCCGTGGTAGACGATCTCGCCCGCCTCGCCGTCCCAGGACGTGTTGAGGTCGGGGTTGCGTCCGAGGGCCAGGCACACGGCCTTGGCGTAGATCAGCAGCGGCGACACTCGCAGCGCCGCGAACTCCCGGCGCTGCTTGAGGGTCTCGACGAACTCCATCGTGCCCGTGACGTCGACGGTCATCCACTCGGTGACATGGACGTGGGTGGTGACGGAGCGCACCATTGCCTCGGCCGTGACCTTCCGCACGCCCTTGATGGGGACGCGACGCTCCCCGCGGCCCTTCGGCTTGCGTCCGCCAAAGCTGCCGTCGCCCGGTCCCGCCGAGGCCTGGAAGCTGGCGGCGTCGTTGAGGATCCGGCCCTGCTGGGGCTGCCCCAGGTCGCCCGCGGCGGGCTCCGCGTGTTCGAACGCCCAGGCGGCCTCCACGTCGGCGCGGGTGATGGTGCCGTTCGGTCCGGTACCGACGACCTTCCCCAGGTCGATCCCCAGGTCGCGAGCGTACTTGCGCACGGGCGGTTTAGCGCGGGCGGAATCGGGATCGGAGGCCAGCACCAGCGTCGACTCCGAGGGCCCGAGCCCCGGTTCCGGCAGCGGATCCCCGCTGGGCACCGCGTCAACCTGTCCGGCCGGGCTGACCTCGTCTGAACGGCGCGACGGCTCGTGCGGCACGTAGCTCTCCTCCAATGCGCGCCTGACATCCGCGGAGTCCCTGGTCGCCCCGCGGCGGCGTCGCGACCGGGGCTTCTCGTCGCGTGGTCCGTAGCCCACCAGGTTCGGGGACTCTCCCCCGTCGCCCTCTTGCCCGTCCTCAATCTCGACGATCGGCGTGCCGACCTCAACAGTGGTGCCCTCCGCTACCTGCAGCGCAGTCACTGTCCCCGCGAACGGCGACGGCAGCTCGACTAGCGACTTCGCGGTCTCAATCTCCACGAGCACATCGTTGACCTCGACTTCCTGTCCGACGGCGACCCGCCAGGCGACGATCTCGGCCTCCAGTAGGCCCTCGCCGGGGTCGGGGAGCTGGAACTGACGCTTCATGCTGACTCCTTCGGGGAAGCGCAGGTGGATGCCGTGTCGCGACGGCGGGGGGCGCGGTCGCTGGCTCCAGGGTGCCATAGCCACGTCATGGTCAATCAGCACCTAGAAGGCGAGGGATCGGTCGACGGCGTCGAGAATGCGATCGGCCGAGGGCAGGAACTCGTCCTCCAGCCGAGCGGGCGGGTAGGGCATGTCGTATCCCGTCACCCGCAGCACCGGGGACTCCATCTCGTAGAACAGGTCCTCGTGCAGGCGGGCCGCGATCTCCGCGCCGAGGCCGAGCGTGCGCGGCGCCTCGTGGACCACGATGGCGCGGCGGGTGCGGCGCACCGAGGCGACGAGCGTCACCCAGTCGACGGGGGCGAGGGTCCGCAGGTCCACGACCTCCAATGCGATCCCCTCCTCGGCGGCAAGGGCGGCGGCGTCCAGGGCAGTCTTGACCATCGGCCCCCAGGCCAGAAGCGTGGCGTCGGAGCCGTGACGCAGGATCTCGGCCTGATGCATGGGTGCGGGTCGCTGCTCGAAAACGATCTCGCCCTTGACGTGGTAGCGGCGTTTCGGCTCCAGGAAAACCACGGGATCGGGGCTGGCGACGGCCTGCTGGATCATCCAATAGGCGTCGTGTGGATTCGACGGGGTGACGACCTTCAGGCCGGGGGTGTGGCAGAAATAGGCCTCGGGCGACTCGGAATGGTGCTCGACGGCGCCAATCCCGCCGCCGTAGGGGATGCGCACCACCAGCGGCATGGGCTGCCGGCCGGAGGTGCGGGCATGTAGTTTGGCGACCTGCGTCACCAGCTGGTCGAAGGCGGGGAACACGAAGCCGTCGAACTGGATCTCAACGACGGGCCGGTAGCCGCGCATCGTCAGGCCGACGGCGGTGCCCACGATGCCGGCTTCCGCCAGGGGCGAGTCGATGACGCGGTTCGCCCCGAACTCGGCCTGCAGCCCTTCCGTGATGCGGAACACGCCCCCGAGCTTGCCGATGTCCTCGCCGGCCAGCAGCACCTTGGGGTCGGCTTGGAGGGCGCGGCGCAGGCCGAGGTTGAGGGCTTTCGCGATGGTGTGGGTCACGGCTGCTCCTCTCCGGCGGCCCATTCCGCGTACTCGCGGCGCTGGGCTTCCAGGGCGACGGTGTTCTCGGCGTAGACATTGTCGAACAGCTCGTCCATGGTCTTGTCGCGCAGCGTCGGGATGGTGGCGCGGATGTCCGCTCCGAAATCGCGGGCCTCGTCGTCGAGCGCCGCCAGCCAGGCGTCATCGATGGCCCCTTCGGCACGGAGGTGGGTGGTGAGGCGGGCGATCGGGTCGCGCCCGGCCCAGCGGTCGGTTTCCTCGTCCTGCCGGTACTTGGTGGGGTCGTCAGAGGTGGTGTGGGCCCCCATCCGGTAGGTGAAGGCCTCGACGAAGGTGGGGCCGTCGCCGCGGTGGGCGCGCGCCAGGGCCCAGGTGGTGACGGCGTGGACGGCTAGGACGTCGTTGCCGTCGACCTGCACGCCCGGGAAGCCGAAGCCGTTCGCGCGCTGGAACAGCGGGATGCGCGACTGCAACGCGATGGGCTCCGAGATGGCCCACTGGTTGTTCTGGCAAAAGAACACGACGGGGGCGTTATAGCTGGCCGCGAACACGTACGCCTCGTTGACGTCGCCCTGGGAGCTGGCGCCGTCGCCGTGATAGGCGACGACGGCGGCATTGCGCCCGTCCGGATTTCCGACCAGCCCGTCGAGTTGGAGGCCCATGGCATAGCCGGTGGCGTGCAGGGTCTGGGAGCCGATGATGATCTGGTAGTTGCGGAACCGGTCCAGGCGCTCCCAGTCGCCGGCATCAGATCCGCGGAATAGCGCGAGCAGCTGCCGACAAGGCAGGCCGAGGGTGAGGGCGACGGCGTGCTCCCGGTAGGTCGGGAACACGATATCGAGGTCACCGAGCGCCCGTGCCGATCCGACCTGGGCCGCCTCCTGCCCCAGCACGGGCGGCCACAAGCCGAGCTCACCGTGTCGCTGCAGAGCCGTCGCCTCGGTGTCGAATCGTCTAGCCAGGACCATGTCGCGCAGGTAGGCGACGAGGTCGGCCGTCGTGCCGCCGAAGGCGAATTCAGGATGCTCGACGCGCCTCCCATCCGGCGTCAGCAACTGCACCATGTCCTGGTCCATCGGCTTCCCTTCCACTTACCTACGCTAGCGTAGCTTACGGCAGCGTAGGTAAGTGGTTAAGCACGAACGCACCGCCCACCTCTCCAGCCTCGCGCCGGGAGTGGGCAGCTCACGCACTGGGACTCCGGTCCCCTAGTCCGCCAGAGTGGCCACCAGGAGGGCCTTGATGGTGTGCATGCGGTTCTCGGCCTGGTCGAAGACGATGCTGGCCGGGGACTCGAACACATCATCCGTGACCTCCAGGGCCTCGAGGCCCGTCGCCTGGTAGACCTCCTCGCCAATGGTGGTGGCGCGGTCGTGGAAGGCCGGCAGGCAGTGCATGAACTTCGTCTCCGGGTTCCCCGTCGCCGCCATCATCTGCGCGTTGACCTGATATGGCTTCAGCAGCGCGATGCGTTCCGCCCACAGCTCCTTGGGCTCCCCCAGCGACACCCAGACGTCCGTGTGCAGGAAGTCCACCCCGGCCACCCCCTCAGCGATGTCGTCGGTGATGGTGATCCGGGCCCCCGTCATGGCCGCGATTCCCTCAGCCTGGGCACGCACTCCGTCCGTGGTCTGGAGCTCCTTGGGCGCGATGAGTCGGATATCAGCACCGGCCATCGCCGCAGAGATGAGATTCGAGTTGCCCATGTTGTTGCGCACATCTCCGACGAACGCCCACGACGTCTCGGCCAGCGGTTTGCCGGAATGCTCCAGCATGGTCAACTGGTCGGCCAACATCTGGGTGGGGTGCCAGGCGTCCGTCAGCCCGTTGTAGACGGGGACCCCGGCATGGGCGGCTAGTGTTTCGACGGTTGCCTGGTCGAAGCCGCGGTACTCAATGCCGTCATACCAGCGTCCCAGCACGCGGGCGGTGTCCTTCGCGGACTCCTTGTGCATGATCTGGGAATCCGACGGATTCAGGTAGGTCGAGTGCCCGCCCTGCTCGATCAGCGCCACCTCGAAAGAGCAGCGGGTGCGGGTGGAGGTCTTCTCGAACAGCAGGGCCACCTTCTTGCCCACCAGGCGCTGGCCTTCTCGCCCCGATCGTCGCTCGGCCTTCAGCTGCCCGGCTAGTTCGAGCAGGTAGGCCCATTCGGCCGGGGTGAGATCCATCTCCTTGGTAAAGCTGCGACCCTTCAGCATCGCTTCCTCCTAGTAGAAAAAGCGAAGCTTACAGTCACCCGGTGCACTTTCTCAGGCGGGCGCCCGACAACTGGGATGGTTTTCGCTCCAGGATCAATCCGCGAGGGCGTCGAGGATCCCGGGCATCGCGGCCTCGATGTCGGCCAGAGTATCGGCGAATCCCGAGGCCGGCCCATACCACGGATCCTGCAGGTCCTCACCCTTCGGCATGGCGGGGTTGAAGTCGTTCAGCAGCGCGTACGTGCCGCGGGGGTATAGCTGCTGTAGGCGCGAGATGTGGAAGCCCTCGGCCGCGACGACGAGGTCCGCCCCAGCCAGGTCGTCGACGGTGACCCGTCGCGCCCGGTGACCGTCGGTGGCGTAGCCGGCTTCGCGGAGCACCGCTGCGGCGCGGCGGTCGATGGGATTGCCCGTCTCCTCGGACGACAGCCCGACGCTGTCCACGTCGACGTCCAGGCCGCGCTCGGCCGCCATGCCACGCGCCACCCGCTCCGCCATGGGCGAACGGCAGATGTTGCCCCAACACACGAACACAAGCTTGGCCATGGCGCCACTCTATCCAAGGCGAACCGGGCGTTATTCTCCGTCTTTCAAGGATTTAGTGGCAGTCTTAAGCCATGCAGATCCTGGTGGTAGACGACGACCAGGCCGTGCGCGACTCGCTGGCCCGGTCCCTGAAGTATTCCGGTGATGATGTGACGACCGCGGCCGACGGCGTGGAGGCGCTAGCCAAGCTAGCCGGCTATACCCCCGATGCCGTCATCATGGACGTGATGATGCCGCGGCTCGATGGACTGGAAGCCACTCGGATGCTGCGGGAGTCGGGCAACGATGTCCCCATTTTGATTCTCACCGCCCGTGACGCTGTCGATGACCGCGTCGACGGGCTGGACGCCGGCGCCGACGACTACATGGTCAAGCCCTTTGCCCTGGATGAGCTGCTGGCCCGGCTGCGCGCGTTGACGCGGCGCTCGAAGCAGGTCCCGGAAAACGATTCTCGAATACTGGCCTTCGGTGACGTCACCTTGGATCCGCAACACCGCGAGGTCACCCGTGCCGGGCAGCACATCTCGCTGACACGCACCGAGTTCGCGCTGCTGCAGGCGTTCATGGAGAATCCGCGCCGGGTCATGGAACGCAACACGCTGCTCAACGAGGTGTGGGGTTTCGAGTTCCCCGCCACCGCGAACTCCCTTGAGGTCTACATCGGGTATCTGCGCCGCAAAACCGAGGCCGGGGGGCTCCCTCGCCTGATCCATACCGTCCGCGGCGTCGGCTACGTGCTGCGCGAAACCGCCCCGTGATTGGTTCCGCCTGGATCCGGTTTCGCCGGGGAATCGAACGGCTGATCACCGGGCAGTCGTTGCAATCCCGGCTGGCGTCCCTAGCCGGCATTTCGGTCGCCGCGGCGGTGCTGCTGGTGGGCTCGACGGCCTACCTCGCGACTCGCGTCTCGCTGCTAGACCAGCTGGACCGGGACCTCCTGGCAGCGGCACAATCGGCGGCCACCGTCATTCAGACCGATGTCGAGAACCTGGGAGGACTAACCTCCGCTGGGCTCGGCACATCGAAGGAACTGCTCGCTATCACCACCGCGACGGGTGGGGCCCGCCAAGCCAGCGGCCAGACCGTCGAGCTCACCCCCGAGGCGGGCGAGATTGCCCTGGCCCGCCTGCAACAGGGCCTGAGAACCCGTTCCATCAAGGCCAGCGACGGCAAGGAGTACCGGATGATCACGGTACCCATCAAGGCCTACAACGGCTCCGGACGGCTCCAGCGTTACGCCGTCATGTATGCCCGCCCCCTGGAGTCGCTGGGCTCGACGCTGAACTCGCTGTGGATCGTCGTCGCGCTGTCGGGACTGGTCGGTATTCTCGCCACCACCGTCACAGCGCTCTGGGTGGCGCAGGCGGCGCTGGCTCCGGTGCGTCGACTGTCCACGGCCGTGAAGAACGTCACCCAAACCGATCAGCTGAATCCCATCCGCATCTATGGCCGCGACGATCTGGGGGAGCTGACCCAGAGCTTCAACCAGATGCTGAAAAGTCTCCAGACCTCCCGGGTGCAGCAGCGGCAGCTGATCGCCGACGCGGGGCACGAGTTGCGCACGCCGTTGACGTCGATGCGGACGAACATCGAGTTGCTGGTCGCCGATGACAAGTCCGGGATGCTGCCGGAGGGTGCCCGCTCGGAGATCCTGGACGATGTGTCGGCGCAGCTCGGCGAGTTCTCCGCGCTGGTCGGCGACCTCGTCGCCCTGACCCGCGACGACCATCTGCAGCGCGAGCCGGAACGCCTAGACCTGGCCGAGGTGGTGGAGGCCGCCCTGGCGCGAGCGGAGCGCCGCGGGCCGAGCCTGACGTTTCACGTCTCCCTGGTTTCGGTACCGATCCTGGGGGATGCCTCGACACTGGAGCGCGCCATCACAAACCTGCTGGACAACGCGGTGAAGTTCACCCCCAGCGATGGCGAGATCTGGGTGACGCTGACCGAGGACGGCGTACTCACGATCATCGACTCCGGGCCGGGCATCGCGGACGAGGATCTGCCCCACATCTTCGACCGGTTCTACCGGTCCGACCGGGCGCGCAACACCCCCGGAACGGGCTTGGGCCTGGCGATCGTGACCCACACCCTCGACGCACACGGGGGCAGCATCCGCGCCGGGAATCAGCCCGGCCGGGGGGCGAAGTTCACCATGCGCCTGCCGGTGCTAGCCGCGCCCACCTCGCCGCTGTCGCCGTAGATCCGATCACTTAGTCCGACCCTCTTTCGCCTAACCAAAAGCGGGAGGTTACCCTAACCTGAGCGCAACCGATAATGCGCCCCGTTAGATAACCAGTCGTTGAAAGGAACGGCATGAAACCTCTTCTTCGCGCCGCGGCGGCCGCCACGGCGACCCTCCTGCTAGCCACGGCCTGCTCCACCACGAACAATACGACGAGTTCCTCCGAACCCGCCAAAGATGGCAAGCTCCAGGTCGTCACCACCACCGGCTACCTGGGCGATGCCGTGAAGAACATCGCCCCCGACGCCGAGGTCACCGTCCTGGTTGGGCCGGGCGGCGACCCCCACACCCAGGCGCTCACCACCGCAGATGCCGAAAAGCTGGAAACCGCCGATGTCGTCGTGTGGACCTCGCACGACATGGAGCACCGCATGATGGAACAGCTGGACAAGCTGGGCGCCAAGCAGGTCGCGGCCGCCGAAGCCATCCCAGAGACCAACCTGCTGCCCTGGGAGGAGGACGGCAAGATTGAGGGTCACGACCCGCACGTGTGGAACTCCCCCGACAACTGGACCTATGTCGTGACCGCCACCGCCGAGAAGTTCGCCGAGGTGGATTCCGCGAACGCCGACACCTACAAAGCCAACGCTGAGAAGTACAACCAGCAGATCAAGGACATGAAACAGGCCGCCGAGACGAAGTTCTCCGCTATCCCGAAGGAGAAGCGCGTCCTGATCACCGGCCACGATGCTTTCAACTACCTGGGTACGACCTTCGACATCGAGATCCACGCCACCGACTTCGTCTCCTCCGAAGCCCAAATCTCCGCCACCCAGATCGACGAACTTGCCGACCTCGTCGCCACCAAGCAGGTGCCGATCATCTTCCAGGACAACCTGGCCAACCCCGCCGCGATTGAGAAGGTCAAGGAAGCGGTCAAGGCCAAGGGCTGGGAGGTCGAGATCGCTGACACTCCGCTCTACGCTGACTCCCTCGGTGATTCCGCCCCCACCGACACCTATCTTGGCGCATTCGAGTACAACATCGACGCCATCGTGAAGGCGATGACTCAGCAGTGACGGTCATGCAGGCGCGTGGCCTCACGGTCGCCTACCAGCAGCACGTCGCACTGACCGACGCCGACCTGGACGTCCCAGCAGGGCACATCGTTGCCCTGCTGGGCCCCAACGGCGCCGGCAAGTCGACGCTGCTGAAGGCCTCGGTGGGGCTGCTGCGGGCCCTCCGCGGCGAAGTGACCTTCTTCGGAAGCCGGCTGGCTGAGGTCCGGCAGCAGGTCGGCTACATGTCTCAAGCCGCGGAGGTGGACTGGGACTTCCCGACCACCGTCCGCGACGTCGTGATGATGGGCCGCTATGGGCGACGGGGCTGGTTCCGCCGACCCACGGCGACCGACCGCCAGGCCGTCATGGCGGCATTGGAGGCCGTCGGTATCCCCGACCTCGCGCCGCGCCAGATCAGCCAACTCTCGGGTGGCCAGAAGCAGCGGACCTTCATGGCACGCATCCTGGCGCAGGACCCGGACCTGTTCCTGCTGGACGAGCCCCTGGCAGGCGTTGATGTCGCATCGCAAGACGCGATCGTGGGGATTCTGAAAAAGCTTCGGAGCCAGGGCAAGACCGTGGTGCTGGTGCATCACGACCTCAACAGCGTCCCCTCCCTCGCTGACGATGTGGTGCTGCTGCGCGACGGACGGGTCGTCGCGGCCGGGCCGGTCGCCGAGACCTTCACCCAGGAGGTCGTCCTGGAGTGCTATGGCTTCGATGGGCTGCGCACTGAGGCCGAGACATGATGCTGCTTGAGGGTGGTTTCCTCGACCTGCTGACCAACTACACGTTCCGCACCATGATCCTGGGGACCGGGATCGTGGGGGCTGTCGCAGGGTTGCTGGGCTGTTTGCTGTACCTGCGCAAGCAGACGATGATCTCCGATGTCATCGGCCACTCCGCCATCGGCGGCGTGGCGCTGGGATTCATCATCTGCACCATGCTGCTGGGGATTAACGGGCGCTCCATGCTTGCCCTGACCATCTCGGCCGCCGTCACGACCACCGTTGCGGTGCTGGTGACGAACCTCATCACGCGCTGGTCGCGGCTAGGCACCGACGCGGCGATGGCGGTGACGCTGGCTCTGTTCTTCGGTGGCGGCATGGTGTTGATGCGCTGGATCGTTCATTCCCCGCTTCCAGACCGGGGCGGGATCGAGAAGTATATGTTCGGGAATGCCTCCACGTTGAACAACGAAGACCTGGTGACGATCGCGGTCATCGCGGCCATCATCGTCGTGATCGTTGTGGCACTGTTCAAGGAGTTCATGCTGTTCGCCTTCGATCCAGTTCAGGCGACGATGCTGGGGTTCAGCCCGGGCGTGCTGCAGCCGGTCATGCTGGTGACGATCACCACGGGTATCGTCATCGGGATCAAGGCCGTGGGGCTGATCCTCATGATCGGTTTCGTGATGCTGCCCGCCGTCGCCGCCCGCCAATGGGCGCGACGCCTGCCGTCGATGGCTCTCATCAGCACCGCGATCGGCGGGGTGGGCGGGATCGTCGGGTCGGTGCTTTCGGTTCAGCTGGGACGGGTGCCGACGGGACCGGTCATCATCATGGTGTTGTTCGCCGTGTTCGTGGTGTCGCTGCTGGTCGCCCCGGGGCGTTCGCTGCTGGCGCAGCTCCTGGGACGGCGTCGGCTGGCCGGGCAGGGGGTGGCGACGTGACGCTGCTCGTCGCTTTGTCGCTGCTGGCGGTTGTGACGGCCCTGGCTTGTTCGCTACCGGGTGTGTTTCTGGTGGTGCGGCACCAGTCGATGCTGGTCGAGGCCATGAGCCACGCCGTCTTCCCGGGGATCGTCATCGGGGCGCTGCTCTCGGGGACCGCCCATTCCCCGCTGATGGTCGTGCTGGCCACCCTCATGGGGCTGGTGATCGTCATCGGCGCCGAGCGAGCCCGCCATAGCGGTCTCGTGACCGCCGACGCCAGCCAGGGCATCATCTTCCCGGTCCTGTTCGCGATCGGTATCGCGCTGCTGTCCACCCAGCTCACGGGGGTGCACCTGTCCGAGGCGAGTGTCCTGTCGGGCGAACTCAACCTGCTGGCCCTGCCCAGCGAGCGCCTCGTGATCGGCACGCTCGATCTCGGACCGCAGATGATGTGGTGGTTGCTCGGCGTGCTGGCCTTGGACATCGTGTTCATCGCCGTCGCCTACCGGGTGCTGATCGTCTCAGCTTTCGATCCGAACCTGGCGCGGACCATGGGGCTGCCGGAACGGAGCGTGAACCTGATCCTCATGGTGCTGGTGTCGCTGACGGTCGTGGTGGCCTTCAACACGGCCGGCGCGATCCTGGTCGTTGCCTTGATGATCGTGCCCCCGGCGACAGCACGTCTGCTGGTGAACCGCATGGGCTGGCTCATCGCGGCGACCTTGGGGCTTGCCGCAGCCACCGCGATGCTGGGGCTGTGGGTGGCCTATCTGGGTGACCTTGCCACCACCCCGATGATGGCCTTCACCAACGGGGCGGTGTTCCTGGTGGTGCTGGCGGCGACTCGGCTGGGCAGGCGCCTGTCACACCAGCCTTCTTGACGATAGGGCCTCTAGACTCTGGCGCGTGGACTTGTTAGACACGTCTCACCTGATGCTGGCCGTGGTTGGCATCATCACGTTCGCCATCTCGGGCGCCCTGGCCGCGCTGAGAAAAGAGATGGACGCCGTCGGGATCGCGGCTCTAGCCGTCGTCACCGCCACGGGCGGCGGCATGATCCGCGACCTCCTGATCGGCGCCACCCCCGTCGCCGCCATGGTGGATCTGTGGATGATCTGCGTGGCGGCGGCCTCGTCGGCGGTGGTGCTGTTCACCGTGAAGGTCCACGAACGGCTTCGCCGCCCACTGCTGGTCTTCGACGCCATCGGCCTGGGCATGTTCGTCGTCGAGGGCACCCTGAAGGGCCTGGCTTACGGGTTGCAGCCGCTGGCCGCCGCGTTTGTTGGCGTAATCACGGGTGTGGGTGGCGGCATCGTGCGCGATGTGCTGGCCAGCGAGGTGCCCATCATCTTTCGCCGTCGCTCCCAGCTGTATGTCATTCCGGCGCTGGCGGGTGCCTTGCTGACCGTCACACTATGGATGTTGCGCCTAGCGCATCCCGTCGCGCTGGTTGGCACGGCGATGCTGATCACCGCTATCCGCGTCGCGGCGCTGCGCTGGAACTTGCACCTGCCTGGGGTGCGCTGGCACCGCAACCGCACCTGACTGGTTTCTCAACCTCCCACCCGACGTTTTCAACGTCGAGCTTCGACTCTTCCCCAGGTTTACCACAGGGTTTTCCACAGCTGGGTAAAACTACACCGATGTAATCTGCCGCCTCGTCGCAGCCGGTATGCCATTGAGCGCTCGGGCCTGTGATCCCCTGGTCACATAGGCTTGCTGCCCCGTCTTGGGGATAGAGCGGGGTTTGCGCTTTTTGTCATCCGGTTGGCCGACATGGGTCTCATACGCTCCTAGTCAGGGGGCATTTGGCAGCGCCCGAACGGCGATGTCGGTTTCCCGCCTTGAAGGTTCCTCCCTAGGGTGACGGCATGTCTCTAGGTCACCTCATTCCCGCAGGCCCCTGATGGGACGCGCCCGGCGGATGACACCCCGGCCATGGTGGCATCACGCCGCCGTGTCGGTCGTACTCGGCGTCATCGTCTGGAGCACTATTGAGCAGCAATGGCTGGTGTCCGTGGCTAGCCTTAATGTCCTAGCTCTGATCGCTCTTTTGTTGGCGCGCGGCAGCCGGGGCGATCATCTCCCCCCGTCGCTCTGGCTCATCGGTGGCATGGCCGTGGTCCTCGTCTTGCCCCTGATCGCGGTGTGCTTGCATGACATGTATTGCGTCACCGGTTTCGCGGCGGCAATCAGCAGCATCGTGGCCTTCTGCGCCATGCGAGCCGAGGAGGTCACATCCCGCCGCCGTTTGGCGACAGGCGACTTCCACGACGTCGACCTTTGGTAGTTATCCACCGTAGTTTTCCACAGGGAGGAAAACTACATGGGTGTAACTCGGCGGCTTCCGGCTGGCGTTCACAACAGCAGGAAGATCACCACGACGGCCACCACCACGAGCAGCACGATCAGCGCCGCCCACAGCCCAAGTCGCTGCTTCGGCACCCCCTGTGGCTGAGGAGATGCTGCCATCTGCCCGGGTGGCCCGGAAGAGATCAGGGGCTGGCCCGTTGGCGGTGGCAGATTAGGTGATGGCCGCTCCACCGATACGTACGGCGAGGGCTGGGGCACCGAAACGTATGGTGATGGCTGCCCGGACGACGGGTACGGCGAAGGTTGTTGAGCCGGGGGGTGCGGAGACGGCTCCCGAGCTGATGTGTGTGGCGAGGGATGCCGCGCCGATGGGTAAGGCGACGGCTGCCCCACTGATGTGTACGGGGACGGCATCTGCTGCCCAAGTGAGACATAGGGCGACTTCGGATAGGCCGACAGCGGGGGACGCGACGGCTTGGCCTGCTGCGGCGGGGGCACCGAAGGCAACGTCCCGGATGGGAACGGCGGCGGCTGATGCCCGTTGGGCGACGGCGTGGTCGGCGGCATGGCCGGCGCCGGTTCCGCTTGGCCTTGCCCCTGGGGGGCGGCCGGGGTTGTCGTTGCAGCTTCCGCAGCCTGCTGGGGTTGATCGGGGGTGGCGGTCTCGTCAGGTACAGGCTGCGGGGTATCCGCCTCCGATTTCTCGGGCGCTATATCTGGATCGGGCGCGGCCTCCGGCGCGCTGTCGGCCGTCACTGCAGCGGCTTCGTCGCCCTCCCCGGCTTGGCCGCCTTCGTCTTTCGCGGCTTCGTCGCCTTCATCCGAAGCGGCGTCGACCGGTTCCTCAGGCTGCGATTCGCCGAGGTCCGGCGTCTCCTGGTCCGCAACCTCCCGCTCCGACGTAGGCTCATCGTCGCGCGTTTCCTCGGCCTCGCCGCCCTCATCTTCGGCGGCCTCATCACCTTCAGCCGAAACCTCGTCGGCCGGTTCCCCCGGCTGCGATTCGCCGGGATCTGGCGTCCTCTGGTCTGCAACCTCTCGCCCCGACGTAGGCTCGTCCTCGCCCGATTCCTCGGCCTCCCCGGCTGGCTCCGGGTCATCCGAATCGGCGGGTGGCTCGCCGACGGAGTTCTCGGCGGGCTCGGTAGGCTCCTCCGCATCGGCGTGGGGGACCTCGACGACGACGCCCGCAATCACCTCAAACCCGCCATCCTCCGCGGCACGCTCCTTGGCGTCCGGGGGCAGCACGATCTCTCCCTGCAGCGCCTCGTCGTCCGGCGGCTCGACCGCGACGGTTTCCGTCGGGGTGTCCGACTCGCCATCCGGATCGGCCGACGCCTCAACGTCTTCCTCGGTCTTCACCGGGCCCTCGCCCGACTGATCCGCGGGCTCGGCTGGGGGCTCCGTCTCCCCCTCCGGCTGAGCCGCCACGACCTCCTCGGCCTGATGGTTCTTGACATCGACCGGCGCGGAGGGCGATTCCGCGGCGTCCTCGCCATCCTCAGTAGCGGCCGCGCCCGGCTGATCCGCAGCTTCAGCGTCGACCGTTTCAGCCTCCACCGAACCCCCAGGCTCGTCCGCGGGCTCAGCCTCACCCTCCGGCTCACCAGCCGAGGCTGCGTCGGGCTGCGCCACGTCGTCGGCATCCGTCTCGACCACCTCAGCAGGCTCAGGCGACCCGTCATCCGCAGCAGCGACTTCCTCTGGCTGCTGCTCTGGCTCGGCCTCGGCCGGGGAGACCGGCTCGTCTCCCGATTGGGCCGGGGGTTCAGAACCACTTGTCCCATCTGCGGCTACCGCCTCGTCGGGCTGATCCGGGGCCTCAACTTCAGCCGAGGGCTCAGCCACGACCTCGGCTGGGGACTCAACTGCACCCTCAGCGTCCACCGTCTCCAACTGCTCCACGGCATCGGCTTTGATCGACTCGGTGGGCTCCGAAGTCCCGCCGCACTCGGCCGAGACCTCGGATTCAGCCGCGGGCTCGGCTGGCGGCTCCGGCTCCTCGGGAGCCTTCGCGACCTCGGCCGTCCCCGAATCGTTGGCTTCCTGCGGGGTCTCGGGCTCACTCGCTGGTTCGCCTGACGACTCAGCCTCACCCGCAACCGATGCCGCCGCTTCCGCGACCACGACCCCGTATTCCGCGGCCGAGATGCCCTGGGGAATGCTCTCCGGCTCCTGCGTCTGGCTCTCCCCGGCTGGGTCAGCCTCCGGGGCTGCCACGGTGTTCTCCGTCGTGGGTGTTTGCAGGTCGTTAAACGAGGGCAGCCCTTTAGCGCTGGCCCCCTCCGCTTCGTCTAGGGCGGCGGCCAGCGTGGCGACGGCCTCCTCGACTTTCTCGACGGTGACCTCTGGCTCGTCCTCAGGCGGGGATGCCGCAGCGCTGTCCGCGTCATCAGCATCGTCCGGCTGCCCGGCCACGGAGTCGGTGTCTGCTTCCTCCTCCGGGGGTTCATCACCCACCAGCGCCTCGGCGGGCTCGGGCTCCTGGTCCTCCTCGCCGCGGGTTTCGTCGGCCGCTGTCTCGGGTATCACTTCGGCGGCTACGGGCTCCGACGGCGCTTGCGGCGTGCTGTCCTCGGTCGGCGTTGGCGCATCATCCGCATCCGCGCCATCGGCGGCCTCGACCACCTCCGGTTCCAGAGCCTCCTCAGGATCTCCGGCCGCCACCTCACGGACCTCGGGCTCAGCGGTCGCCTCCGCCACGGTCGGCGCATCATCCACATCCGCGCCGCGCGGCGCCTCGACGGCATCGGGCTCCTCTGCGACATCCGCGGCCTCTGCTTCCTCCAGGAGCTCTGGCTCGGGAGCGGACTCCGCCAGGGTCGGCACACCCTCCACGTCACCCGGGACCTCAGTCGCCTCGGACTCCCCCGTCTCCGAAGTCTCCTCGACCTTCCCGGTCTCTGCCGCAAAGACTTCTCCCGCCGACTCGGCCACGGATTCGGTTGAGGTTGCTGCATCATCCGCATCCGCGTCACCCGGCACCTCCTCAGCTTCCTCGGCTTCCGTGGACTGCTCCATCGCGTCATCCAGGCCTAGCCCATAGGTGCCGAGCAGTTCCGACGGGGCGGGTTCCGGGGTCGGGAACTGTATCGGGGTGGTTGGCTCGGGGGTGATGACCTGTTCCAGCGTCCAGGTCTGGGAGGGCAGGTCCGCCA
>JAUNKK010000058.1 GCA_030532825.1 Propionibacteriaceae bacterium
CGGTCTCGCCCACAGCTTTCAGCCAGCGGGACACGGTTCCCTCGGTGACCGACTCACCCAGTACCGGGAGTGTGACTTCGGTTGACATATGAACTTGAGCTCCTTTGCGTCTGGCGCGTCGCTATCCGCCATAAGCCTATCCCTGTTTTATCGTTCCCGCGGCGAGCCCGGGGATGCGGCCGACAAGTCTGCTCCGTGGCGACTTAGCGGTTTTCACCGGTGGAGGCGACGTGATGCGGACCGTTATGGTGGGATTCCGACTAGACGGACGACGAAGATTGCGCTGGAACGCGCGTTCGAGGAGAACAACGACGCTGGCGGACCGCCAGGACGACCGCCGCAATTCACCTGCCGGCGCAACCTTTTAGGCGTGGCTGTGCAGTGGGGCGCCGGTGAGAGCCAGGCTTGCCTCAGCGAGGGCTTCGCTGAGTGTGGGGTGCGGGTGAATCAGGTCCTTGAGATCCTCGGGGGTGGCCTCCCAGCCGACCAGCAGCGTGCCCTCCGCGATGAGTTCCCCAACATCATCGCCCACCGCGTGGACACCGACCACCGGGCCGCCAGGGCGGCGCACCAACCGCACCAAGCCGACGTCGCGGGTCCCCGGGCTGAGCATCAGCGCCCGGGCATTGCCGCGCAGATCAAAGTCCGCTACCTCGCAGTCGCCGGCTTGTTCGCGGGTCAACCCGACAGAGGCAAGCTGTGGACTGGCATAGGTGACTCGCGGCATCGCCTGATCCTCGGGCGGTCGAGGCCGCCGGGCCTGCCGCCCCGCCAAGTGGGCGACCAGTTCCGCCAGGAAGATGCCCTGCGCGAACCCGCGATGGGCCAGCTGAGGGCCTGCCACCAGATCCCCGGCAGCGAATACCCCACGCGCCGTCGTGGCCAGGCTCCGGTCAACGACGACATGCCCCGACTCGCTGACCGCCACACCAGCCGCCTCCAGGCCCAGGTCGCCGGTGTTGGGACGGCGCCCGACAGCCACGAGGGCAAGGTCGGCGGTCACGGCCTCACCGGGCAGGGTAAGGCGCACCCGGTCGCCGTCGCGTTCGAGGGATTGGGCGGGGGTGCCAAGCCGCAGGTCAACGCCGCGGGCCCGCAGCCGCCGCTCCAGGATGGCCACCAGGTCTGGGTCTTCGGCGGGCAGCAGACGTGGGGCCATCTCCACCAGCGTGACCTCGACCCCCAAGTCACACCACAGCGAGGCGAACTCGACGCCGATGACGCCGCCGCCCAGCACGATGGCGCGCTCCGGCAGGCGGTCCAGGCGCAGGGCATGATCGCTGGTCAGGACGCGTTCCCCATCGACGGGTAGGTCCAGCGTGACGGGGGACGCTCCGGTGGCCAACACCACCTGGCGGGCCTCAAGACGCTCATCCCCCACCTCAAGCGTCGGGTGCCCTTCGCCGGCCAACAGCCGGCCCCGACCCGGGACCACCGTGATTCCCCGAGACCGCACCAAACCCGTCAGCCCGCGGTGCAGCCCCGCCACGAGAGAGTCAGCGAAACCCCGCACGGCCGAGGCGTCCACCTCGCCGAGCGAGGCGCCGATCCCCATCGAAGGGGCCTTCGCGACCACGGTGCGGGTCTTCGCGGCCTGCAGCCAGGCTTTCGTCGGGATGCAGCCGCGATGCAAGCAGGTGCCCCCGAGCTCCCGATCCTCCACCAGCACCACGCTCAGCCCCAGCTGGGCCGCTCGGAGCGCGGTCGCGTATCCGGCGGAACCACCGCCCAAGATGGCCAGATCATGCACTGTGCTCATGGCTGACAGTCTCCCACTGATTCCCGAGGCGCTGCATAATGTGCTCGTGGGTTGGTTCTCGAAGCGCAAGGCTGCCGCACAGGTTGCGAAGGAACAGAAGGCCGTGGCGGATGTCCTGCTGCAGCATCTGGAGGGCTTCGTGGCCAGCCGCCGCGGCGTCGAGGCCTGGGTGGAGCAACCCACCAGCTTCAACAAGCCGTCGATCCTGTTGATAGCTGCCGACGGAGAATCCACCCGTCGCGCGATCCCATCGGTGGCTTTCGGCTACGATTTCGCATCCCGCCACGAGATCCCCGTCTACGACGCGGGCGTGGTGCCGTACCCGCAGCGGCTGCGCGAATACGGCACCCGGAACAAGCGTCGCCCTAGCTAGCCAGGTGTGTGGCCAGCGCCACCAGGGTGCGTACTGCGACCCCGGTGCCGCCAGCCGGGGTGTAGCCGTAGGCAGATTCGTCGTTCCACGCCGGGCCTGCGATGTCCAGGTGGGCCCACGAGGTGCCGTCGGCGACGAAACGTTGCAGGAAAGCGGCGGCGGTCAGGGCCCCGCCATAGCGATGTTTGCCGCTGGAGCGCAGGTCAGCGACATCGGACTTCAAGGCGTCGCGTGCATCGTCGGTGATGGGCAGCTGCCAAAAGGCCTCGCCTGCCGCGTCGGCGGCATCCAGGAGCCGGTCGGCGGTGGTGTCGTCGCCCGCCATGAGCCCCGCGGTGCGTTTGCCGAGTGCGATCATGCAAGCCCCGGTGAGGGTGGCGACATCCACGAGCAAGTCGGGGCCATCAAGCCCAGCTCGGCCTAGGGCGTCGGCCATAACGAGGCGACCCTCGGCGTCGGTGTTGGCGTTTTCCACTGTGGTGCCATCGAACATCGTGAGCACGTCTGAGGAGCGGTAGGAGGTGCCGGAGGGCAGGTTCTCGGCCATGGCGGCGTAGGCGGTGAGCTTGATGGGCAGCTTCAATTGTGCGATGGCCTGGGTGGCGGCCAGCACGGCCGCGGCGCCTGCCATATCGCAGGTCATGGTGGCCATCTGCCCGGCTGGCTTGACGTCCAAGCCACCCGAGTCGAACGTGATGCCCTTGCCGACCAGCACAAGATGGAAACGGGCGCCGCGTGGGGCCCAGCTGAACCGGACCAGCCGCGGCGGACGCGCCGACCCGCCACCGACGGCCAGCAGCCCACCGTAGCCGCCCTTGGCCAAGGCCTTCTCGTCGAGGATCTCAACCCCCACCTTCAGGTCGCCCACGGCATGTTTCGCGGACTCGGCGAAGGTCTCGGGGTACAGCAGATTCGGGGGAGTGTTCACCCAGTCGCGGGCCTGCGTTACGGCGGCGGCGACCACCCCGCCGGTTTCCACGGCCGCTTTCACCTGGGCGCGACCGGTGACCACCGTGATGGTGGCGACGGTGGGCTCCGCGCTTTCGCGGGTGATCTTCGGGATGCGGTAGGCGCCCAGGACCGCGCCTTCGGTGGCGGCTTGCGCCAGTTCGGGATCGTTCACTTCCAGAGACACCGCGACGTGCAGGGCGCGCGTGTCTTTGAGGTCGCTGATCTTGCGCAGTGCGGCGCCGGCCGCGTAGCGCAGGGCCGACGGGGTGGCGTCTGCATCGCCGAGCCCCACCACCACGATCCGCTGGGGTAGCGGCGGCAGGCACGCCAAGCTCCCTAATGAGCTGCTTGCTCCCAGGCTGAGGGCTGTTTCCAGCAGCGGGGCAGGGCAACGCTTGGCGAACAGCTTCTCCAGGTCGGCGGGCACACCGACGAGGGTCGGCGTGTCTCCCACGTTGGTCAGGCCGACCACCACGACGTCGGCGTCTTTGTTAATGCTCTTGGCCGTCTTCAGAACGGGGATGTTGATGCTCACGGGGCCAGCTTAGAGGCTCCGCCGACAGGGGGGGCCGCGGCGAGGTGAGAGGACGGTGCGGCTCTCCGGTTTGGTCGTGAAGCTTCTTGCTCTGTGCCTCGGCGGTGTCGATAAGTTTGCGGTGCTCGTGCGCTCAGCCGCCATGCGGTACAGCCTCCCGTGCAACACCCCCACCCTGAGGGTCTGTCTGATGAATGGTGTTTTGGCGTTCATTTTCAGAGGTTCTCTGCGGCCGGTATGTGGTCGGTGGAGGTGATAGCGAAAGCGTTGAGTGCGGGTTTCTACCTCATGGTCTATCGTGCCTGCCCGGTGCCTTTGGGGTCCAGTGCCTGGGTGACCGGGTACCGGCACTTCAGGGCGGCCTGCTGGGTCGGGAAGTGACCCCGGGTACTGGGTGTGCAAGCTTTTGATGGTGTTTGTGGAGAAGAACACGGTGGATCTCCATGTCGTGGGCTAAGAACGGGGTGAACTCCTCTCACGCGGTACGCCACATCTTGGGGATCGCGGGGTAGGGCTTGCTCCACTTGTCCTCCAGCTCCTCGAACGCGGCCCATGCCGCCTCTACGGTGGGGGCGGTGTAGATGCGGCGCAGGTCCCCAGCGAGCTGGTTCCAGTACTTGCGGGACGCGTAGCGCAGGGTGGTGCGGATCAGGTGGATGAGGCAGGCCTGCACGATCGCCTGCGGGAACACGGCGTGCATTGAGTCGGGCAAGCCTGTGAGGCCGTCGCAGACGATAAATGAAGACATCTCGGACGCCTCGGTTCTTCAGGTCGGTCAGCACGTTCATCCAGAACTTCGCGGACTCGCTGCCGCCCTGCCCGGCCCACGGACCCAGGATGTCTCGGCGTCCGTTCAGGTCGACCCCGATCGCGGCGTAGAACGGTTGGTTGCCTACCTGGCCGTCGCGGACCTTGACGTAGATCGCGTCGATGAAGATCACCGCGTAGATGGGTTGCAACGGCCGGGAGGGCCAGGTGGTCATCTCCTCCAGGACCTTGTCGGTGATCCTCGAGATCGTGTCCTTGGAGATGGAGGCGCCGTACACCTCGTGGAAGTGCGCGGAAATCTCCCCGGTGGTCAAGCTCTTGGCGAACGGGCTGATCGCGACCGCGTCCGTCAGCCGCCGCTGTCGCTTCTTGACGATCACCGGCTCGAAGGTGCCGGACCGGTCCCTGGGCACCGAGATCGTCACCTCTCCGGCAGCATCGGTCAGCACCGTCTTGGCCCGGGTACCGTTGCGGACGTTGCCGTTCTCGGCCGCGGGCACCTGATGCTTCTCATGACCGAGGTGCTCGGTCATCTCCTCCTCCAGCGCCGTAGCGGTGATCGACTTCAGCAACCCGTCCGGGCCGGTCAGGTCCTCACCGCGGGCCCGGGCCGCCTTGACCAACTCCCGGACCGCGGCCTGTTCTGACTTGCTCCGCGAGATCGTCTTCATCGCGTCCTTGGGCATCGAACTCATGCTCGTGATCTTCTCGGTCATCATGTGACCTTCCCCACCAGCAGCACCGGCGTGCCAGGCCAAAACACCGTCTTCCTGACAATCCCACCACAGAGTTCAAGGATGATGCGGTGAGGATGGTGGTTGAGTTGGGTAAGCCGATCGCGTAGGTCGCTTGTGATCTTAGGGATTCATGAGGGCACGTTGGGGAATTGGGTTGCGGCGTGGAGGCATTCGAGGTGGTTGTTGAGTGCTTCGGTGGGGATGGTTGGGGTAGGCCAGTATGTGACCGGCTCGTTTGTTTAGGGTGCGGGCAGCAGCGGACTTGGTGAGCCGTGGTAGGTGATGACCAGTTCGTCGCGGGCTCGGGAGGCTGCCACGTAGATCAGGGAGCGTTCGCGTTGCAGCGCGGCCTCGTGCTCCTCCTCGTCGTAGTGGTACTCCTCCAGGCCCATCGGGATGGAGCGGTCCGAGATCCCGAACAGCAGCACGCAGGCGAACTCCGTCCCCTTCGCCCGATGCATGGTCAGCACCGCGACCTTCCCGGGCAGCACCCCGTGGGACTCGATGGCCTGGGCCTCCACGCCGCGGGATGTCAGACCCTCGACGATGCGCTGGCGCATGGCTCGATCACGGACCAGGACGGCCAGGGTCTCCGGGGGCCGTCTCTGAGCCATCCACTCCCGCAGCTGCGCTTCGGTGGTGCCCAGTTCCTCAGCTGCGCTGGCGACGTGCAGCACCTTCGGCGCGGGGCCGCCCCGAGCCGACCGGTAGCCGTCGGTGGTGTCGATCTCACCCTCCGAGTCGACGAACTCGTGGCCGCCCAACACGCTGACCGCCCAGCCGAGATTCTGCTTCGTAGTGCGGTAGTTCAACGTCAGTCGTTGCGAACGTCCCGTGGTCGCGATGCCGTAGCGGGACAGCACCAGACGCTGCCCATAGATCCGTTGATGCCCGTCCTCAGCGATGAAGACGTCATCGGCCCCCGCAGGGACCAACGCCCTCACGAACTGCCACTGGCACGGGGAGAAGTCCTGCCCCTCATCGACGAGGACGTGACGCACGGGCGGAGCACCCGCCTCCAGGTGAACCGCTGCGATCGCCGCTGCCTCGGTGAAGTCGACGGTGCCCTTCATCCTCGCCGCCTGACGATACGCGGCAATGACCGCCCATACCGCCTTCCGCTCCCGCCGGCTGAGCCTCACCCCCCGCCCCGGCCGGGGAATGCGGAGATACTGCTCCTCCGTCGTGATCCGGGCTGGCAGGACGACCAGGGTGTACTCCGCCTCGAGGAAACGACGATTCCGCAGCGACTCCGGGAGACCCTCCCCGGCGGTGAGCAGCACCTCATCCCAGACCTTTGAGCTGGTCCGCTCGTGCACATCCACCCTTCCGGAACCCAGGACGACCTGTGTCGCCTTGGCGACGTCCTCCCCGGCGTCACGCAGCACCTGGCTGATCAGCGCATCCAGCCCACGTACCATCACTCCCGGCTCCCCGAGGCGGTGGCTCCTGCCCAAGTCAGGGTCCAGACGGTGCAGGTCCCGGTCGAGGTCATGGGCCAGGTTCTTCGTGAACGTGGTCAGCAGGATCGGGGCATCCGGATCAGTCAGGGCGAGCCGCCGTGTACGGTGCAGCACCACGACCGTTTTCCCGGTGCCTGCCCCGCCCCGGAGCCGGAACGCCCCGTTGTAGTCACGGTTCACCCAGCGTTCCTGCATCGGGTGCAGGAACACCCGCCACGCCTCGAAGTCTCCTCCCGCGATGATCCGGCGAAGTTCCTCCGTCCCACCGATCGGGTAGAAAGTCATGCGCGCCGCAGGCTGAGTGATGCTGTCCAGGATCTCCTCGTCGCTGGGCTCCGCGGGAGCGTTGAACGCCTCCGTCGCCGCCGCGACGGTGTGCTCGCGCACCCGCAGCCCGAGCTCGTCGGCGACCTCACTGATCCTGCTTCCCGTGCTGAGCGCGAGCAGCGCCTCGGCCTGCCAGTCCGAGAGGCCGTCGAGGAACTCGGTCATCGCATCCTCGTCGGTGATGGAGACCGCCTGCTCAGCCACCGACGGTGGGATGCCGAGCCCCGCGTGAGGTCGGTGGCCGCCAGGTCGATCAATGGGCGACGGGTCGGCGCAGGGGGTGCCTCCCACCGTCGCGGCTCCGGGACCTCGGGGACCTCCTCGATCTCGGGCATCGCGTTGATCGGGTTGACCGTCAACCGCACCCGGGTCGCCACCGCGTACGCGTCGTCGTGGTTGTAGATGCCGTGGAGGACGTAGGTGGTGTCCTGACCGTCGAGCCGGAACAGCACCGCCCGGTACTGCTGATCCACCCGCGCAGTACGCACCCTGGGGTCGACGCTGTTCCTGATCGGCTCGACGTGCAACCCGGGGGATGCGTCGTTCTCGGCGAGTTTGCCGAGGAAGGTCCAGGCCTTGCTCCGCACCGTCGGGTCCAGCTTCTCCACCCGTTTGGTCATCACGATGTTAGGCATGGCTGCTCCTCCACGTCGCCGCGATCTGGTCGGGGTCCGGCCCCAGGAGGCTCCACCCCGTCAGCTCGGGGATGCCCCCGGACAGTGTCACCGCCAGCCTCTGGGCAGGCCAGACCAGGTCCATCGGGGTCCAGTTGTCGCCGATCTCCTGGCCGATGTCGTCGATCGACGGGGGTTCGACCTCCAGCTCGTCGAGCCGCTGGATCACCGCCAGAGCCTCCGGGTCGGGCTCCAGCTCATCGACGACCTCCTGCCATCCGGTGCTGAGGGGCCTGTTCGACGACGCCTCCGGGGCTGCGACCTCGAGATTGGTCTCGGAGGCGGCATCGAACCGGGCGACGGTGGGGTCCAGCATGATCGTGGCGTTCTGCAGCCACAGCCAGTCGGCCCAGGCCTGCTTGGCCTGGTCGGTGGTGAGGTCGGTGCGGTCGTCGAGGGTGGCCGTCATCGTGGCCTTCTCCGGGGTCGGGGCCGTGGTGGAGACATGCAGTGGTTGTTCGGGGAGGGGGCTGAGCAGTTGCAGCGTCGCCGGGACGACACGGCCGAAACGACGCAGGTTGTCCACGTCCGGCTGGAACAGCCACATCCGCAGGAACTCCAGCGGCCCCCGGGTGAGTGCCTGTCGCGCGGCCTCGGTGTGCTGCAACGACTGGAACCGGCCGAGCTTGGCCGCCATGGTCTCGTCGAACCACACCGGGACCCGGGGGGTGCCCGCGAGGTCGGCGGCGGTCACCGCGAGCACCAAGTAGCCCTGCTGCCTGAGGCGTTCCCGTTTCTCCGCGTCGTCGGCGATCCTGTTGTGGGCTGGGGAGGCGTGGTACTGCCAGCCGTCGGTGAAGATCGCGACCTCCGGGATGCCCTCGCTGCTGAGCACGAAATCGGGGCGGACCCCATCCAGCTGGACCTGCGGCTCGAGCCGGTACCCACGCGTCGCGAAGTGCGCGAGGATGGTGTTGCCGAACCTTCCTGGCCGTTGCGTGATGGTCCCGCCCAGATCCACCACGAGGTCCTGGAACTGGCGACGGAACTGCAACTCCAGGTGCGACTCCCCGGAGTCGTCGCCGGTGGGTGCCTCCGTCGTGACCATCCAGGCAGGCGTCTGCTCGACGGTGGTGTCGGTGTCGATGCCCAGCATGGTGCGCAGGTGGCGCACGGCCGTCCGACGGGAGATCAAGGCCAGGTCCTGGGGCGGGGAGTGGGGAAGCAGACAGCGATGACAGGCCAGGCGTCCCTCCTCGGCGCAGGGGCATTCCTCCAGCGCCTGGAGCGCCCGCGACAGCACCGTGTGCAGTTGCTGATGGTTCGCCAGCTCCGCGAGATAGCCGGTGCCGCCGGGAACGTTGTCGTGGAGCAGCAGCGCCGTCCGGTTCTCGGAGCTGGGGTCGTGGACGGTGGCGACTGAGAGATGGTCCGGGGCTCCGCCGAACGCCTTGCGCAGTCCCAGCAGCAGCGAGGCCATCAGGCTCGGGGCGGCGAAGTGGTCCGGGTCCAGGGCCACCGCCTGGGGCAGGGAGATGAGGATTCCCTCCGTGACGAGCCGACGACGCAGCAGCACCTTCACGCTGTGCTCCTCGGGGCTGTGCCGGTGGGGGCACCACGGGCGGTGCTCGTCGGCGGAGTTGGAGTTCCCGGCCCGGTCGAGCTGACCGCAGGCCTCACAGATCCGGAACAGCGGGGCCCGCACCGACCACCCGGCCACCTCGACCTGCTCGGAGGTGTGACGACGGGGGCCCAGGTTCAGCCACTGGATGCTGAGGTCGCGCAGGTGGGTCACCGCCAGGTCGCTGCTGGTGAACCAGCGGGACTGGACGCTGGCCTCGTCGAGGTCCGCGGCGGTGACGATGGTGTGGCCGACCCGGGCGCGTTGGTCGGACTGGTCGTCGATGGCTGCGTCGTCGCGTCGGACGTGGGCGGAGACCTTGGTGAGCTCGATGGCGCGGAATCGTTGCCCGAGGTCGGAGATGCCCGCCCCACGGCACCGGGGACACACCGAGATCGCACCGTGCTCAGCGATGTGGCCGCAACTGGGACAGAGCCACACGTCGAGGATGTCGCTGCCCGCCGGGCCGACGGCGACCCCGTCGATGGCGATCCTGCGTCCCGAGGCGTAGAAGGTGGAGCCGGGGGCGAACTCGCTGAGCGCCCGGGCGCTGGCCCGCTGGTAGTCGGCGGGTTCGGAGCGGAACTCTCCGGTGTCCGGGTCCACCCAGGAGAAGGTGACGTTGAGTTCGACCGAATCGTCGATCAGGGAGTAGTTGGGCAGCAGCCCCAGGCGTTCCAGCTCTGCGATCCAGTAGCCGTTGTTGTCGGCGAGCTGCATGTTGATCTGCTTCAGCTCCGCCAGGGCCTCCTTGAGGGAGCGTTTCCCGTCGTCGGAGTCGTTGGCGCGGCTCTCCAGGTCGGGGAGGCGTTCGTTGATGCGTTTGACCTGTTCGCGCAGGCGCTGCTGGGTGTCGCGCCACCGATCCGCGGCCCGGGCGATCGTCTCCGCCAGCGGCGAGTTGCCCTCCGTCGGGGTCGCCCACCGACGGAGCCGCTCGGCCGCGTCGTCACGCAGCAGTGAGGTGCCCTCCACCGTGAAGGCCGCCAGGAAGCGGTCGAGCCGGGCGGAGGAGTCGGTGTGGGCGCGGGCGATCATCTGCCCGAGGAACGAGCGTGGGCTCGGCTCGGCGAGGGCCTGGTGGACCCGTCGGGGATGCGCGGCGCGCGCGTCACGGGCGAGTTCGTCGGCGATGTGGGCCAGGTACTGGCGTCGCAGGATCTCCTCGGCGCTCAGGTAGGTGGCGGGTGGTTCGACGGTGCCGTTGATGAGGGAGGTCGGCTCGCCCAGGCGGGGCAGGAACTCTCCGCGCCCCTCGACGAAGGCCAGGTCCATCGCGTTGCCGGTGAGTCGACCGGCGCGGCCCACCCGCTGGATGTAGTTCGCGACGGTGCGTGGCAGGGAGGACAGGAAGACGCTGGACAGGTCGCCGATGTCGATGCCCATCTCCAGGGTGGGGGTCGCGACCAGGACGTTCGGGGCGACCGGGTCCTCTGCGCTGTGCTTGAAACCGTTCTCGTGGGCGAGGCGTTCCTCGGTGGGCAGGAGACTGGTGTGTTCCTTGGCGACGATCCGTCGGGCATGGGAGGAGGTGTAGAGCTGACGGTAGTAGTTCGTCGCGTCGATGGGGTGGGGGCACAGCCTGCCGGAGCAGCTGGCATGGAGGCAGGGCTGCCCGTCGAGGTGTTCCCCGGTGGTCACACCGACGGGGAACTGCGCTTGGCAGAGGTCGCAGCGCAGTGCGTGCCGTCCCGCGGCAAGGTCGTCGGGTTCGGTCGGGCTGATCGTGATGGATGCCGGGTCCAGGGCATGGACGGTGGCCTTGGTCTGGGTGGTCGCGGAGGTGACGATCTGGTGGCGGGCGAGTTCCCGGAACAGTGAGGTCGCCAATCCCCTGGCCTCAGACCTCGTGATCCCCAGCACCTTCGCCGTCCACACCGTGTACCAGGACTGTGGGGAGGTGACCGCGTCGAGGCCGGAGTTGTCCAGTCTGGCGCCGCCGATGCGGGGCAGCGCAGGCCTGGAGCGACCCTTGGGGAAGGCAGGCATGCCCTGGTCACGACGACGCCCACCCCACAGGTGGTAGAGGGCGCCGTCGTGGGTGATGTAGCGCTCCAGCCACTCGTGGGCGATGGCCCCTTGGGTGCGCATCCGCTCCAGGAAACCAGTGGCCCAGGCGCGCAGGGCGCGTTCCTCGGGATGGATCAGCACATCGGTCACGGCTGCGCGGCAGGCGGCGATCAGGGTGGGGTCGTCGACGGTGACCGTGACGCTCAGAGCCCCGGTGCGTTCCAGGGTACGACCGAAGTTGGAGACGAGGCCGAACTCGAGTTCGGCGTCGAAGAGCAGGCGACGACGCACGAAGTCGCGGATCTTGGGAGGAGGTGGCCCCTCGGCGTACCAGGGTGCGACGTCTTGCCGGTCGGTGAGGCTGGGTGGGAGCAGGCGGACCCGTTGGTGCTGGGTCCGGGCCTGGTCGAGTGCCCGGTCGACCAGGTCGGGCAGGCTGCGAGGCTGGTCGCATGCGTCGGCGAGGACGGAGCGCAGCGTCATCGAGTGGGACCGGGACTGCACGAAACCCGCGCGGTGGGCGGCGTCCTGCACGGAGTCGGTGAAGATGAGGGCCTTCTTCTCCCTGTCGTCGAGGCTCGGGGAGCCGAAGAGGGTGGACAGGCTCACCGACAGCAGGGTGGCGACGGCGGAGCCGACGAACCGGATCGCGTCGGGCTGGCCGCAGCTGGGGCAGCGGTCGCGGCGGGAGTCGTCGTCGGCGTCGTCTCCCCAGTGGGTGATGACCCGCAGCAGTCGGCCGTCGCGGACCCGATTCTCGTCCTGGGGACCCACCTGGGGGGACAGGTGTCGCTCCTCCGGATCGAACCAGCCGATGTTCTCCCCGCCATCGAGCTGGTTGTCCCCGGGGGCGTAGAGGAGCGCCCGGAATCGACCCTCCTTCGTGAGGTGGTCACGTCGGATGGCGGTGTCGTCGCTGGCGAGGGAGAGCCCGGTGGGGGCGAGCTGGACGCCCCAGCCGGACTGCCCGCACAGTCGGCAGTGGACGGCGGGGAAGGTGATGGCGGTGGTGGAGGTGGCGTCGTCGGAGTCGACGGCCCCGTCGTCGGACCAGCGGAACTGGGCAGCTGCGGTGGCGAAGCGGTCGATGCGGCTCAGCTCCCGGACCCACATGTGCACCTCGGTGGAGGGCATGCTGCGGTCGGGTTCGAAGCGCTGTCCGGTACCGTCGTCGCCGGTGGCGCGGAGATGGCCGAGGGCGCCGTGGAGGGCGAGGGTCACACTCCGGCGGGCCTCGAGGGTGTCCGGGCCGCCGGGTAGGGCGTCGGCGAGTTCGTCGAGGTGGGTGGCCCGGGCGGTGCGGGTGAGGAAGTCGAGGATGTCGAGGTGGGTCTTGACGGCCTGGGTCCAGGGCATGGGCGGTTGGGCGTCGAAGAGGGCGTTGAGGACGATGGCGGTGAGGTCGTGCGGGGTGAGGTCGTCGTGGAGTTGTGCGGCGAGGGTGGTGATGCCTTCGGCGTCGAGGCGACGGGGGGCGAGGTTGGGGGCGTCGTGGGCCCAGTCCTCGACGGTGAGGCGGCGTTCCCCGACGAGGCAGGTGTGGTCGAACCTCTCGCCGAAGATCTCGGTGGCGAAACTGAGGATGGTGTTCTGTTCCTTCTCGCCGCTGCCGAGGGTGGCTGAGGTACCGACGGGGGTGATGTCGCCGAGGGGACGGGTCCAGTCGGCGTCCGGGTGGTGGGTCCGCAGGGCCATGCCGAGGCGTCGCAGCAGCATGGCGACATCGGTGCCCTGGGCGCCGTCGTAGGTGTGGAACTCGTCGAGGACGAGGTAGGTCAGCGACACCGCGGAGTCGCGCCAGAGGGTCTGGTCCTCGGCGCGCAGCAGCAGCTGGTCGAGCATCTTGTAGTTGGTGAGGAGGACATCCGGCGGGTCGTCGCGGATGGTGTGGCGGTCGGTGATGAGGCCGTCCTCGGTGATGGTGGTTCGTTGAGGGCCGTCCTCGCCGGTGTACAGGGCGGCGGTGATGTCGGCCAGGGGCTGGTTGCCGTCGGCATCGGGGCGGGAGATGAGGCGGGCGAGGCGGGCAGCCTGATCGTTGGCGAGGGCGTTCATCGGGTAGAGGATGAGTGCCTTGATGCCGTGCTGTCCGGAGCGTCGGGCGCGGAGGCAGTGGTCCAGGATCGGCAGGAGGAAGGCCTCGGTCTTGCCGGAGCCGGTGCCCGTGGTCACGAGGGTGGGCTGGGGACGCTGTTTCAGGCTGCTGAGACGACGGAAGGCCTCCGCTTGGTGGGCGTAGGGAGTGAACCCGGCGGGAAGCCAGTCGAGGGGACGGGCCTCGCGTCGCGGGGCAGGGGCGAAGGGCATCCCGGTGCGTAGGTAGGGCCCTTTGAACATGCCGGTCTCAGGGTGCTCGAGCAGCCGGGTGAGGGCGTCACGGGCATCGGAGTCGGCCAGGGCGAAGGTGGTGGTGAGGTAGTCGAGCAGCCCGTCACGCACGCGCATCGCCTGTCGCCCCGGCAGCAGCTCGCCCATCGTCCAGTCCTTCATGTCAACGGTCAGCCTCAATCTAGTGCAGGGGTCTGACAAAACCATGACAGCCGTCCTCGACCACGGCGGACGGACGACGGCGGTTGTCGGCAGTGCGCAACCAAGGGGAACCGATCAGGTAGGACCGCCTCCAC
Organism: Propionibacteriaceae bacterium; assembly: GCA_030532825.1. Classification (GTDB taxonomy): domain Bacteria; phylum Actinomycetota; class Actinomycetes; order Propionibacteriales; family Propionibacteriaceae; genus Arachnia. The sequence goes on from JAUNKK010000058.1 coordinate 13,783, forward strand.
TCCCATTATCCTAGTCGGGTATGAGCCAAAGTGCCGTGGCTGTCATGACTCCACTGATGCGTCAAGAGGCTGGGGGGGCCAGCGCGTCCCCTGACCCAGTACCTCTCACTCATGCGGCCCCAGGTGGCGGGACGGGTCACTGCGGCAACCGTCAAGAACCGATGACTTCTACATGAGCACACATCATGAGTGATATAGAGATCAGCGTCCAATATATCTCGTGAGGAGTAGCAAGGTGAACTATGATCCCATCATGTCGAAGACTCTTCCGGGAGGTATGGGGAGGAATGCCAAGTGGCGCACGGCTCTAATGGCCTTGGCCGAGTGGCTCCATGTAGGGCCCTTAATCAAGGCTTGTCAACAGCTCGTGTCGAATGACGCCTCGGACCTGACAGCGTTGATATGCCGAGCCATCGAGGAACTGTCTGCCGATAGCGGATGTCACGAGTTTCGGCATGTTTCAAGCGTGGACAAATCCTGGGTGAGTCAAGAAATCGAAGCTGCGTACGACAGGATATCGAGAGCCGAGCCGGGTGCACTAGCTGTCAGTGCCGTGTCTTCCATTTCCGATTTAGCTAGATTGGCTAAAACTCAGGGACTAGATCCCGTATCCGCTAGGGAACTGCGTGACGCGGGCCTTGACGTACAGGGGTACGTTAATGCGCTGAATCGCGTCGTTGCCGGTCATGTGAGAAAATGGTACTTGTATAATCGAGATGGACGTGACGCTGCAGCTGCTTATGCCACTTTCGCCGCGGTGGGTGATATGGTGGATGCCGAGAAGAATAAAGTAACGCGGAACTGTCGGGAACTGTCTGCCCAACTAATGCGGACACTCGCATTAAAACTGGAAAGTGTTCCAGAGTATTATCCGAGTGCTATAAAATTGAGTCAACTAGGTTCGGCCCTGCGCGTTGTTGAGCTGGATAAGGAGGGTTTCCGGCGGTTCTCCAGTAACAGACTATATTGGGACGGCACCCTGTTTGGCCGATCGGTAGAGGATGAGTATTCCAATCTCAAAGGTCTGACTATCCTACTTGGGGACCCGGGATCCGGAAAGACCACATTTGCCAAAATGCATGCCCTAAATTCGATTACGCTCGGGCGACCCACGGTATATTTGCGATTGGAAGACCTTGAGAAACATGCTGAGAGAATGGCTGGTAGCGAAGGGATTTTGGTCATGCTCGCCGCGTGTTGCCAAAGTGCTGGACTCACATTTTCGGACGACTATCTCCGAAAGATAGTTGCCGAATGGTCCCAGGTTGAGCAGCCCGTTTTCGCGGTAATGGATGGTCTGGACGAGGTAGCGACACCAGCCGGATATGCCTGCGCCAAGAGGATCGTTGCGCAGGCTGTGAAAGAAGGAATGGATATACTCCTGACATCGAGACTTGCGGGTTACACTCAAAGGTGGGAATTGGCTTCGCGACATTGGGGGATGATCCCTCTTGAAACGGCGCAGCAGCGGGAATTTGCAACCAGGTGGTTCCAGAGCGAAGAGCTAAGCGAAGCGTCGGCTAGATTTGCGGAGGTGCTGGAATTGGATGAACTGGCGGGAGTCATGGGGAATCCATTGACGCTAGGGTTCATATGTCTAATTGCTCAGTTTGAGCACATTCCGCGAACATCCGCATCCGTGATTGATCGCTTTCTGGATCACTTTATTCGAGGGCCTTGGCGTCCACCTGATCGCCAGATTTCGGATCCTCAAAGAGTGGTTCAGGTTCGGCAGGCCTCGATCGACGTCGCGTGGCGAATGGCTAACTCAAGAGCGCTCGGTAGAGACTGTTGGGCAGATAGCACTACTTTTCAAGAAATCGTCGAGCGAGGTGCTGATCCTGGATCTCTTGTCATCTACGAGTTAGGCCTTCTGATTCCTCATGGCCATCTCGTGGAACGAGGTGACACGCATCAAGCGGCTCGATGGCTGCATCGCAGAATTCACGAAAACCTCGTCGCTCAGAGATTATGTTCCATGGTCGTTAATGGAGAACAAGAGTGGAAGAGCATCCTCAGCAGGGCTGCCTTGAGCCCGGCATGGGCTGAGGTCATCGTGCAGTTTATGGATCTGCTTCCAGAAGGTGAGTTGGTTGAGATTGGTCGCTTCTTCCTACAGAAAGCGAAGGGAGGGGATGTCCCACAAGGCAGGTTTTCAGACCTTGCCTTTTTGGCGGCTATCAAGTGTTGCTCGGATTCCCTGAGAGATGAAACAGTCGCCATGCAAGCTTTGGAGGGGGCGTGGCGGCTAGTGATGCACTTTGACTTGAGGAGTGCCCTTGAGGCTTTGGTTGCTGTATCGGGCGGGCCAATGAGGCCTGCCCGTGTTTACGAATACGAGATACTCAATTCCCCGGACTTATGCAAACGCCGCTCTCTTGTGGCGCAGCTAGTAGAGGTGGATAGAAGGTACTCTGTCTTGCTGCCAGTCATTGGAATTCTCACTTCCGGGGAGCAGGGCCATTTTGATGTCCTGGCAGATTTGATCTGTGGCAGGTCAAGCTGGCTAGGGTTGCCGACTCTGCCGGAGAGGATTTGGTGTCAGCTTCTTGACTGTGTGGAGTATAGGATCGAAGCGCATTCGAAATGGAATAATAGCCTCAATTTGTGGTCCATTGAGGCAATCCTTGGCGCGGCTGCTGGTCAACGTGAGATATGGCCTCGTGAAACGAGTGTCCAACCATTGCGTATTGTCCACGCAGGAGTCGCTTCAGATCACATGTACACGTATATTGACTATCTTCAATGTGATGGCTTCCCAGAAATACGTCGAATGGTTGCGTGGCATCTGATAGCAGCTGGACTTGACCCGATGGCCTTTGATGTCGATGAACGCACGTGTTTCGAGGAATGCTGGTGTGGATTAGAAGTGATAGTCGGCCCGTGGATTAGCCCGGTCTCCGGGGACTTGGCTGTCGAGATTCTGAAGGCTTCGTTAGATCCCAACAGGGAATGGTCCACTTCGCGAATCGAGTCAGGCAACTGGGCTCTGAAAGTTTTGGAGAAAGATCCGCGCTTGGAAGCTATTCCTGTTTTGCTCCGAATGGTATTTGGGAATGCGCGATCTCCCTTGGATTCAAACCACATAATGGGAGCTTTGAACTGCCAAGATTGGGGCGCCGCTGCGCAGCTAAACTTTCCGGAAACGCGGTCTGGGGAATTTTGGCGAGGGTTCTGTATGGCGATGGCTGGGTTGGTCTCACTGTTTCCTTACAGTGACAGGGAATTTCTCGATGATGAGGATGCTGTTGAGTTCATTCTTTCCGGGATCAGGCTGATACTGAATTCTGGTGGTAAGCGACGATCTTCAGTGGTTAGACATATCGCCTCATTTGCGGATATTCCAGAGGAATATATGAAGACTTTTGCCGAGGAGATTGTGGCAATTTGCCAAGGATGTGTTACTCAGTCATCGTTTGTGATACTGAAGGCGCTTGCCGACCGGTTATTTGAGATGGGAGTACTTGCCGACTATCCCGGAGTTGCTGATCAGTGTTGGAGGGAACTGCGTCACGAGGAGGCGCGAGTTTCCCGATGGAGCTAGATTAAACTGCATCTAAATTTTAGCGGTTCGGTCATTTTTGTTGTGGGGTGTGTTTTTGGACTTGACTTGGGTCATTTAGAGGTCGTTTGATAACTGTTGAAACAAGCGTTGACCATCGAAGACACGAAAAGTGGCCCAAGTCAAGTAAGATGCCGTTAGGCCCCTGCACGATGGCTCCCTCTCTTGGCGCATAGAGATTTGTATTCCTCGCGAGCCTGCAAGTACTGCTGGTCGCTAAGTGTGGTCAAGTGTTTTACGGCTTCCGGGGACCACCAGTACGACTCAGAATTGCTGTGTTTCCATGCGTAAAGCCTATTCTCTCGAAGCTTGAGGCTTATTCATGGGTGTAGGTGAATATGATTCCGAGGGTGGCGTTGATGG
>JAUNKK010000217.1 GCA_030532825.1 Propionibacteriaceae bacterium
AACCCGCCTCTGAAGCTTGGGAAGCTTCCGTTCTACCGATGAACTACGCCCGCGCGTCCCATCGACGACCGACAGTCTAGCGGGTGCTGCCACCTCCTTCGCAAGTGGCGCCTTGCCGTCAGTCCATGACCGCGGCGGATCGGCCGCCGAGATTCCCGCTACGCTATCCTGCATGAATATCCTGGGCATCGATGTTGGCGGTTCCGGTATCAAAGGGGCACCGGTGGATCTGGCGGTTGGCGATTTCGCCGCCCCCCGGCTGCGCATCCCTACCCCGGAGAAGTCCAGCCCGAAGAACGTCGCCGCGGTGGCCGCGGAGATCGTGGCACATTTCAAGGACCACTTGGCCGACAATGCCCGGATCGGCCTGACTATCCCCGCCCCCGTCATTCATGGAACAGTGCCGTTCATCGCGAACCTGCACAAGTCTTGGACCGGTTGCGAGGCGGCGAAGTTCTTCGAGGATTCCCTGGGCCGCCCCGTAACTCTCGTCAATGACGCCGACGCCGCCGGCCTGGCCGAGGTGCATTACGGCGCCGCCAAAGGCAACGAGGGTCTGGTTATCATGACGACGCTGGGCACCGGTATCGGCACCGCGATCATCTACCGAGGTGTGCTGATCCCGAACGCCGAGCTCGGGCATGTGGAGTTGGATGGCCACGACGCCGAGTCCCGTGCCGCGTCATCGATTAAGGACCGCGAAGGGCTCAGCTACAAGGAGTGGTCGGTGCGGCTACAGCGCTACTACAGCCACATCGAGATGCTGTTCTCCCCGGATCTGTTCGTCGTGGGCGGCGGCGTGTCGAAGGACTCGGAGAAGTTCCTACCGCGCCTGGAACTCAAGACCCCGATCGTCCCGGCGACGCTTCGGAACCGGGCCGGAATCATCGGCGCCGCTCTTGCTGCCCGCGACGCCGAGCAGCACCCCGAATCCCGCTGACGCCTCCGTCACATGCGTTCGGGGGCCTCGATGCCGAGCAGCGACAGCCCCGCTGCCAGCACGTCGCGCGTCGCCGCCACCAGGGCGAGGCGCGACGAGCGCACCTCACCTTCCGACTTCAGCACCGGGCAGCTCTCGTAGAACGCCGAGAGTGCACCTGCCAGGTCGTACAGGTAACCGCACAGCTTGTGGGGGGTGAGGGCCTGGGCGGCCTCGTCGACCACTTCGCCGAAACGGCTGAGCAGCAGCGCCAAGGTTTGCTCGTCGGACTCGGTCAGCACGAGCACGGCGCCCCAGCCGATCCCCTCCGCCTCGGCCCGGCGCAGGATCTGGCAGGTCCGGGCGTGCGCGTACTGCAGGTACGGCCCGGTGTCGCCGGTGGTCTGCACCATGCGCTCCGCATCGAAGACGTAGTCCTTGTGGATGGCGCCCGACAGGTCCGCGTATTTGATGGCGGCCAGCGCGATACCCGGGGCTGCTTCCTGCTCCGCCAGATCCAGCAGGCTCATCAGCGATACGGTGCCGCCCTCGCGGGTCTTGAAGGGGCGGCCATCGGGCCCGAGCACCATGCCGTAGCCGACGTGCTGAGCAGCGACATCCTCCGGTAGATAGCCGGCCTTCCGGGCGGCCGCGAACAGGGCCTGGAAATGCTGCGACTGGCGCACGTCGG
>JAUNKK010000059.1 GCA_030532825.1 Propionibacteriaceae bacterium
GCTGGCCCTCCAGACCCACCCGCAAACCATAACCTACCTGCGGAACCTCTAAGTCAAGCCGCGGGGGTTGACACAGCCATATAGATCCATTATCATATATACGCCCTTATTAGCCGAAGATGTCACCGAAGGAGGTAACTTCGACATGAAACGTCATACCCACACCGTGATGCTAGTTGGCATCCTCGCGTTCTGCAGTCTACCCCTTCCCGCAGCAGGCGACCCGGGAGTCCAAGAGTCGAACAATGAGCGCCTCAACAACTATCTTCAGCGCACTGAAACACAGGTAGACGCCGACGGCGTTTACCACTACCCAGCGGACACTGAACTGAGCCGCTCCGACGACCTACTTGACGCTGCGGAGTTCTTTACTCTCGAGGGAGAGCAGGAAGGAGACGGATGCCGGTTCACGATCTCCGACGAAGAAGAAAACGAAGGCGTAAATCATCGAGTAGAAACGAGAGAAGTTAGTTTCGATCCGAACACTTGCACCTCGGTATTCTTGAAAACAACAACGATCGATCAGGAAGGGCTAGGCATCCCCCAGGCCGAAGAATCGACAGAAGCAGGATGGACCCGATCCGGGTGGTTCCAAGTCCATCTCAAAGACCCAATAAGGTTAACGGTGAACTGGGTTCGCACTCACCGGACAGTTTCCTCAAACGGCACTTATTCCGGAGCAGGAAACACTGGACACTTCTCTCAATCAGGATGGGCTCGCACTCGATATAATCACAGCGACTCGTACTACGAGTCACGCACAACCGCATTATTCACGAACGTTGCCTTCTGCAATCCCTTTGCAGCTATTTATGCCGACTATACGCGAGTGGCTCTCACCGCTACTCCCTCTGGCGGGAATTTCACGAAGAGCGCGGCATACAGCAAGTCTGGGGACTGTGCTTTCCTGTTGTCCTTCGGTACATCGTCCTTGATCGGACCAAAACGATGAACCATCGACTGTGGCTTGGGATTGCTTTCCTCCTCACCGCGGCCTGGCTGGCCTGGGCCCTCAGCCTTGGGGCCTCCTCGCCGTGGGTCTGGGTGCCCCTCGTGACCTCCGGGGTGGGGCTGCTGCTGGCGTGGCGGGCTAGCGCTGGGGGCGTCGCGCTGGCGACGGCAGCGGTGCTGTTCGTCCTCGCAGTCCTGGCTTCAGCCACCATCGGGTGGTTCCTGCTTCCCGCCGTGGCCGCCGAGGCCCTCGCGGGGTGCCTCGCCCTGCGGCGGGGCGCCACCACGACCGCCCGATAACGCCCGTGGGCCCCCATCGCGATGCGGCAGGGGCCCACGGGCATTGGGCTTATTCGGCGGCGAGCGCCTCGGTCGGGGTGGCGGTGGCGGCGCGCCGACCGGGCAGCACCGACGCCAGGGCCGCCGCTGCGACGCACACCAGGATCAGGCCGCCGGTGTAGAGCAGGTCGACGGAGAAGACCGGCCGGACCCCCAGGTCGGACGGCATCATGCCGATCGCAGTCACCACGCCAAGCCAACTGAACCCGGCGCCCGCGGCGATGCCCACGACGATGCCGACCGCGGCCAGCAGCATGGCCTCGACCAGCAGCATCACCCGCAGCGAGGAGCGCTGCATGCCCAGCGCCCGCAGCAGCGCCGACTCGCGTTGCCGCTCCAGCACAGACAGGCCCAACGTGTTGCCCACGCCCACCAGCGCGATGAGGACAGCGACCCCCAGCAGGCCGGTCAGCACAAGGAGGAGCACATTGACAATCTCGGTCACGATGCCCGCCATGACGGCTCCGCCGCCGACCTCCGGTTGGTCGTCCTGCGCGTCGGCGACCTTCAGCACCTGGTTGAGCGTGCCCCAGGCGCTGCGGTCCGCGAGCTTCACCCACAGCTCCCGCACCTCATCACCACCGGCCAGCTTCGCATAGGTGCTCTCCGACACCGCGGCAGCCCCGTTAGGAACCTCATCACTGGTGACGACGCGCATTGAGCCGACGCCTGGTACCTCCACCGTTTTCTGGTGTCCAATCATGGCGAATTGGCCGATGACCAGCACATCGTCGGGGACATCGCGGTGCTTCGAGAGCCCCAGTTCCGACCGGACGGCGTTGACGTTACGCACCGACACCTCGGCGTCGCCGATCTTCACCTGCTTGCTTGGCACCGGCACCACCTTGGCGACGCCCTCCGTCGCGCGCAGCTGCTCCGCCAGCTGCATGTTGATCGGCCCGTCCGCGGTCCGGAACGACAGATCGACGGGGTACCGGTCGTCGATCGCTTCCAAGGCTGTGCTGCGGACGGTCGACGCCGCTACCTGAAGCGTCACGACCAGGCCGACGGCCAGCATCAGCGCGACGGCGGTGGCGGAGGCGCGGCGGGGGTTCCGGGCCGCGTTCCTGGCGGCAAGCCGCACCGTCGGACCGCCGAACCCCAAGAGGACGCCGAACAGCTTCAGCAGCCACGGCACGTAGAACGGCGCGGCCAGCAGCAGCCCCATCGACAGCAGGGCCCCACCACCGATGGCCCACAGCAGGCCGTTCTCGTCCGCCGCGAGCCCCTGGGCCGCGAGGCCTAGACCCGGCAGGATCAGCAAGACACAGCAGATGGCGCGGAACAGGCTGAGCCGCTTGGCCTCGGTGGGGCTGGGCACCACCTGCAGCGCCTCCAGCGGAGCAACCCGGGTGGCCTTGAGCGACGGACCAAGCACCGACAGCACGGTCGCCAGGACCCCGGCCACCACGGCCCAGGCCAGCTCCCCGGCGGGCAGGACGAGCCCCCAGTACAGGGACCCCGTGAACAGTCCGACGATGGCGGCGATACCTATGCCCAGCAGCACCCCCAGCAGGGAGCCGACCACGCCCAGCACGAGGGCTTCCGCCAGCAGCCGACCAGCCACCTGTCTCGGCGAGGCTCCCACGGCGCGCAACAAACCGATTTGGCGGCGACGCTGGGTGAGCAGGATGGTGAAGGTATTGGCGATGATGATCATCCCCACCAGCAGCGCAATCCCGGCGAAAACCAGCAGCAGGTTACGGAACATGTCGAACCCGCCGGTGAGGCTCTTTCGCTGATCAGCGCTGTAGTCCTCGAAGGTCTTGACGGAGGGGTTGTAGCCGGCATCCGTCAGCGTCTGCTGGATCGCCGCAACGCTGGCCTCAGCATCGGAGCTCTTCACCGCCCATTGGAAAGGCGCCTGCTCATCCCCCATCACTGATGGGTCGATATAGCCGGTTGACGTGTAGAGGGTAGGGGCGTCATTGGTGAGGCCAACCACCTTCATGGCGCCCTCCCCGGCGCTGACCTGGTCGCCAACGCTCACGCCTAGCTTCTTCGCCCCGTCCACGGAGAGGGTGATCTCATCCGGGGCTGCCGGCCAGGCCCCCTCTTTCAGGCTGGCCCAGCGGAACTCCTCGGAGGGCAGACTGATGAGGCTGAAGAAGATAGTGGTGTTGCCGTGGGTGAGAGGGGATGCGGTCTGCAGCACAGCCTCGTAAGCGGTCACGCCGGCCGCATCTTGGATGGCCCGTTTGACGGCTTGCAGATCCTCGCCATAGACCTCGACCACAACGTCGGCCTTGGATAGCGGCAATACCCCGGCTCGGCCCGCCGAGTTCTCCTCGGTCCGGACCCCCACCAGGATGGCGGACATGAACCCGACGCTGATGGCGATCGCCAACAGGGTGGCGACGAACCGGGCCGGGTGGAGTCGGATTTCGTTGATGGCGTCGCGCAGCATCATGCCCCCAGCCGACCGAGGCTGGCGAGCATGGCCTCGGCAGTCGGAGTGGCCACGTCGTCGACGATGCGGCCGTCGGAGAGCACAAGCGCCCGGTCAGCGTAGGCCGCGGCCTTCGGGTCGTGCGTCACCATGATGATGGTCTGGCCCTGCTCCCGAGAGCAACGCTGCAGGTAGCCGAGCAACGCGGTGCCGGTGCGGGAGTCCAGCGCGCCGGTGGGCTCGTCGGCAAAGATCACCTGAGGTCGCGTGATGAGCGCCCGCGCGATGGCGACGCGCTGCTGCTGACCGCCGGAAAGCTGGCTGGGGCGATGAGTGAGGCGGTCACTGATGCCGAGCGACTCGACCACATCCCCCAGCAAAGCCTTATCGGGTTTCTTACCGGCCAGTTCGAGGGGCAGCAGGATGTTCTGCTCCGCGGTGAGGGTCGGCAGCAGGTTGAAGGATTGGAAGACGAAGCCCACCTGGTCCCGACGGATCTTCGTCACCTCCCGTTCCGACAGGGCGGAAAGATCGGACTGCCCCACCCACGCGGAACCCTGCGTGGCCCGGTCCAGCCCTGCCATGCAGTGCATCAACGTGGACTTGCCCGACCCGGAGGGCCCCATGATGGCGGTGAACGAGCCGGTCTGGATGCTGAGAGACACGTCATTGACGGCAACCACCGGGCGGGGCCCGCCCTCTCCGAAGACTTTCGTTAGGTTGCGGGTGCCGCAGGCAGGAGCTGAGGCAACTGCGGGAGCAATGCTCACGATGGGTCACACCTTTCTGGTTCTTGGAGTCCCCTTCAACCTAAATGATCGGCCCGCCTGACCGCGTCAGCCTGCAGGGAGCGTTTTGTGCCCCCGTTAACCAGACCCTGGTGCGAGGTCCCCTAGGGGGCCCACTAGGGTTTATACGCGGCCGCTCGGGGCTCACCTGCTCGGCCATACGCTTCGCGCAGCACCGCCATCCTGTCTCTCAGATGAGGGATCTTGAAAACAAAACTGCACTCGACTTGGCAAAAGTACCCCCGATACCATTAACTAATGGCAAGTTTTTGTAGTTAACTGGGGTTAAGATCTGAATCATGAGTAGTGCCACCCACCTCGTAGGAACCCGCTGGGAGCCCATCGCACGCCGGTCCATGGAGAGAACTGTTGGCTGTCCGCTGCCCGGCTGGAACCTGTGCGCGGCGTCATCCATCGTGATGGAAATCGATGCAGGGCAGCCATTGCCGAACGGTAACCAACCCATGATGTGGGTGGTGCTGAACGGCACCATTACCGCGATGGTGACTATCAAGAACAAAGCTCATATCGCGGGCTACATGCAGGAAGGCGACATCTTCCTGAACACCACTCCCCGCGAGTTCGGCGAATTGATGGGCCTGCCGAAAAACCACCCGATCCTTGATTCGCCGCTGACGCTCGCCCGGAAGCGGGGGGTCGCGAAGGAGGACTCTACGGTCATCGGCGCCCCCATCCGGCTCCTGTCGGCCCTGGGCAAGCGGCACAGCGAGTGGTATCGCTTCGGCACCGTCTCGCTGCTGCGGCTGGTCGCCTACCACATGCACCGCGAGTACCAGTTCCTGACGATGAGCACCGAGGAGCGCTACCTGGCCTTCCTGCAGGAGTACCCGCGCCTCGCAGCGCGGCTGTCCCAGCGTGAGGTCGCGCAGTACCTGGGCCTCACCCCGGTCGGCCTGAACCGGGTGGTGTCCCGGCTGCGCCAGCGCGGGGTTCTGCCCATGCCAACCAGCAACGCCGGGTGATCGCGACCTAGCCGCGGCGGGGACTCCCCGCCGCGGCCGCAGGACGTCAGAACCCGATGGACTTCAACGTGAAGCGGATGGCCTCAGCCGACTCGTGCATGCAGCCGAGTTCGCCGTCGGTCAGGGGCAGGCGCAGCAGCCTGTCCGCGCCGTGTCGATCCACGATCGTCGGCACCGACAGGCAGACGTCGTTGATGCCGTACCAGTCCTCCACGAGGCTAGAGATGGGCAGCACCCGGTGCTCGTCGCGCAGCACCGACTCGATGATCCGGGCGGCCGCGACCCCGATGGCGTAGTTCGTGGCACCCTTACCGGCGATCACCTCATAGGCGGCATTAACCACCCGGTCGGCGATCTCGTCGCGCGTGGACTCGTCGAGCTTGCCGGTCTGGCGCTCCCAGTCGAGCAGCGGCACCCCGCCAATGGAGGCGGAACTCCACAACGGGATCTCGGAGTCACCATGCTCGCCCGCGATGTAGGCGTGGACGTTGCCGACCGCCACCTCGCACGCCTCCGCCACGAGGTACCGCAGCCGCGACGAGTCCAGCACCGTGCCGGAACCGAACAGTTGGTTGCGCGGCAGCCCGCTGATCTTCAGCGCGGCGTAGGTGGTGACGTCAACGGGGTTGGTGACCATCATGAAGATGGCCTCCGGGGAGCGTTCCACGAGCGGCGGCACGACCTTCTTCATGAGGCTGACGGTGGAGGCCGCCAGGTCCATGCGGGTCTCCCCGGGCTTTTGCTTGGCGCCAGCCGTGATCACCACGATGTCGGAGCCGCACGTGATTTCGGGATCATCTGACCCCTCGATGCGGGCCTGAGGCATGAACTGGCTGCCGTGGGCCAGGTCGAGGGCCTCCGCCCGGACCTTATCGGCGCTGATGTCGTACAGCACCACATGACGGGCCACTCCACGCAGCAGGCTGGCGTAGGCGAGGGAGGAGCCGACCGCCCCCGCCCCAATGATCGAAAGCTTGTTGACTCCCCGGACACTCATATCAGGCTTGACCTCCAAATAGCGATGTGACCGATCCGTCGATGAACACGGCGTTGATCGCCTGCGCGATGAGCGGTGCGATGGACAGCACCGTGAGGTGAGCGATGGGCTCGGCGGTGCGGATCGGCAAAGTGTTGGTAACGATGATCTCCGCCATGCCCGACTGGTTAAGCCGCTCCACCGCCGGTCCCGAGAACACGGCATGGGTGGCGGCGCAGATGACCTTGTCGGCCCCGCGTTCCCGCAGCGCATGGGCTGCCTGGGTGATGGTGCCGGCGGTGTCGATCATGTCGTCGACGAGGAGGCAGGTCTTACCCGCGACCTCACCAACGACTTCATGCACGGCGACGGTGTTCGCTTTGTCGTGGTCGCGTCGCTTATGGATGATGGCTAGGGGACAGCCGAGTTCGTCGGTCCAGCGGTCTGCTAGACCCACCCGGCCCGCGTCCGGGGACACGATGCACATCTCGGCGGTGTCGTAGTTCTGACGGATGTAGGCGCTAAGCACGGGCAGCCCCCACAGGTGGTCGACGGGTCCGTCGAAGAAACCCTGAATCTGGGAGGCGTGCAGGTCCACCGACATGATCCGGTCGGCCCCGGCGGCCTTGTACAGGTCGGCGATCAGCCGCGCCGAGATGGGCTCCCGGCCCAGGTGCTTCTTGTCCTGCCGCGCGTAGGGATAGAACGGGGATACGACCGTGATGCGTTTCGCGGAGGCGCGTTTCAGCGCATCCACCATGATCAGCTGCTCCATGATCCACTCGTTGACGGGTGCGGTGTGCGACTGGATGACGAAGGCGTCGCAGCCCCGCACCGACTCCTCAAACCGCACATAGGTTTCCGAGTTGGCGTAGTTCAATGCCCGGGTCGGCACCAGCTTGGCATCGAGTTTGCCGGCGATCTCCTCGGCCAGCTCCGGGTAGGCGCGGCCGGAGAACAGCATGAGGTGTTTGTTGTTGGGAGTCTGTTTGCTCATGGGTGGGGAATCAGCCCTTCAGCTTGGCGCGGGACTCGACGACGGCGGGATGCGTGGCACCGTCGCTTTCCGCAGCAGCCTGGGCGGCTTTGGAGTCGGGGCGGCGCTTGGCGGTCCAGTCGGTGGCGTTGTGCTGGCGGCCGCGGGCGACGGCAAGGCTGCCCGGGGGCACATCGTCCGTGACGGCGGAACCGGCGGCGACGAAGGCCCCGTCAGCGACATCGACGGGCGCGACCAGCACCGAGTTGGAGCCAATGAACGCGGCCTTCCCCACATGCGTGGTGGACTTGTTGACGCCGTCATAGTTGGCGAAGATCGTGCCCGCGCCGATGTTGGCGCCCTCCCCGATCACACCGTCGCCGACGTAGCTGAGGTGCGGCACCTTCGCGCCCTCGCCGATGACGGCGTTCTTGGTCTCCACGAAGGCCCCGATCTTCCCGCCCGCGCCGAGCTGGGTGCCGGGCCGCAGGTAGGAGAATGGGCCGACGTTGGCGCCCTCGCTGATGATGGCGAACGACCCATGCGAGCGCACAACCTGCGCGCCCTCCCCGACCTCGACGTCCTGGAGGGTGGTGTCGGGGCCGATGACAGCGCCGCTGGCGACGGTGGTCGCACCCTGCAGGATCACGCCGGGCATGAGGGTGACGTCGGGGCTGAGATCGACATCGACATCCACCCAGGTGCTGCGCGGGTCCACGACGGTGACGCCGTCGCGCATCCAGCGGTGCAGGATGCGGCGGTTCAGTTCTTCATTCATGCGGGCAAGCTGCACCCGGTCGTTGATGCCCTCGGTCTGCCAGATGTCGTCGGTGATCATGGCGCCGACACCCCGGCCCTGGTCGTAGGCGTAGCGGAGGACATCGGTCAGGTACTGCTCGCCCTGGGAGTTGTCGGTTCCGAGCTGCTTCAGGCCGTCGCGGAGCGTCGCGGCGTCAAACACATAGATGCCGGAGTTGATCTCGCGGATGAGCAACTGCTCGTCGGAGGCATCCCGATGCTCGACGATGCCCGTGACCTTCCCGCCGGTGCGGATGATGCGCCCGTAACCGGTGGGGTCGTTGATCTCGGCGGTGAGGACGGTCACGGCGTTGGCCTCGGCGCGGTGGATCGATACCAGGTGGCGGAGGGTCTCCCCCATCAGCAACGGCACGTCGCCGTAGGTCACCACGACCTCCCCGTCGAAGTCTGGGAGGTCCTTCAGGCCGCAGGCGACGGCGTGGCCGGTGCCGAGCTGCTGTTCCTGCACGGCGACGGAGACGGTCTCGTTCAGCGACTCCAGGTGCTCGGCGACCTGCACGCGCTGATGTCCGACGACGACCACCAGGTGGCGGGGGTCGAGCGCGGCGGCGGCGGAGACGGCGTAGCTCAGCATTGACTTGCCGCACAGTTCGTGCAGCAGCTTTGAGCGGCGGGACTTCATCCGGGTGCCCCCGCCGGCGGCCAACACCACCACGGCTTGTACCGGTCCCTGCCCGGATTCGATGCGATCTTTGGTCACTAGGTCCTCCCTGGCGGTTCGGCTGGCCCGGTTTTCCGGGGCTCCACCGGCCTAACAATACCGCTGACAAGCCCGGGCGTGCCGGGTTGCCTGAGACGGGAGGGGGCAGTGTTTGGGCTCCCCGGGTAGGAGTCGAACCTACTTCGCTAATCCTGATTCAAAGTCAGGCGGGCCCTGCCGGAAGACCAACCGGGGAATGGTCGTCACCGACCGGTGGCCTAGTCTAGCGGAATCGTTCGGGCACCCGCTGATACGTCCCGCGAGGCGCGTTATCCACAGTCGACGCGAGCGGCGTGGCAGTTGCCGCCTTGGCGCTGCGCGGCGCCCATGATGGGTGTGTAAAGGAGTGGGTTATGCAACGTTGTTTCGGGTCAGGCGACCCGCTGTATGAGGCCTATCACGACCAGGAATGGGGCCGGAGTGTGCCGGATAGTCCCCACGAGTCGGCGTTGTTCGAGCGACTCGTGTTGGAGGGTTTTCAGTCGGGGCTGAGCTGGGTGACGGTGCTGCGGAAGCGTGAGGCATTCCGGGCGGCTTTCGCCGGGTTTGACCCGACGAAGGTGGCTGCTTTCACTGCTGAGGATGAGCAAAGGCTCCTGGCCGATCAGGGCATCATCCGCAACCAGGCGAAGATCCGAGCGGCCATCGGGAATGCCCAGGCCCTGTTGCGGCTGCACGCCGACGGGCTACGGCTGGCAGACCTGCTGGCCAAGCACGCCCCTGCGCCGCGCCCGGAGCCGCCGCGTACCCTGGCCGATGTGCCGGGCAGCACGGCGGAATCGAAGGCGTTGAGCCAGCGCCTCAAGAAGTTGGGGTTCAGGTTCGTGGGTCCCGTCACGATGTACGCCACCATGCAGGCCATCGGCTTGGTGAACGACCATCTGGCCGACTGCTGGGTGCGGCAAATCCCTCAGGATGCCCCCGCGGTGTGACCCGCTTGGGGTTGGCCCCGCTGATGCGGGACACTGGGTGCCATGCCCATGTCCGTCAGCGCCCGCGCCCGCCGCTCACGGGTGCGTCTATCCTTCGCCGAACGCCGGGAGCAGTTGCTCAGTGTCTCCCGTGAGGTGTTCGCGGAGCGAGGCTTCGAGGGCGCCTCCGTGGAGGAGATCGCGGCCCGCGCTGGTGTGTCGAAACCTGTGGTCTACGAGCACTTCGGCGGTAAGGACGGCGCCTACCAGGCTGTGGTGGAACGGGAGACTGACGAGTTGCACTCGGCTATCCGGGCGGCGCTGACTACCCCGGGGGCGGGGCCCCGCGAGACCCTGGAGCGGGGCACGCTGGCACTGCTGGACTACATCGACCGCTGCCCTGACGGGTTCCGTATCCTGTCTCGGGACTCCTCGCTCGGCCAGCCAACGGGGTCGTTCGCCTCCATCCTCAGCGACATCGCCACCCAGGTCGAGGACATCCTGGCGGCGGAGTTCGCGCGGCTCGGCCAAGACCCTCAGTACACCCGGCTCTACGCGCAGGCCCTGGTTGGGCTGGTGGCCATGACCGGGCAGCACTGGCTGGATGACCGGGAACCGGAGAAGATGATGGTGGCCCGGCACCTGATCAACCTGGCCTGGAACGGCATGGCCAACCTCAAAGCAGAGCCGAAGCTACTGGTCGAGCTATTGCGCTGACGCGGCCAACAGCAGGCGCCGCAGCAGCGCGGCAAGCTCGTCGCGTTCCGCGCCATCCCACCCAGCCAGCAGTGACTCCTCCAGTTGCACTAGGGCCTCCAGGGCCCCGTCGACGGCGTCCCGTCCCAGGTGGGTGAGTTCGACGACGGCGGCGCGGCGGTCCGTCGGGTCGGCGGAGCGCGTCACGAATCCGCGAGCCCGGAGGCGGTCGACGCGGTTGGTCATGGTGCCGGAGGTGACGTGGGTGCGTTGCAGCAGCTGTCCCGGGGAGAGATGGTGCGGCGGCCCGCAGCGGCGCAGCGCCGACAACACGTCGAACTCCCAGATCTCTAGGCCGTGCTCCGCGAAGCAGCGTTTTCGTTCGCAGTCGAAGAGCGCGGCCAGGCGATGTACCCGGGACCACACTGCCATCGGTCCGATGGCCAGGTCGGGGCGCACGCGGCGCCAGGCAGCCTGGACCTCGTCGACCTCATCCACGGATCATCGCCTCCTCCCTGAGTAGTTGCGCGCCCGGCGCTGGGGCCTCGGCCAGGTGTACCTCGCGAACCTGCGGGTCGGCGGCCAGCCGGTCCCCTAGTTTGGCGGCTTGCCGGGCGTCGTGGGCTAGGAATGCGACGGTGGGGCCGGAACCGCTGACCACCCCGCCCGCGGCCCCGGCGTCGCGGCCGAGTTGCAGCACCGCGGCTAGCTCGGGGCTGAGTCGCAGCGCTGGGTCTTGCAGGTCGTTGCTCAGCAGCCGACCGACGCCGGGGATGTCCCCGGCAGCCAAGGCAGCCAGCAGGTCTGGGGAGATGGCGGTGGACTGTGGCTGAGTGGTCCGATCGAACTCGCGGAATACGTCGGGCGTTGCCAGCCCGTGATGGCTGAAGGCCAGCACCCAGTAATACCGGCCTTCAGTGGGGATGGGTTCGATGCGGTCCCCGTAGCCGGTGCCGATCGCGGTGCCCCCGTACAGCAGGAAGGGCACGTCCGCGCCCAGCTGGCGGGCCAGGGCGTGCAGCTGCGGCTGGTCGAGGCCTAGCTGCCACAGTTCGTTGCAGGCTACGAGGGCGGCGGCGGCGTTGGCCGACCCCCCAGCCATGCCCCCCGCAACGGGGATGCGTTTGCTGACCCGGATTTCGACGCCGTCGGTGACGCCACAGTTGCTGGCGAGCAGCCGAGCGGCACGCGTCACCAGGTTGCTGTCGTCACGGGGAAGTTCCGCGGCTCCCTCTCCGTCAAAGCCCAGCCGGACCTTCCCCGGCGGGGCGGGGCGGACCAGGAGTTCGTCAAACAGCGACACGGCCTGGAACACGGTCCCGAGTTCGTGATATCCCCTGGCATCCGTCTGGCCTACCGCCAGCGCCAGGTTCACCTTGCCCGGCACGCGCACTCTCACCATGGCTCTCCAACTTACACGGCCACGAGGGGGTCGCTCACCGGCTGGGAAGTTGGGCTGCAACCGCCGCGAACTGGCCGATGCTCAACACCTCGCCGCGGACCTGCGGGTCCAAGCCCGCAGCCGAGAGGGCCACGGCGGCCGCTGTGGCAGAGCCGAACAGCCCGGCGAGCGCGGAGCGCAGCATCTTGCGGCGCGCCTTGAAGGCCTCATCGATGACGGCGAAGACCTGTTCCCGGGTGGCGGTGGTGCGGGGCGGGTCGTGCCGTTCCAGGCGCACCAGCCCCGAGTCAACATTCGGCACCGGCCAGAACACGCTGGGCGACACGGTCCCGACCCGCGTAGCGGCGGCCCACCACGCCAGCTTGGCTGACGGTACCCCGTACAGCTTGCTGCCGGGCTCCGCGGCGAGGCGGTCCGCCACTTCGAGTTGCACCATTACTAGGCCACGCCGCCAGGTGGGGAAATGCTCCAGCAGGTGCAGCAGCACCGGCACGGACACGTTGTAGGGCAGGTTCGCGACCACCGCGGTGGGCGGCTCGCCAGGCAGCCCGTCGACGCGCAGGGCATCCGACGCAACGATGTTGAGGCGGTCGGCGGCCACCGCCCCCAGCCGCTCCTGGACGGTTTGCCCGAGACGGCCGGCCAAGCGGTCGTCGATCTCCACGGCTGTGACTGAGCGGGCGGCGTCCAGCAGGCCGAGCGTCAGCGAGCCAAGGCCCGGCCCGATCTCCAGTACCACGTCGTCCGGGCCGACCCCGGAGAGGGCGACGATGCGCCGCACCGTGTTCGCGTCAATGACGAAGTTCTGGCCACGCTGTTTGGTGGGGCGCAGGTTGAGCTCATCGGCGATCCGCCGCACGGTGCGGGGGTCGAGGAGTCCCTGCTCAGGCACCGTCGCCCCAGCGGGTGGCGTAAGCAGCCTCGGTGTTCGCCCGCACCTGGCGGCAGAACTCGTCCAGGGGCACCTCCAGCAGGTCGGCCAGGAAGGTGACGGTGTGGGGCAGCAGGTAGGGCGCGTTGGGCTTGCCGCGATGTGGCCTGGGCGTCAGGTAGGGGGCGTCGGTCTCCACGAGCATGCGTTCCAGCGGTGTGGCTTTGGCCGCCTCCCGCAGCGGCCCGGCGGAGCCGAACGTCACCACGCCTGGGAAGGACAGCCAGAAACCGCGGTCCACGCATTCCCGGGCGAAATCCACCGCCCCGGAGAAGCAGTGCATCACGACGCGCTCCGGCCGGTCGGCGGCGTCGAGGATCTTGAGGATGTCGGCGTGGGCGTCGCGGTCGTGGATCACGAGGGTTTTGCCGGTGCTGCGGGCCAGCTCAATGTGGGCACGGAAGCTGTGGGCCTGCGCTCCCTGGGCCTCTGGGTGGCGGGTGCGGTAGTAGTCGAGGCCTGTTTCGCCGACGGCAACCACCCCGGGCATGGCCACCAGCGCAGGTAGCTGGGCTAGCTCGTCATCAAGGGCGGCCAGGCCGCCTCGTTGAAAGACCCGGCCGGCGTCGTTGGGGTGGAGGGCCACGGCGGCGCGGACCCGTGGGTCGCGTCCGGCTAGTTCAGCCGCCAGCCGCGACGACGGCACGTCACAGCCCACCTCCACTACTCCGATCACCCCCGCGGCGGCGGCCGCGTCGAGCGAGTCCTGGATGCTGAGCCCGGAGTATTCGAGCGTCGAATACAGGTGCGTGTGATTGTCGATGACATGCGTATCAAGCGTGTCCGGCACCACCGGTAGGTGGTCGGGCAGACTCATGAGTCCTTCTTCCTGGCCGCCAATGCGGCCGCGTATAGCTCGTTGCGAGCTATCCCCAGCAGGTCGGCGATGGAACGCACCGCCTGGGACAGTTTCTCACCATCGGCGACCCGCGCGGCCACCAGTTCCAAGGCCTCGTCGAGCCCCGCCCGGCGCGGCGGGGCCCCGGCCACCACGACGGTGACCTCGCCGCGCACCCCGTCGGTGGCCCAGACGGCCAATTCCGCCAGTCCCCCGCGGATGATCTCCTCGTGGGGTTTCGTCAGCTCCCGGCACACGACCCCGCGGCGGTCGTCGCCGAAAGCCGCCGCCGCATCGTTCAGCCATTCCGCCAGGCGATGGGGGGCCTCGAAGAACACCATGGTCCGTTCCTCACCGGTCAGCGCCGTCAGCCGGGCACGCCGCTCCCCCGCTTTTCGGGGCAAAAAGCCCTCGAAACAGAAGCGGTCCGAGGGCAGGCCGGAGACCGCTAATGCGGTCGGCACAGCTGACGGGCCCGGGACGGCCGTCACGTCGAGGTTACGGCCGATGCACGCGGCAACGAGGCGATATCCAGGGTCGCTCACCGACGGCATCCCCGCATCGGTGACCAGCACGACCCGCGCCCCTTGGGCGATCGCGTCGGTCAACTCGGCGGTGCGGGTTGTTTCATTGCCCTCGAAGTACGACACCACCTTTGCCTCAATCGTCAACTGGAGGCGCCGCAGCAGCGTCTGGAACCGGCGGGTGTCCTCGGCCGCGACGATGTCCGCGGCGACGAGGGCCTCACATAGCGCGGCGCTGGCGTGGGTGTGCGACCCAATGGGCGTGGCCGCCAGGATGAGCTGCCCGCGAGTCGTCGATGCCATGGCGTCAGCCTAACGCCAGCCCGCTGATGCTGTCCGCGACGATACGAACGCCAAGCCTCCCCTCCGCAACCTGACGCCATTGCCAGTCAAGCCGAAACAATACAGTCCCCCTTTGGGAGGACATGGCCACTTTTTTGATCCGTTTCATTCCGGTCCGACTAACGGTTTTTGCTTTTGTAAATCGTCGGGGTGGTGGCGGGCGCTGGTTTTCTTGCGGCTTTCTCTCACACTTGCCTGGTTTTCGTGTTAGCGTCGATGAAAATCCGCTGATCGGCCCTTACGGAGGGGCATTGGGGGCAGTGATGGGCTGGGCGGATGCAAGCAACGACGCAAAGGGGATACGTGATGAAGAAGCTTCTAGGAAGCCTGGTAGCAGTGATTTGAAGGAGGCCATCCACCCGATGGAGTTGGTCACCACCTCTAGAACCAAGACGATATACAAGATGCGCCCATGATGCGCATTCCGTGCCGCGCCCCAATCGCTCTTGCCTTGACTGGCCTCATCGTGTGCTTGGCTGGCTGTGCGGGTGGCGGTGAGATTCGCGAGGACTGCAGCACCGGGGTGGCGGTGCTGTGGTCCTCCGAAACCGCATCCCCCTCCTGGGTGGAGTTGTGGACCCCGGAAGGACGAAAAGCCCGAATCAAGGCAGACGTGCAAGGCATCAAAAGAGCCGCCGAGTTCAGCGGCGATACCCCGTCACCATGGTTCATGGCCAACGGCAACACCCGCCACGACAAATCCAGCATCGGACGACTAGACCGCGCTGACTGCTCAATCCACATCAGCAAACTAGACGAGACTGGTGTTTTCAGTGTTGCTGATGTCGCTGGTCACCCGGTGGTTTCCTACCGCTACGGCCTTGAGAATAACTGGGTAGACATCTACTCACCCGACGGCCAGCGGGAGGGCAGATTCTCCACCGACAACGCCGCCACATCAGCCTTGGCCGTGTCCGGGAATGACCTGTTAGCTTTCACCACCACCCGCACGCTAGGCGCCACCCCACCGCAGGGACCAGTGGAGTTGCAGACCATCACCGGGCAACCCACCAGCCTTACCGCCACCAGCCGAGTAAACCTCTCCAAAGCCCTCGACTGGCCCCCATTGAGGGACATGTTGATGATGCGACTATGCTAGACGGGAAGATCTACTTTGCTATGGCGAATTTTGAGAATCAGGATGTGCAGCCGGTAATCGACGAGACTCGTTCCACCCTGGGCGTGGTCGATCTCACCTCCAACACGGTAAGCGAAATCCCCCTAGAAAAAGACATGCCCTACGAAGTCGAACAACACAACGGCCAACTATACGTAGCCCACACCGTCCTCAACCCAGGACCCCGCGACTTCAGCGAACACCGCTACATCTCCCACATCACACCAGAAACCGGAAAAGTAGAAACCTTCGACGTCGGCCCCTACCTCCTCCACATCACATTCTCCGACGGACTCCTCTACGTCCTGCACTACGACCGAGAAGCCCCCACCCTCGACGCCTACCAACCCGAAACAATGTACAAACTCACCACCCACACCCTAGAAAAACCCACCGGCGGCCACTACTACGTCGGAGCCATCGGCCTCGGCACACCAACCGGACAGTAAACCGAACCCAGGAGACACATAAGCTCCCCTCTTGACGGCTAGCGCCGACCCCCACCTGCGGGCCAGCGCACCTGTGGACCTACTCTTCTAGACTGTGCTGCGTGGTGACCACTATTCAGGCCCTTGAGGACGGCCGCTTACGGGACCGATGGGCCGGGTGGCTCGTCGCCATCGGGTTGGCCGTCTTCGCGTTCCTGCTGCGGCTGCGCAACTTGGGCTTCCCCAACAAGATCGTCTTCGACGAGACCTACTACGCGAAAGATGCCTGGGGGCTGCTGCACTCCGGCTACGAACGGGCGTGGCAGTCCGACGACAAGTTTGGGACCAACGCCAAGATCGCCGCGGGAGACCTGAGTGGTTTCCTGGAGGATCCGGCGTATGTGGTGCATCCGCCGCTCGGGAAGTGGCTGATCGCCTTTGGCGAGAAGCTGTTCGGGATGACCGCTTTCGGGTGGCGCTTCGGCGCGTGCCTGTTCGGGGCGTTGCTGGTGCTGCTCACGGTGCGGCTGGCCCGGCGGGTGTCGCGCTCCACGCTGGTGGGCGGCATCGCGGGCGTGCTCATCACCTTCGACGGCTTGGCCTTCACCATGAGTCGCATCGCCCTGCTGGACATATTCCAGGCCGTCTTCGTCCTGGCCGCGGTGGCGGCACTCGTCGCGGATCGGGACTGGTTCCGGTGGCGCCTGGCCGCCCACCTGCGCAAAACGGATCAAGTGGACCTCGGCGGACGCTACGGCCCGCTGCTGCTGTTCCGGCCATGGCGGATCACCGCGGGCATCATGTTCGGCCTGGCCGGCGCTGTGAAATGGAACTCGCTGTACGTGCTCGCCGTGTTCGGGATCGTCACCGTTGCGTGGGATCTGGGTGCCCGGTCGCTGGCCGGTGCTGGGGTTCGACGCACCCCGACGTGGCTGACGTGGGTGCCCGCTGGCGTGTTCATGGTCTGCGCTGCCCTGGTGCTTGGCACGCAGTTCGGCTTCTTCCTGGCGGTTCCCCTGGTGGCGGCGGTCGGTGGGCTGATGCTGTACGCGCACGTGTTGGGTCTCTGGCGGGCACTGCTGATCGACGCCCCCGGAGCCTTCATCTCGACGGTGGTGCTGGCCATCCCCGTCTAC
Source organism: Propionibacteriaceae bacterium (assembly GCA_030532825.1). Taxonomy (GTDB): domain Bacteria; phylum Actinomycetota; class Actinomycetes; order Propionibacteriales; family Propionibacteriaceae; genus Arachnia. The sequence continues at coordinate 17,247 of JAUNKK010000059.1, forward strand.
ATCGCCTCCTGGTACGGCTGGCTGACAACCACCGGCGGCTATTTCCGCGATTGGGGCTGGAAAAACCCCGAGGATCCGGTGGTGCAGCGCTTCGGTGCGGCACTGGGCGCCCTGTGGCACTACCACGTGGAGGCCTTCAAGTTCCATACGGGCGACGGCATGATGGTCGAGGCGGAACACCCCTACGAGG
>JAUNKK010000060.1 GCA_030532825.1 Propionibacteriaceae bacterium
CAAGGCCAGGCTGCCGCCAGCTTCACCCAGCCGCTACGACGACCAGACCATGCAGGTCTCTCACCTCCATCCGAAACAACAACGCCTCGTGGCGCACGATGTGCTCATCGACCCCAATGACCGTGACGGTCTCGAAATGCGTGGGATCACAGATCAGACCCCGCTGTCCTTCGGCCAGGATGGCGTTGTTGGCGGTGTTCCATGTCACGCCGAGGCCTTCGGCGATACGGGCCATGCTCATGTGCTGGATGACCAGCGCTTCTACGCCCCATCTCAAGGCGGCCTGCGACAGCTTCGCCTGTGGTTACGCCGCCGCCGTCAAGTCCTGGCACCAGACCCGGCCGCATTCGATGCACTGATAGCGGCGGGCCCTCACGTGGAGGATCATGGGACGCCAGCCCAGAGGGACATGGAAAAGTTGACGCGTCATCGAGTCCCGGCCCCGACCCCGGTCACCGCAGTCATGGCCCCAGTCGTCGGGGTCCACCGGCCGACACGCCAAGATCGCCCGTTCGGGTTCGATGTGCTGGCCGGTCACCTCCAACCCGAAGCCATCCAGGCGACAGAAACTAGTCAGATCCGGGCGAGTGAAGATAGCGTCGGACACGTCGAGGTCTTCCTGATGAGGCGTGTAGGAACCTTATCCGCGGAAGGCCTTGACCCCTACAACTAGTCGCCACGCCGCAACCCCCGAACTGCACCACCTACACCCTCATTCGTGAAGAGCCCTCTTGTGAAGAACGGTGAAGCGGGTTATTGTCCATGAACAATGACTAGTGCACTGTGTTTCCCATGGTATGTGGGCGCTGGCCACACGGGCCGCCTCCTGGAGGTATCGCGACTCTTGGAGCAGGTTGGCGCGTCGGCGACTTTCGCCTACGATCCGACAGGATCCATGGTCGGTTCGTCGGGTCGTGAGACACTTGGGCTGCTGTTTCGATCGGGCAAGGTTGCCTCGCCTGGAACAGGCTACCTAGGCATGACCGGGCTTGATGACGTCTACGCTCGGCACGGGTACTACCACGAAAGCCTCATCCTTGAGGACGTGGAGAGGGATCGCGCACTCATCCGGAAGGCGCGTCCGTCATTCGTTATCGTGCACATGCAGCCGACAGCGGTGTTGGCAGCTCGGGCCGAGGACGTCCCGGTGATCTCCATCGCCGATGCCGATTTTTTCGTGGAAGGGGAGAGCCCGTGGATGCCGTGGCTGGAGGGCACTCCGTGCGCCGTGAGTCCGTTCCCGACATCGGTCCCGGCATTCGCCGCTGCCGCGGACTCCCTGGGGTTGACGCCGCCCTCATCGGCGTCTGATCTCCTGCTAGGCGAGTTCACCTTGATCGCCAGCATCGAGGCGATCGAGCAGCCGGCAAAGACATACTCGGACGTCCCGGGCTTGGAATTCATCGGTCCTATGGTTTGGGACCCGGGCGTCCGCGGCCCTGCGCCGCCTTTGGCGAAGGCGCGCCGTATCTTTGCTACTACGGGCGGTGGTGATGTGGCGGCATCGAACTTCGACCGCACCGTTGTGTCCGCCGCCGCAGCGGGCGGGGAACGGCTCTCCGTCCTGGTCACCGGCGCTGTACCGCTCCCCGAGACCTTTGCGTTACCCTTTGGAGCACTCACCCAGGGCATCATGTGGAGTGATGTGGTGCTGTGTCATGGCGGACACAGCACCATCCTCGCAGCGCTACAACAAGGCCGCCCCATCGTCGTTCTGGGAGCTATGTCGGAAAACGAAGCGAACGGGCGGTTCATGGTCGAGGCGAACGGTGTTGGTCACAACTTCTGGCGTTCTGAATGCCGCGGCGGCCGCATCCGCCAGTTCACGCCGAGCGGGCGACCGGTCGGGGACACCGAACATCGCGATGTGATCGCTCAGGAACTGGCTGAGTTGCTGGTTCGGACTGCGAACGACGACGACATGGTTGCGCGCTGCGCGGCCCTTCAGGATTCCCTCGCCGAGGCCAAGGGCCACCAAGCGGCCTTCTTCGAACAAATCGTTCGGAATGCGGCGACCTGAATTGAGGATTATCCGCTAGTCTTAAAGTCTTAAGTCGGTTCTTACCCCTGCTGCCCCTGTGAGGACGATGTGACTGTCTCTGATCGCAATCCTACGATTTTGGACCGCGTACGCGCGGTGATCTTGGCCCGACGTTCGGACCTTACGACCGCTGACATCGACGTGTTCACGGTTCTCAACGAGGCGCCGCTCTCATTCGACTCGCTGGATCTCGCCGAGTTCATTGTCGGCCTCGAACATGAGTTCGGCATCATCGCAGTCGACCAGGACTTCGCTGCGCTTCGGACGATCGGAGATGCGGTTGCCTTCGTGGAGTCCAGCCGGAAAGTACGTGGATGACGACCGACGAGAGCTGCCTCCACGCCTCCCTGGCCACCCTCTTGGAGGAGACGACAACCCAGCGGCCCGCCCAGGTTCTCGGCCGGGTATTGCGCACCGATGCCTACTCTCAAGGGGACGGTTTGGTATGGGGGGACGTGCTCCCCGGGCTTCTGGGCGACATCCGGGCCGTAGGCGTCGCAGTCGATCATCAGCCCCTCGACGGGGAGTTCGACGTCCTTAGGGATCGCCTCGCCGACGGCGTTTGGATTATGGCCGTTCTCGACACCTACGAACTAGAGCACTATTGGATCGATCGGGGGCGGACGCACGCGCCGCACGCAGTGCTTCTGCGCCAACCCTCACAAGCCTCCGACGTCGTGCTTCTGCGCGACGTCATGGAGATCACGCAAGGGGAGTTCGCGACCCGCGTTGAGGACCTCAAGCCGGCCGCGATCACCCCTAACCTGGGCCTGGCGGTCATTCAGATTGGTGTCTCTGGCTCTATTCCGGGGGGTGACACCCAGCATGCCCGTTCCGAACTCACTCCCGTGGCGGTGGTGGATGCGCTCCGGCGGTGGGCGTTCGAGATGGACGGTCAATCGATCATGAGGTCCGAGAAAGGGGGGGCGCATACAACTGCGGAGGAGGCGACCCGGATGCTGCGAGGCCTGTGGAACTTCCTTCATGCCTGCCGCTGGCATGGCATGTACTTGAGGGAGTCGGGCCAAGTTTCGGAGGGTATCGAGCGCGCGGGGCAAAATCTCCTCATTGTACGTGGGCTCCTGATGCGGCGTTCGGCAGCAACCGGGGAACTGGCTCGGCGCTACACGACCGAGATCGAGCGGCGGTTGGGGATCGTGCGGGACGCGTTTGAGACCGCGGGCGATCTGTTGGGAAGGGTACGACCATGACCGCGAAGGGCACCACCGTGGCGAAGGTGCACTGGGCGGCACTCGCCTTCGACGCGACCGCATGGAGCGATGGAAACCACTCTGGACCCGGCATCGATGGGTTCGGGCGGCACTTTCCCGCGAGTCAACTGCCAGTCGACTTAGCGCAGGCGTGGCCGTGGCCACCACAGTGTGGCTCGGGAATCGCGGACCATATCACGTGTGTCGGCCAGAGAATCGATCTTCCGAGCTTGGCACACGGTCCCGGAGACCTAGAGATCGTCGGCTGGTCAACCGGTGGCTCCGCGCACGATGAAATCGCGTGTATCGATGCGGCAGACCACGTCGTCAAGGCGCCCTTTGGGTTGACCGACTTTCTGGCCAGCCGCCCCGCCTACGGAAATGAGGCACGGCTTCGCTGCGATCGCTTGTGGGAACAAGGCGTTCTACGCAACGGTGTGGCGGCGACCGTCTGGACCTGGCACGTGCCGCTCGCCGCCCCCCCAGCTGCAGTGCAGGTGCCGTTCGTACCCATGCTCGCGATCGCCGCACTAGGATGGAGGCCAGTTCGATGACCACGCTCTACATCACCCAAGAGTTCGCGCCGTTCTTCGTGGAAGGCGGTTTGGGGCTGACCAGCCGAGGTCTCCCGGAGCGCCTCCAGAAAGACTGGGGCCTTGACCACGAGATCATTCTTCCGTACTACATCCAGTTCGTCGAACGCCAGGGTTTGTCGACGCAATTAATCAGGGACTTGGGCGCGGTGGACGAGTCCGGCCGGACCTGGAGCGCCCATCAGCTTCTCGACCCGACGACTCCATTGAAGGTCACGCTGCTTCGCTGCGACGAGTGGTATGACAGGCCGACCCTGTACCGGGATTCCGACTACCACGACTTCCCCGATCAGGAGGAACGCGCGATTGCTTTCGGGTGTGCCGTGGGTGCTTACGTCGCGTACGATCCGGCGCCCTATCGTTTGGTGCACGCCAACGACTGGCAATCGGGCATCGCGGCCCAGCGTTTGGCCGACCTCGGACTGCCCATCCTGTTTAATATCCATAGCGGGTGGTACCGCGGTGATCTCATTCGAAGTGGCGAACGGATCATAGCGGGAGACGTCGACAGTCTGCTGGAACTCGGTTTGTCCGTAGCCAGCACAGTGGTCACCTGCAGCCCGGGCTACGCCGACGAATTGGCCTCTCAACCTGACCGCATAGGTGAACTCTGTCGCGCCCGCGGTAGCGGGATCGTCGGCATCGTGTCAGGCGTCGACACCGCCGTCTGGGACGCAGGCGCGGTGGGTCGCTCATATCAGCCATTCGACGAATCAACGGTGGATGCGGCTAAGGTCGCTGCCCGAGCACGGCTTACCCAAGTCCTAGGTCGCCCGGCGCTGGCCGACCGGCCGTTGATCGGCGTGTGCGGACGATTCGTCCACGAGAAGGGCGTGGACCTCATCCTCTCTACCGCCGAGACGGTGTTGGCGGCAGGCGAAGCCAACGTCATCCTGATGGGCGGAGCCGAAGAGCCCTACAAGTCCCAGGTTCTGGCACTCGTCGAGGGCCACGCGCAACACTTCGTATATCGGGAGCGGTTCGAACAGGACTTGGCGTGGCTCATTTACGCGGGGTCGGACGTGACACTGATGCCATCCCGAGTTGAACCCTGTGGACTCAACCAGACCATCGCACTTCGCTATGGCACGCTCCCCGTCGTCGCGCCCACAGGCGGGCTGCGAGACACCGTGATCAATCGCGACAGCGGATCCGCAGACTGGACTGGCCTGTGGATTCGAGAGATGACGCCGGAGGGAGTCCTAGCCGCGGTTCGGGAATTGCTGGGAGTCATCACCGATCTTCCCGAGGAGACCACCCGCGCGCGGATCCGTGGAATGCGTCATCCCTGGACTTGGCGGCGTACCGCGGAAGAGTTCGCCGACTTGTACGAGGTAGTAGCGTCGCGCCGACGAGTGGACCTACCGGAGGCCAACTCATGACCCTGCTCGGAGAACGAAAGAAGCTGGCTCTGGTCACCACGACGATCAACGTACCCGTGTGCCTGAAAGAATACGCACGCGCGTATCGTGAGAGTTCCTATGCGGGTGACCTGGCGGTGGTGGTAGTAGCCGATCTCAAGACTCCTCCAGAGGTAGGGGACTATGTCCGCGGCCTGGATTGGGGGAAGGCGGAGGTCCACTACTTGGACGTGGCCGCGCAAGCGAAGCTCGGGCACGCCTTCCCATTGATTGATCGACTCATCCCCTGGAACACCATTCAGCGCCGTAATATCGGCTACCTGCATGCGATGCAAGCCGGGTGTGACGGGATCATCACGATCGATGATGACAACTACAACAGCTCAGATGACTTCTTCGCACACCACGCGACTGTGGGCTGTGAGCTGCGTCTTCCCTCCATGCTGGGCCGTGACGGGTGGGCCAACTGTTGCGACGTTCTGGAGAGCGACCGTGGCCCCTTCGTGCCCCGAGGGTGGCCAGCAGGGGAAGCTGGTGACGCTGGCACCGGAGAGTGGGGAGAACGGACAGGTCGAGTTGCGGTGAATGCTGGTCTATGGCTCGGCGACCCGGACATCGACGCCGTGACGAGGTTAGCCAATCCGGTCGACGTCTCAGGTTTTCGCGCCGGCGTGCCTCGACGGTTCACCTCGGCGCTGGGGACGTGGTGCCCCTTCAACTCGCAGAACACGGCCTTCTTGGCCGAGACACTTCCTGCTATGTACCTGTTCGTCATGGGTGCTGAATATCGCGGAAACAAGGTCGGTCGTTACGACGACATCTGGATGTCGTACGTGCTACGGACGGTTGCCGATCATCTCGGCGACCTCATCGTTTACGGCGACCCCTTAGTCCGACAGGACCGCAACGAGCACGACTTGTTGAACGACCTCTCGCAGGAACTACCGGGGATGATCCTCCAGAGACGCTTCTTGGAAGTGCTGCGTGGGAGCACGTTCACGGGCGCCAACTATGCTGAGTGCGCGTCGGAACTGGCCGCTCACCTGCGCAGCGAGCTGGTCACTTCCGCGCAGCCCGGACCGGAGCACAATTTCTGGGAAGGCATTGTTACTGGAATGGAGCAATGGCTCGAACTCTGCTCGCAGATTAAAAGTGAGTCCCTGATCACCTAAGTAACTTCCCCTAGGCTAAGGATTGGTCTCCCTATGCGTGTTCTCGTCACCGGAGGAGCAGGCTTCATTGGTTCACACACCGCGGATGCGTTGTTGGCCGAGGGCCACGACGTCCGCATTCTCGACAACCTCGCCGCCCCGGTTCACCGTGAACACGTGCTGCCCCCCTACGTCTCGCGCGACGTCGAGTGGATCGACGGTGACGTGCGCGACCGTGCCGCTTGGGACCGTGCTGTCCGTGGTGTGGAGGCAATCTTCCACCTAGCTGCTTACCAAGACTACTTGGTGAACTACGCGCGTTTCTTCGAGGTGAACGTGGTATCTGTCGGCCACATGTACGAGGCCCTTGCGGCCACCCACACCGACGTCAGTCGGGTGGTCTACGCATCGAGCCAAGCGGTCTATGGCGACGGGTTATACCGGTGCCCGACGGGGCACGTTGAACCGTTCACCGCTCCGGGGCGTACCGAGGCCAGCTTGGCCGCAGGGGACTGGGACGTGCACTGCCCTGCTTGCGGTTGCGAATGCTCACCCGTGTGGGCGGAAGAATCCCAGGCGCACCCGCAGAACGCCTACGCACTCTCGAAGCGAGCGGGTGAGGAGAGCACCTTGGTCCTGGGGGCTCGGGATCGGATCGAGGCCACCGCCCTTCGCTATTCGATCGTCCAAGGACCAAGACAATCTCCGTGGAACGCCTATTCCGGTGCCCTCCGCATCTTCGCCCAGCGAGCGAGGGCAGGTGTGCCTGTCTTGTGCTATGAGGATGGGCAACAACTGCGCGACTACACGAACATCGCTGACGTCGTGTCCGCGAACCTGGTGGCGCTTCGCCATCCCGCGGCTCCAGGAAGTGCGTTCAACGTTGGTGGCGGAAAGGCTGTCACGGTGCTCGAGCTCGCCCAAGCCGTCACGGCGGCGACAGGCAGCGAGGTGCCGCCAGAGCTTCCGGGCGTGTATCGGGTTGGGGACTCGCGACACAGCCTGTCCAATACGGCTCGTCTGGAGGCGCTGGGTTGGCAAGCGAGCGTACCCATGGCGGAGTCGGTCGCGCAGTACGTGGAGTGGCTGGGGGGAATCGACGTGCCGCTCGACGTCGTGACCGACGCCGACCGGCACATGAGGGCCGACGGCGTCACCAAGACCGTCACCAACCCGGCGAGGGCCGAGGAGTGAAGTCCTTCGATGAGAGACGGGGGACCATCGGTCCCCCGCGTCTTAAGCGCTGGGCGACCGCGCCTCTCCGGCTTTCGTTCGCGGGTGGTGGCACGGACCTACCTTCGCACTACGCACGGTTCGGCGGCCGAATCGTTGGCATCGCCATCGACAAGTATGTGCGGGTAGAAGTTGGCAACGAGCTCGCCCAGTGCTCGAACGACGTGGCGCGTGCGGTCTTCATGCGCGCAGGGCGGCGCATGACCCACTGGGTGTGCACCAAGCCGGTCCCTCCGGGGTCCGGCTTGGGCAGTTCCAGTGCGTTCGCCTCCGCTCTGGTGGCCGCGCTGGGCGAGAGGAGCGATCCAGCGGCGATTGCAGAAGCCGCCTTCGAGGCCGAGCATCTGGCGTTGGGGCGCCCCACTGGTAAACAGGACTCCTACCTGAGTTGCGTGGGTGGGATGACATCGCTCAATATCGCCCCGAATGGGTCGGTGACAGTAACGCGAGAGTGCGTCACGATGGCGCTGCGGGACTTCGTGGGGGACTGCTGCCTATTGTTCCGGGTGGGTCATGCCCGCGATGCGGGACTCATGTTGGCGTCCCAGGCCCGAGACTCCGAACGTCTCAGCGGTGCCTTGTCTCAGATCGGCAGCCTGGTCGATCCGATGCGCGACGCACTGCAGAGGGAGCGCTTCGGCCAGGTGGGGGCGATCCTACATGAGCATTGGTTGCTCAAGAGGTCGCTGGCGGCCGGCATCACGTCTGCGGGCATCGACCATCTGTACGCGGTTGCCCGTCGGAACGGTGCCGCTGGCGGGAAGATCTCCGGTGCGGGTGGCTCGGGGTACCTGATGCTGGTGGCAGGCGATGTTGAGTCGGCCGCGGCCGTTCGCCGCGCTATGCACGGCGAGGGACTGCGTGAACTGAGCTTCGGGATCAGCGAGGACGGGGTCCGGTGCGGCTCAACGGCAAGCGACTGCGGCCGCACCCTTGGCGAGGTGCCGGGATGACTGAGGCCGACGACCGCCTTGGCCCATCCGTGGCAGTCCTGCTCGCTGCGGGGACGGGGTCGCGCCTGCGCCCAACCACCTACGCCGTCCCCAAGGAGCTCTTCCCACTGGGCCGCCGCACCATTATGGACTACATCGTAGACGACCTCATCGCAGGAGGGTACACACACGTTGTGGTCGTCACGTCACAGGGGAAGCCCGCGATCGCGCGCTACCTTGAGGCGCACTTGATGCCGGCGTGCGAGGCGCGCGGCACGCAGGTGTCCACTGTGCTCCAGCAGTGGCCGGGCACCGGGGGCGCTGTCGTCAGCGCCTTGGAGACGTTGCCGCCCTCCGAAATGCTCGTCGTGTGGGGGGACGAAGTGTTCTGGCCCCCTACGCGGGCGCTGGAGGTCACCAAGCACTTTGCCGCCAGCGGCGTCACGACGATCGCCACGACAACTGTGGACGACGAAGCCGTGCCGCGGTGCGGGATTGTGGAGTGGATCGGGAAGCCCGCCGCGCCGGGCGGCTCAGGGCGCATCACCAAACTCCACGAGAAGCCCGACCCGCTGAAGGTCAAGAGCCGGTCCGCCTCGGTCGGGGGACAGCTCCTTTCGATTGAGTTCTCGCAGTACCTACGCTTTAGCGTGGCAGCCCAGCTGCGTGCCGGGGCGAAGGAGGCCTCCCTCGCGCTGGCGCTGGGCGATTTCCTCGGGAACGGAGGCGCCGTCGACGGGGTGGCTTTGAGGTGCGCGTGGTTGGACACGGGCTCTTGGGATGGTTACTCCCGCGCTTTTGCCCAGGCGGAGAAGCAATGGTCATTGAAGGAGATGGAAAGTTGAATCGCACATTTGTCACCTACGCCACGGCGCCGTATGTCGATTATCTCGCGATGAGTATGTTCACGTTGGGGCGGACTCAGCCGCAGGCACGGGCTGTGGTGTTCATCGATGAAATCGACGATGCGGCCGTTCGCGCCTTGATTAGCTCCGCCTCGGATTTCGGTCTGCCCGTGGAATTCAGGCCGGTCAGCGCGTTAACCCAGCACGTGGATCTTGAGAGGTTTGAGGCCCTCATCGGTCCCTATCGGGACACACTCCCGTCGATCGAACTTCTCTTCAGTGACATGATCCGATCCGCCCTCTATGCTTCTGTCGGAGGGGCGGTCGTGTGGTTTGACGCGGACCTGCTGTTCCTCGGGGACGTGGACACGTTCCTCCCTGAGCCAGGTGAAGGGGTTCTTGCAGTCGCAGAGGACTCCCTCCTGTTGCAGGGTGAGCAGCCGTGGATCGATGCTTTCGATCGGTTTGTCGGTGGTGTCGGCTTCGCCTCGCGCACGCGCCCCCGGCCGGCGAATATTGGCCTCATCGCGCTGGGCGTCGACTGCCACGACGCTTACCTTGAGGCGCTGTCGCGGACGTTGCCCGTCGCTTGCAACGATCCGCTGAAAGAGTCCTTGTTCTCGATCGGGCAGCTGGCTTGGGATCTGGTCTTCTGGGAGCAGGGGTGCGTGTGGCTCGACTCTACGATCAACACGCCCTCTGCGAAGCTAGCTCCGGTTGGGCAGGATCCGTCTGCCGTCGTGCGGCACTATCTCACCCCTTGGGAGAAGAAGCGCATGGCGGTAGACTTCGTACAAGGACTGTCGCGCGGTTGGTGGAAGCCATGAAGCTTGCAGACGTGGAGCGGAGTAACCTCAGCGTCGATGTCGCAGGTGTGGCGCAGCAGTACAGTGCTGACTTGGTCAGGCAGGCGGCGTGCTTAGGCAATCAGGCGTGGATCGACGTCATGGGTGCGGTTATTGGCGCTCTCGACCGGGGTCATCTCGTCATGGTGGCAGGCAATGGGGGGAGCGCGAGCACGGCCAATCATCTCGCCGCAGACTGGCGAGCCGCGACCCGGATTAGCAAGCGTCCTGGTCGGGTCGTCTCCCTCGTCGAGAACGTCTCCCGCGTGTTGGCCCTCGCCAACGACGTGGGCTTTGACCGGATCTTTGCCGATCAGGTCGAGGAGTTGGCTGAGCCGGGCGACCTCTTGCTGGTGCTGAGCGTGAGCGGTAGCTCCCGCAATCTTGTGAGCGCGGCCCAAGTCGCCCAGCGATTGGGAGCAGATGTTGGAGGTTTGCTGGGTGCGTCCGGAGACGTGATCCGTCACATGGACGAGGCTTGGGTCTGCGAAGAGAAGGACTATGGCACGTGCGAAGATCTCCAGCTCAGTTTCGGCCACTGCTTGGTGCGCGCTCTGATCGGCGGTCCGCAAACGTCGGCGGATCAAGTACACGGATGGCTGAGATGACCTGGTCGCCGAGTCGGCGAGAGCTGGACGAGGTGTACACATCCGGGTTGGCGGATGTGTCAACGCTCTTGGAATACGCCGACGCTGCCCTGCGGCAACGGGATCAAGAGAGCGGGGACACCCAAAGGGGTCTGCTTAGTCACCAGGTTAATCAAGCGGTCAAACAACTGCGTCCGGTCTCCGGATCGCTCGGGCTCGTGGCGACGGCCGATCCGTACAAGGTGCGCTCTTGGTCGATCGCCGTTCTGCAGAGCGGGGCCAGCGCCGTCCTCGTGGATCCGAAGACGCCAACCTCGGAGCTCCAGCGCCTCGCCAGACGATTCGCAGTTCGGTGGATCGCTACCTCGGAGCCGACGATCACGAGGTGTGAGCCGACCGGGAGGGCTGCACTGCCCGACTCCCTTGGCAGTGGATTGGTCTTTCTCACGTCGGGCTCCATGGGGACTCCCAAGGCTGTGTTTCACCCGCGGAAACACCTGTGGCGGGAAGCGGCTCTGGTGGCGGAGCGCCTCGGCTATCGAGCCGAAGGGGCGCTCCTGTGCACCGTGCCTCCCACCCATCTGTTCGGGTTCACGCTGAGCGTTCTTGCACCGCTCCTGGCCAGTGCCCCCGTCGTAGCCGCGTCCCCGCTCACCGTGGCCGGTTTCGCATCCCTTATCGAATCGGTGGACCCCTCGTGGATCGCCGCGGTGCCTCAGCAGTACCGCCTGTGGTCATCGCGCCGACCCGATGTGGCAACGCTGAGCGGTGTTGTCTGCGTGAGTTCCGGGGCGCCACTGCCGGATGCGACGCGGGAGTCTTTCCGGAACGTGTGGGCTTGTGAACTGGCCGAGCAGTACGGCTCGTCGGAGTGTGGCGTCATCTCGATCGGGTACCAAGAGGGCGTCGGGGCGACGCCTTTCCTGCCGGGTGTCGGACGCCCCTACCGTGGTGTCGAACTAATGGCGGGGGTGCGCGGCGATGCCTCCTCCGTGCTGGTTCGGTCCGGACATGGGGCAACGGCCGTCCTGACCGCAGAGAGCGGGTCGTGGTGCATCCTTGACCGGTCGAAGCCTTCAGAGACGGGCGATCACGGGTGGATCGACGACGAGGGTGTCTTGCACCTTAGCGGGCGCTGGCGGGGATTCATTAATGTCCACGGTAAGAAGGTCAGCATCGTCGAGGTTCAGGACATCCTTCGACAGCTTCCCCAAGTGGCGGACGCCTACGTAGTCCCCGGGGTGAACGACGATGGCGATGGCATCGTCTTGGCGGTCGTCGAGCCGGAGACCGCCGACGCGACCAGCGAGCAGGAGCTGCGTGCCGCGTGCGGTAACGACCTTTCTGCCTGGAAGGTGCCGCGGCGGATCCTTGTGGTCCCGCGTCTCGAGCGAACGTCCGCCGGCAAGGTCAGCCATGCCACGCTGACCGCATTGTTGACCGGGGCTGGATGTCGGGTGGCACCGAATCCGACAAAGTACGAATTGCGGGGCCTCAATGCCGGGTAGGGCTAAACTCGACAGGGCGCTCAAGCCCTGATCGAAGCGGCATTGTCCCGGTACCAACGCACGCTCTTTCGTATTCCGTCAGCAAGATCGGTGCGCGCACGCCATCCCAACGACGCGATCTTGTCCACGGCCAAGACCTTCTGTGCCGCGCCGCCGGGACGGGTGGCATCCCACTCGGTGCGTCCCATGAACCGTGCGGCCCGAGAAACCAGGTCCGCCACCTCGGCGATACTGCTGCTCCGCCCGGTCCCGATGTTGACCGGCGATAGGTCATCATAGTGTTCCAAGAGGAACAGGCATGCGTCTGCTAAGTCTTCGGAGTAGAGGAAATCCCGTCGTGCTTGGCCCGAGCCCCAATTCGTGACGCTCTCGTCCCCTCGCTCTGCCGCAGCTACATACCGTCGGATGAGAGCCGGGAGGACATGGGAGTTCTGCGCCGAAAAGTTGTCGTGCGGTCCGTAGAGATTGGTCGGGAGCGCCGATATCCAAGGAAGGCCTTCCTGCTTGCGCACCGCTTGCACTTGCATCACCCCGGCAATTTTCGCGATCGCATAGCCTTCATTCACGGGCTCTAGCGAGCCGCTCATGAACTGATCTTCGGTATGCGGCTGTCGCGCATCCCTTGGGTAGACCATTGAGGTGCCAAGAAACAGTAGTCGCTCCACTCCAATCGATCGACTCGCGTCCATCACATTGACCTGGATCTGCAGGTTCTCACTCAGTAGGTCCGCGGGATACCGCTGATTCGCCAAGACTCCACCCACGCGAGCGGCGGCGATGAGTACGTAGCGAGGGCGCTCGTGCTCCAAAAATCTGAAGACCTGCGGTCGGTCTCGCAAATCGAGTTTGGCGCGGCTCACCACGACGATCCGTTCGAAGCCTTCCTGTTCGAACCTTCGCTGTAAAGCAGATCCGGCCAAGCCTCGATGGCCAGCTATGAACACGGGCGCGCTTCGATCGAGCGGAAGGTGATGGACCTTCGATTCGGCGCCGCTCATCCGTGCCTCCTGATGTATTCCATGTCGGTGTCCACCATCATCGCCATCATATCCTCGAAGAAGTCGCAGCCGTGTTCCAATTTAGACGGTAGCTGGCCAGGGTCTCACCGCGCAACGATTCGTGGGCTGGCGGAGAGTGGCGGCATATGTGGATGCTCCGGTTGTTTACCGAGAGTACGAGTCCAGGACGAGCTCACCGAGGCCGCCCGCGACCTGCCGCAGCGATCTGATACGAACAACGTGTCACCGCTTCTCGATGCTCCTGCTGCGTCACGGGATCCTCTTTTTCGAGGGGCAGGATTGGGTCGGATCTCACGATGACTGGTTGCCGCGGCAGCGCTTCGACTTGCTCTTGGCCAAGGCTGCCTTCGACGAGACCTACAAATCGGTGACCACGATCAATGCCCGCCCTGATCGTTCCGATCCGAGCAGCCCTGTCTTTCGCAGTCGGCGCCCGAACAGCCAGTTCGTGTACTGGCTGCAGCGCGAGCTTCTCGACTGCGATCGTGGCCGTCCAAGTGGGTCCTCACGCCCGCGATACTCGAGTGGTTCGAGGGCTGGTACGACCCCGACGCCGGCACTCAGCGATCGGGATGCTGCCACCCCACGAGTTCGAAGCCCTTCACATCACTGCCGCCAAGGAGGCATAATTCAACCAACCAACACCGTCCGGGAAACCGGGCAGGCGCCGTCGACGAGCGTCGAGTTGATCGGCAACAGATGAGAGGAGGAGTCGATGGCCCTGACCACGAAGACCACCGTTGACCACCCTTCCTGTGAGCACCTTGCCGCTGCCCGCACAAACAGTCGCTGGCCTATGGTACTGTGCTGGCTGACTGTCCTGCTCGACGGATTCGATCTGGTGATGCTGGGCGCGGTCATTCCCACACTGCTCAAGACCAAACACCTTGGCTTCACAGTGGCCAGTGCCACCAGCGTCGCCACAGCCTCTCTGGTCGGCGTTGCCATCGGCGCCGCGTTGGGCGGGCCGCTGGCCGACCGCCTGGGACGACGGACGATTCTGTTGGTCTCCATCGCGAACTTCTCGGTCTTCACCCTGGCCGTGCCCTTCTCCACTTCGGTGACCATGTTCGCCGCCTTCCGCCTGCTGGCCGGGCTCGGGCTGGGCGCCTGCCTGCCCGTCGCGCTCACCTTCATGAGCGAACACATGCCCGACGAGAATCGCTCACACGCCAGCACGCTGACCATGACCGGCTACCACGTCGGTGCCGTCATCGTCTCGCTGGTGGCCATTGCTGTGGTGTCCCACTGGCAGATCGTGTTCTGCTTGGGCGGCATCGCCGGCTTCCTGGTGCTGCCGCTGATGTGGTGGAAGCTGCCCGAGTCACACCAGTTCCTCGCCGCGCAGACCCGCGACAACCGCACCAAGGTCAGCATCATGCAACCCCGCATGCGCGCCAATGTCGGCGTCTGGGTCGGCTGCTTCATGGGGCTGCTGCTGGTCTACGGCCTCAACACCTGGCTGCCGCAGCTGATGAACAAGGCTGGTTACGAGCTGTCCAGCTCGCTGGTGATGCTGTTCATCCTCAACGTCGGCGCCATCATCGGCCTGCTCGTCGCCGGCCGGTTGGCCGACCGTCGCGGTGTTCGATCCACCATCCTTCTCTGGTTCGCGGCGGCCGCCGTCCTGCTGGCCCTGCTGTCGATCCGCATCCAGAACGCGATCCTCCTCGACACCGTCGTGCTGGTTACCGGCATCTTCGTCTTCAGTGCCCAGACTCTCATCTACGCCTACATCACCCATGCCTACCCGACCGAGGTCCGCGGCACAGTGATGGGGCTGGCTGCCGGCATCGGCCGATTCGGCGCCATCGTCGGCCCGCTGGTCACCGGTGGCCTGGCCAATGCCGGCCTGGCATACCCGTGGGGGTTCTGGTTCTTCTCGGGCGTCGCGGTGCTTGGTCTTCTGGCCATCCTCACCCTGCCGCACGAGAAGGACCTGCTGGCCACCTACCTCGGGGGGCCGAAGCATGGCACCGCCCTGACCGGGATCGGCTCCATGGCCACCAGGATCATCGCCGGTATGCGGTAGCCACCTCGAAGTGAATCGCCCCGGGGTGTCTGGAGAGTTGATTCGTTGAAAAGATCACTCTCATGGCACGTCCGTCGGAGTACTCCCCGGAGCTGAGGGAGCGAGCTGTGCGGATGGTGTTGGAGTCCGAGAAGGACTACCCACACAGGACCGCAGCCATCAAGCCCGTGGCCAGCATGCTGGGATCGGGCCACCCGAACAACTCCGCAAGTGAGTCCATCAGGCCGAGGCCGACCAAGGCTGGCGCCCCGGCACGAGCACCGAGGAAGCCGAGCAGATCAAACGGTTGAAGAAGGAGAATGAACCGCCTGAGGTTTCGTGCCGGTTCTTTCTGAGTCAGGGAGGATGGCACTATGCCAAGGAAGATTGATCCCGCTGTTAAGGACCGTGCGTTGCGGTTGTTGCGTGAGTATCGTGGCCAGTACCCGTCGTTGACGGCTGCGTGTGCGGCGGTAGCGCGGCAGGAACGGATCGGGGCCGAGGCCCTGCGTCGTTGGGCGGTGCCAGCTGATATCGATGCTGGTGCCCGGCCGGGCACCGGCGTTGAGAGAGCATGAGCAGATCAAGAAGCTTAAGGCCGAGAACGCCCGGCTGCGTGAAGAGCGTGGCGATCCTGAAAGCGGCCGCGACTTTCTTCGTGGGGGAACTCGACCCCCGCAGCCGCCGGGTTCTTCGAAACCATGCGCAGCGAAGGTCACGCGGTCGAGTCGATCTGCCGGGTCCTGTCCGAGCAGGGCTGTCAGATCGCCGCGCGCACCTACCGGGCCTGGAAGACCCGCCTGCCGTCGGCCAGGACACTCAGCGACGCCCGCGTTGTAGCGGCCATCGAACAGGTCGCCTACCGGTTGCGATGCCCACCAGCGGCGCAAACTCACCCCCGAAGGCCTCTACGGACGTCGCAAGATGCTGGCGTGTCTGCGCCGTCAAGGGATCGCTGCCACGCCGAGGGGCGGTCGACCGCGGGATGCGGCAGTTGGGCTTATCCGGTGTCACCCGCACCAAGCGGTCCGTACCACCATCCCCGGCAAGGACGGCCACCGGGCCGGTGACCTGCTCAACCGCGCGTTCACCGCGCCAGCACCGAACCGGGTCTGGGTCACTGAATCGCACTGGGTTTGATGGGGGCTTGTCCTATTTGACTCCGGCCAGGGGGTTGTGGTCGCCTTGTGCAGCATAGAACGTGTTTTCGAACTTGATGGGCGGGATGTCGCCGAGGTAACCGTGGAGGCGCTGTGTGTTGTGCCAGTGCACCCATCCCAGGGTCGCGAGTTCGAGGTCCTCGGCCCTTTTCCATGGTCCGGATCGGGCGGGTCCGCGGACGAGTTCGGCCTTGTAGTATCCGTTGACCGTTTCGGCCAGAGCGTTGTCATACGAATCCCCGAGCGACCCGATCGAGGGGTGTCGCACCGATCTCTGCCAGACGCTGCCCGTAGCGGATCGAGGTGAACTGAGATCCCGCGTCGCTGTGACACCTCAGATCATCGTGACGGGCGCCGCGGGACCTGCCGAGCCATCTCAACCGCGTCGAGGACCATCTCGGTGCGCATATGCGACGCGACCCGCCAGCCCACAATCATCCAGGAGAACACATCGACGATGAAACACACCTAGGCGACACCCGCCCAGGTAGACACGAACCTCAGATCGGTCACCCACAGCCGGTTCAAAGCGGTCGCGGTGAACCTGCGCTGCACCAGATCAGGGTGCCGCGCCGAAGCCGGGTCCGGCCGCGTGATCCTCACCGGCATCGAACGCCGCACGCCCTCAATACCGGCGGCACGCATCAATCGGGGCCGTCTGAACACAGCCAACCACAATCCCCGCCCGGCGCGCCGCCTTCCAAAGCTTGCAGACCCCATAG
>JAUNKK010000218.1 GCA_030532825.1 Propionibacteriaceae bacterium
AAGACCGAATCCGTGACGTGCGCGGTCAAAGCGCGCCGCAGACCTAGCACCTTCGAAGTGGCTGCAAAGGATTGGCGCAACCCGACAAATGGCACCACTAGCAAAGTGATGGCGATGCACAGCGCCGGGGCAACGACAACCCCCCAGCCGAGCGTAACGCCGACCGCCACCAGCGCCGCGGAAGGCACGACCAGGGCGGAGACCACGGGGGCGAAAGTGTGGGCATAGACCACCTCAATTCGGTCGATGTCGCGAGTGAGCGTCGCCAGTAAGTCGCCGGAGCGGTTACGTAACACGACTGCGGGGGCCTTGGGCCACAAAGCCGCGAAGGCGTGACCACGCAGTAACTCAAGGGCTTTGAAAGCCACGTAATGCCCCGTGAACTGTTCGCCGTAATAGGCCAGGGCTTTCGCTACGGCAACCACGACGATCCACCACAGCATCGTCCCAGCTTCGTGCCCCGACGCGAAGGCGGCGATCGTCCAGCCGGCCAGACCGAACAACACCAAGTCAAGGCTGAGGCTGATGCATCGCAGCATTAAGGACACGAGGAGTGGGCCGTGAACAGGACGGGTGATGCCGGTCAGCCAGCGTACGATTTCCAGCGTTGTTGGTTTCATGCCGATACCCCTAATGGACGAGGCGTTAGGGTGCCGTCAGCGAGTTCGTATGCGGTGTCGACGGCTGCCAATAGCGAACGACGATGGGTGACTACGATGACGGTCCAGTCGGAGTTGATTTCCCTGAGGGCTTCGACGATCGCCGTTTCTGAAGCCACATCGACTTGGCTGGTTGGTTCGTCCAAAAGGAGGATTCGTCGGCCGGAGAGCAATGCGCGGGCTAGCGATAGCCGCTGTGCCTGTCCGCCGGAGATCAACTGACCGCGCTCGCCAACATCGGAGGCGAGTCCCTTGGGCATGCGGGCAACCTCGTCGGCCACGCGCGCGCGTCGCAGCGCTTCCCACAGTTCGTCGTCGGAGGCGGAAGGGTGGGCCATGCGTAGATTGTCGGCCACAGATCCGGCGAACAGCCAGGTCGTTTGGGCAACGCTGGCCGAGAGTTGACACCCTGCCTCGGGCGGTAGATCGGCCATGCTCTGCCCCGCCAGCACAACGGTGCCTGATTGGATGGGTACTGTGCCGCGAAGCAGCCCCAACAGGGTCGATTTTCCTGCCCCCGACGAGCCGAGGATTGCCACCTTGGTTCCCCGGGGTACCTCAAGACTTAGATCGCGCAGTACCGGGCCACGTCCGTAGTCATGGCTGACATGTTGGATGCTGATGACTGCATCCGTGGGGGAGATGGGGCTGGAGATCGGGGTGGGGGACGCCTGGGGGGCCAGCGCCTGGGTGATGGCGCGCTGAGCGGCCTTCCCGCCCATGCCGATGTAGAAAAACCCGGCCACTTGATTGAGCGGTTCGAGCATCAGCGTCAACAGTAGGCCAGCAGCCATTCCCTCGCCTGGCGTGATGGCCCCTGCAGCGAGCCGGGTGCCGATGAGATATACGGACCAGCAGATCAGCAAGAGCGAGAAGGCGCCGTCGAGAACGATGATGACCACCTGATTGCCCGCTA
>JAUNKK010000219.1 GCA_030532825.1 Propionibacteriaceae bacterium
GAACGGGCATTCCAGCGCCCCGTCGAACGGGTGACGGTGAGATCCATACCGAAGGTCGTGCTCAGGTTAGCGTCGTTGAGGATCTGGTCGACTGGCCCAGCGGCAACGATGCGCCCGTTGGCCAAGAGCAGGCAGTGAGTGACGCCGTCTGGAATCTCCTCGACGTGATGGGTCACCAGCAGGCTGGCCGGCGACATCGGGTCGCGGAACAACTCGGCGAGAGTAGCCACGAGCGTTTCACGACCAGCCAGGTCTAGGCCGCTGAAGGGCTCATCAAGCAGCAGGAGTTCGGGATCGGTCATGAGAGCTCGGGCGATCTGGGCGCGCTTGCGCTCCCCCTCACTGAGGGTGCCGAAAGTGCGGTCCTTGAGGTGTCCGACGTGCAGCGCCTCCAAGAGCGCGAGGGCCCGGGCCTCGTCGCTGTCGTCGTATTCTTCGCGCCAGCGACCCACAACGGCCCAGGCGGCGGAGACCACCACATCAAGGACCCGCTCCTTGGCAGGGATACGGTCGGCGAGAGCGGAGGACGTCAGGCCGATGCGGGGCCGCAACTCGAAGACATCGACGCGGCCCAGCATCTCCCCTAGCAGCTCTACCGAACCTGCCGATGGGAACAGGTTGGCCGAGAGCACCGACAACAGCGTGGTTTTTCCAGCCCCATTCGGGCCCAGCACCACCCAGCGCTCATCCTCGCCAATGCTCAGGTCGACCGCGTCTAGCAAGACTGCATCGCCGCGCCTGATTGTCACACCTTCGAGTTGCGCCACCGCCGTCATATGGCCACGTTACCGCGCGCTAGGCGCCGGTGGAGTGAAGCCCGCCGTCAACGTGGATCATTTCGCCGGTGGTGGCGGGGAACCAGTCGGACAGCAGCGCCACGACGGCCTTCGCGGTGGCCGTGGTGTCGGAGGGATCCCATCCGAGGGGGGCCCGCTCGCCCCAGACATCGTTGAACGCCTCAGCGCCGGGGATGGCAGTCTTGGCGATGGTGTCGATGGGTCCGGCGGAGACCAGGTTGGAGCGGATCCCGTCTGGGCCCAGGTATCGCGCCAGGTAGCGGCTCGCCGACTCCAGCCCCGCCTTGGCAACCCCCATCCAGTCGTAGCTGGGCCAGGTAACGCGGGCATCGAAGGTGAGGCCGACGATTGAGGAACCAGCCTGCAGCAGTTCACGGCAGGCCATGGCGAGTGAGACGTACGAATAGGTGGAGGTGTTCAGCGAGATGCCGACATCTTCCCAGCTGGTCTCCAGGAAAGCCCCGCCGAGCGCCCGCTTGGGGTTGGCGAATGCAATGGAGTGCACGATGCCGTCAAGCCGGTCGAAGTGCTCGCGCAGCTGCCCCGGCAGCGCTGTGAGATGCTCCTGGTCAGTGACATCCAGTTCCAGCACCGGTGGCACAACCTCCATCCGGTTGGCCACACGTCGCGTCAGTCCGACGGCCCTAGGCAGGTTGCTGATGACGACGTTGGCGCCCTCAGCTTGGGCGATCTCCGTCACCTTGTAGGCGATGGAGGT
>JAUNKK010000061.1 GCA_030532825.1 Propionibacteriaceae bacterium
TCACCCCAACCGGTCATACAAGGGATTCACCCCCACCCCCGGCCGGTGAGACACGGGACATCGTCTTTCAGCCCCAACCCCTGGCCGCGGCCCGGGTTGGGGCTGGTTTGTCCGGCCGCCTAGCACCCCCAGCAACCAACAAACACGATGGCTACCTGACCCGGACTCGAAAACAACTACCCGGCATGACCGCGATCAGCATTAACGGAACCACGCAACAACACCACACGACACACCCCCCAAACACACCCGACGAGACGAAATCAGGTTCGGCGTGCAGCATAAGTGCGGCCGGGGCGGTCGACCTGTGCGGCGGCACAGCACTCCGGAACCAACGAGTAGGGGCTCGACGCGATGGGGTGAGGCGCTGACCTGTAAAGGCGCACATGATCCGCCCTGAACCCGTCGCACATATCGTCCAGGCTAGCAGAGCATCTCTGTTGGCCGGCTGTGGCCCATGTCGACCTTACAGTGGAAACGAGGGAAGTACTTGACTCGCACACTGAAAGGAATCGCTGGCATGTCGAAGCCGGAACGACCGGAACCTGGAATCAGCCGCCGGACCCTATTGACTCTCACCCCCGCCGCTGTGCTGGGAGCCGGGGTGGCTGCGATGGGAACTCCACCGGCCCAGGCGGCGAGTCTGAGCGTCACGGACCTGCAGTGGAACCTGGCCTGGTTTGAGTTCCTAGGCTACGGCCAGATCGACGGCGTGTACGGGCCCATCACCACGCGGGCGGTACGCAGGATGCAGTACAGAGCCGCTCTAGTCGTCGACGGCGTCGCAGGCCCGATCACGCAAGCCACGCTGATCAACAACGTCAAAGCCGTCCAACGCGCCCTCGGCGGGCTGCAACCAGACGGCCTAGCGGGCCCCGTCACTGTCCGAAGAACCCGCGCCGTCCAAAAGTTCGCCGGGCTCCCTGTAACGGGCACCGCTAACGACCAGACCATCCGGGCTCTAGAGGGCGTTATCTGGGCCCGGTAACCGGCCCGGACGGGGCCCGTCGTGCTGACGGGCCCCGGTTTGGTTCATCGATGAAGCGAACCGACTTGAGTCACGTCGTTGGCACGGCATCCCCCGCCGGGCTTAGGGAGCCTGATCAGTATCCGGTGCCGGATGGGGCTGTGCTGGCGGCGTCACCGAGCACGACGGGTACGGAGCGGTGCCCGATACCCATGCGGTCGATTCCAGCGTCGATGAGCCGCAGGAAATGGTCGCGATCGCGGATGGCGGCCGACCCCTTGACCTTGCATCGGCCTGCTGCGCACTGGATCATCCAATCGATCATGGCTTCAAAGGCGCCGGCCTCGTCGTGCTGCATCTCTCCCGTATAGAAACCGGTGGATGTCTTGATGAAGTCGCATCCGGCGGCGATCGCGGCGTCGGCTCCGCTCTTGACTTGCGCCATCGTCAAGGCGTCGGTTTCCAAGATGGCTTTCACCGCAACACCCTGTTCATGGCAGGTGTCGGCGACTACGCGCAGGTCCGATTCGACGAGGCCGAGTTCGCCCCCGCGAAGCCTGCCGTAGTTCGCGACTATGTCGAGCTCAGAGATTCCGTGTCCAAGAATGTCCGCGACTTGGGCGACCTTGGAGGCGGTGCTTGAAGCCCCGAAAGGAAAGTCGGCAACGACGCAGAGTCCGGTGCCGCTTCCCTCGCACAGGGGCTTGGCGATCTCGATCGCCGACGGGTTGATGCAGACGGTCTTGCATCCGTAGTCGACCGCCTTGATGACCTCACGCTTGATGTCTGTGGGGGTGAACTCGGGTTTGAGGATCGAGTAGTCGATGTAAGCGGCCAGTTCGTCACGGGTCATCTCGGCGGCTGGCTTGCGTGTCATGTTTCTCTGCGTTCCTTTCGCTAGGCGGGGCGCGGCGCGATCTTTCGTCTGGTGCCTGAGCTGCGCCGAACTTCTTGTGGCACCTACCATAATTTGTATAGGCAAGTACTTCAAGAGGGTGCTCGTGAACTCGTTGACGATCAGAGCCGGTACTTGTGCGCCAGGCCGCTGGTCCTTCCCAAGAAGGGGACGAAGCGCCAAGACTCGGGTCTCTATGGTGTGCCGTTGGGCCTAGCTCGGTAGGGTGATGGTCTCACATGACATGCGTCGACGGTCAGGCAACGAAATCACCCATCGAAGTTGTATAGCCTGGTAGGCTTGTGATGATCTGTCAGATAACGCGAGAGTGCATGATCGTGGACAACAAAGACTTGGCTCATGACAAGGCAACAAGGGCGGGGTATGCGGCGATAGGTGTTTGGCTGGAGGAGCAATGCCGCGTGCTTCCGCCGGGCACCCGGTTACCCTCAGAAACCCAGTTGGCCAAGCAGTTCGAGGTCAGCCGGATGACCGCTCGTCACGCCCTGGAGACTCTGCGTAACCGCGGGCTCATTGAGCGACGCCATGGCTCGGGGAGCTTCGTGGCGCTGCCTGCGCTTCACCGGCAAGAGTCCGTATTGCGGTCGTTCAGCGAGGAAATCCAGCGACGGGGCGAGACCCCCAGCTCGATGATCCTTGACCAGAGCCTAGGTACCGCGCCGAATCAAGCGCTGCTGATGAATCTTGACCCCCGTGAGCCGCTCGTCCGCATTGATCGCGTTCGCTGCTCGAATGGGGAACCGCTAGCCCGCGAGGTCGCTTACCTGCCCGGCCGGTTCAAAGAAGTGCTGTCAATCGACCTGACCAGCAGGTCGCTTCATGAGGCGCTGGCTAACCTCGGTGTCAAGCTCTCGCGGGCGACGGGCTACATCACCTCGCGTCTGGCCACCGCGGAAGAATGCGCGATCCTCCGGCAGCACGAACCTATTGCGCTGCTCGTTGAGTCCAGGATCTTGACGGATGTATCAGGTGAGCCGGTGGAAAGCACCGAGACCGTGTACGTGGGGGCCAGGTGGGCCATTGATACCTCCGCCACCGTGGTGCGCTAAAGCTACTTGGAGCGAGCAACTCCCGAACCCCGGGGCTGCGACAACGGGGCGATCCCTATCCGGCGGGGCGACTGGGCAGTTGAGCAGCGGTGCTTAGGGCTACTCCGGGGAGGGGGAAGTCGGCCTGTTGAGAGCCGCTATCCTGGGGTCCACACTGGCCAAAGGGGGCTTCATGGAACATAGCGACCGCCACGACACACGCGGGGATGCGCAGGCAGATCATGAAGTGTTCCACAAGATCGGCAGCCCGGCCGGCATCGCCACGGAGATCGCGGGCCTCGGCTGGCTCGCATCCGTGACCGACGGTGCTGCCGTCGCGCACCTCGTGGACCACGGACGCGAGTGGCTGATGACCCATCGTCTGAAGCACGGCAACCCCAGCATCGAGGACGCCGCCGAGTTCGGCTCCCGCTTGGCCTGCACCCACGCGGCTGGGGCGCCGCACTGGGGGGCGCCACCTCCCGGGCTGAGCGAACTCGACTCGCGGCTGGCTGAACTGCCCGCGCCTGTCAGCGTTCGCCCGCGCTGGCGCACCTGGGGAGAGTTCTACGCCGAAGCTCGGCTTCGCCCCTACCTGCGTCTTGCGGAGGTGCCGCGTGAGGCGCGCGGCGTCCTCAATCGGGCCATCGACCAGGTGGCGACCGGCAGTTTCGATTCACCGCAGCCGGCGCTAGTGAAAGGAGTTGCTCGCATCCACGGCGACCTGTGGGGCGGCAACATCGTGTGGGCTGCCCGCGACGGCCGGACCACTGGAACTCTGATCGACCCGTCGGCCCACGGCGGCCACGCGGAAACCGATCTGGCGGAACTCGCCATCTTCGGCGTCCCACACCTCGAAGCGATTCTCGACGGGTACCAGCAGGTCAGCCCCCTAGCCGACGGATGGAAAGACCGCGTGGCCGTGCACCAATTCCATATGGTGCTCGTCCACGCGGCCCTGTCTTCTGGTTCCTACGTGCAGCAGGCCCTCGGCTTGGCCCGGCGGCTCAGCCGGTGACCGGTCACTCGTCGTCGAAACGGGTGTCGTCGTTTAAGTAGTCCACCTGCCGCGCCGGCTTAGGCGAGGGCTCGTCGTAGATGAGTCGTGGGTCGCGCTCATCGGCGAAATGTTCCCCATGCATGTGGCCGTATTCCGGCTCCATGCTGGACAGCGGACCATCCGACGGGATCACCGGGATGGAGCCCGTGAACTCGTCGAGTTGGGCCGTGGTGCCAAACGCATCCCAATCCGCCGGGGTCGAGACGGACTCCGGGGTTTGGCCAACGGGCGGGAACGGCGCGGGCTGCTGCACCCGCCACACCTGACCAGCCAGGGTGGTTTCCGAGTCCGTTGCCCACGGGGTTTCGGGGATCGTCGCCTCCGGGGCCAGCCAGTGCGGTTCGTCGGCTTTCGGCTGCTTGGCCTGTTCAGGCGCGGCCTCTGGTGCGGGCGGTTCGGGGGGAGCGACAGGCTCGGCGACCTGTTGGAGGTCGGTGGCGGGCGAGGAGGCGTGCGCTTCGTCGCCCGTGACCTCGACGACCTCAGACTGCGGGGCCTCCGCCTCGGGGGTCTCGGATTCCTCGACGGTCTCGTGTGCCGCTGGGCTGCGCTGGTCCAGCCAGTGGGCGGACGAGTCGGGCTCGGGCCAGGTGATCTTGATCTTGAGTTCGGTTGGCTCGGGTTCGGGCACCTGCCATTGGAGGGGCGCGAGGGCTGGCTCGTCCACATGCCCTTCGGGCGTTTGCTCCGGCATCGGCTGGGGCTGCGGGTCGTTGCCGGAGGGGGCCCCGACGAAGTCCGCAATGTCCCCGGCGTCTTCGACCTTGGCGGCGGACTGCTCTGGCTGGTCCTCAAAGCTTTCCTCGCCGCCGTCCTCGACGGTGCCGGCAGCAGGAGCGATGGGTTCGTTTTGGGGCTGCGGCTCGTCGAGGGCATCGCGAAGAGACGGCTCGTCGACTTCGGTCTCCGCCGACTGGTCGGTGTCATCGGGCGCGGTGCCGTCGTCGACTTCGGGCTCTTCATCGGCTTTGGCCACGAGGGGCATGTCGAACTCGATCGTGGTTTCGTTATCCGCCTGATCCGCGACAACGACCGGTGCTTCGTCGGCCTCGGCGTCGTCGTCGGTTGGCTCGGGGTGAGTCGGCTCCGCTTCGGAGGAGGTCTCGGCAACCTCCTCAAGCGTGGTTTCTTCCTCAAGCGCGGCTTCGGGATCGAGCGTGGCCTCAGGGTCGATGTTTGGGACGGCTTCGGGCTTTGCGGCGTCGGCTACCAGGCCGATCGGGAGCTCGTCCTGGGTCTCTTCCTCTTCGACCTCTTCGGCGGTCTCGCTGATTTCTGCGGTGGCCTCTGCCTCCGGGGCCTCGTCCTGGGCGTCGGGTGTTTCCGGCTCGTCAGTGGTTTCGGCACCGTCCTCCGGCGAATTCGCCTCGGCCTCGTCGCGCTGGACTGTCTTCTCGGCTTCGGGCTCCAGGGAGTCGTCCTGCGCGACGGTCTCTTCAGCCTCCGCTTCCTCAGGCAGTTCTTCTGCCTCGGTGTCGGTCGTGGTTTGTTCCGGCCCGTCGGTCGCCGTCTCGTGGTCCCCGTCCGGCTCCTCCGTTGCGTCCTCCTCCTGCTCCTCGGCGGGGACTTCCGGCTCATCGGACGCTGCGGCGTGTTCCTCACCGAGGGCGAGGCCAACTCCGGCGGCGAGCGCCGCCGCCGGGCCGAGCTTGCTCTGCGGTTCCGTTGGCTCGTCGACTACCGGCTCCCCGGGAGCGTCAGACTCCGGTGCATCCGAGGCGTCGGGCTCCGGCACAGCGTCGATGCTCTCGCCAGCTGCCTCCTCCGCCTGGGCATCGAATGCTGCCGATTCGTCGGGTGACGGGGCTTTGGCGAGCGGGAGCACATCGGCTTCCGTGTGCCCGTCGGTTGCCTCGGGTTGATCTGCTCCTTCGGGCTGATCTGCTTGCCCGGCTTCGTCGGCTTCCTCGGCCTGCTGAGCCGTTGGCTCTTCGGCCTCCTGCTCCGCGACGGGCTGCTCCGTCGCGTCTTCTTCTGGTTCGTCGGCCGCGGGCCCGGTTTCGCCGAGGTCCTCTGGCTCGGCGGGAGCTTCCTCATCGGTGACGTCTCCGGTTGCGACCTCCTCCGCGGCGGGCTCGTCCGTCGCGTCGGTGTCTGCCACGATCTTTGGTGTTTCGTCGTCCAGGCCCGCCTGGCCAGGGGCCTCGGCCTCTTCGGCTCTAGGTTCGTGGTCGGTGGTGAACTCCGGGAACGGCTGGTCGATGACGACGCGCTGGAAGACGGTGGTTTCGTCGGCGTCGTAGTCGTCGCCGCCGGGGGTCGGGGCCTGGAAGTCCTCGTGAAGCTCCGCCCCGTCCGCGGCCTCTACTTCTGGTTCCTGAGGGGCCGGGGGGAGCAGGCTGGCGGTGCGCTCGCGCTCAATAGCAAGCAGCGCCTCCAGTTCGGCGGTTTCGTCGCGTGCCTTCGCCATCTCGCCTTCGAGGGATTCGATGCGATTGAACAGCTGGGGCATCGTCGTGTCCCAGGCCGTGGTGGCGCGAGTCTCCAGCCGGGCCATGTCGAGTTCCTGCTTGGCGACCTGCTCCTGCAGGCCAGCGATGCGCTCGCGGGCGGCTTCGACCTCATGCTCGGCCGCCGCGACGCGCTCTTGGGCTTCCCGTTCGGCCGTCTCCGCGCGTTCGCTGGCCTCGACGACCCGCTGCTCGGCCTCGCCGAGCCGGGCCTCGGCTACTTCGGCGCGCTGTACCGCGGCCTCGGCAACCGACTCGGCGTCCCGGACACGCTCCTCGGCGGCGGCCAGCTGTGCTTGTGCTTCGGCCAGTTGAGTTTCAGCGTCGCCGGTGGTGGTCTGCGATGTTTCGGTCTCGGCAGGCGCAGCGGTGGCGGCGAGTTCTTGAGGCTCGGTGGGTTCAGCGGGCTCGACCAGCGATTCCGGCGTTTGCGGGGCTTCAGCGGCCGGGTCGTCGTCGGCTGGCTCGGGCTGGAGGGTGGCCGACGGCGCCGGGGGAGTGGTGTCCGGGTTGATGCGCGGGATCACGTTCGTCTCCGCCAGTGCCGCCTCGTCTAGATCGTCTGGATCCTCGACGACGGGCCCAGCCGCGGGTTCAGGGGCAGCAGCCAGACCTAGGGCCGCGGCATCGTCTTCGGACGACTTGGGGGCGATCTGCGGCTCCACCGGCGACTCAACGTCCGCCGGGGCGAACGGTGTCACCCCGGCCGGGGCAACATCCCGAGCATCCGGGTGGGCCAGAGGCGCCGCCGGTGCTGGGTCGGACGAGAGGGTGGTCTCTGGCTGGGCGTTCGGGATAGCCGCTGGCCGAGTGGGCGACGGCGTCACCTCGGCGGCAGTACGGCGCAGCGCGCGGCGCTTGCTGAGCGCCCAGCCGATCCAGAAGGCCAGCGCCATGGCCACCAGAAGGATGGCGCCCAACTGGAGAGCCAGCAGGACATATCCGTTCATTTCTTACCCTTCCCCTTGCTCCGTGAAGGTTACGCGGCGATTCGCCGTTCGACCCTCGGCCGTAGCATTCGACTCCGCCGGATCTTTATCCGCCCGGGCGATAACCGTCAGTTGTTCCCGCTGTGCGCCAGCGTCGACGAGGGCATCAGCCACCGCATCCGCGCGCTCCTGGGACAACTCTTCCCGGAAGGTCGGCGTGCGCCCGTTGTCCGTGTGGCCAATCACCTGGATTCGCGCCTCAGGATTAGCCGCGAGCCATTCCGCCAGCTGGGTGATCTTGTCACGCTGGCTGGACGGCAAGGTGGCCTCGCCCCCCTCGAACTGGATCACCAACTCCGGCATCGGCGTCGGGCTGGGCGAGGGGCTTGGCTCAGGAGAAGGCGATGGCGTCGGCGTGGGTGTTGGGCTGGGAGAAACCGCGACGGGAGTGGGGCGCGCTTGGGTGTCCACGGTGGGTTTTGCGGAACTCCGCGCGGTGGTCGAAAGATCATCGCCGGGTTCCCCGTCCCCGGCTTCCGCGACAGTCACGCCGGGCAGGTGTCGAACCACGTCAATTGCTTTGGAAAGTTGATCAGCGTCAGTGCTCACGACGGCCTTCAGACCCGAGAAAACCACCGTAGCCTCGACTCCCTCAGCCTCAAGTGCCTGAGCAGCCTCCGTCGTCAACGTACGCTCAACGAGCCAGGCCCCGCCCATCGCGCCGAGCACAACGAACGCGGCAAGGCCCGTAGCCACAGCTACTCCGGTTCCTTTCACGGCATCTCCATCCTCTAGCCCATCCGACCCTATAGCCCAAGTAGCCCCCGTGGGGTGAGCCAGGCCGACTCCCCCGTTCATTTTCTCACTTTTGTGGTAACTTTCGGCCAGAATCCTCTACTATTCCCGCTAGGAAGAGCAATTCTCAAGGGGCAAGATGTCAGGGAACGCCTACATTTACGGACCTAAGTATGCGCGGCCAACTGACCAGCCGGGCGTCACATATCTATCAATGCAGGGAGCCAACGCCATGGATGGAAAGTATGGCAACAGCAAACACAGCGACCTGGAACTGGTCATCGGGGCCATCCGGCGGGCCATCCCTGAGCTCAGCGGCGTCATGATCGCCTCCCAGGACGGACTTGCCATCGCCCATGATTTCCCCGACGGTGAGGCCGAGCGGGTGGCGGCCATGGCCGCGACGGCACTGGGCCTGGGTAAGCGGATCTCGGAGCGCACCAATATGGGCGACCTGCAGGAGGCCGTGGTTCGTGGTGAGAACGGCTACCTTGTGGTGTATGGCGCTGGCGACGATGCGGTGCTGGTTATGCAGGGCCCCATTGATTCCAACTTGGGGTTGATGCGGATTGAGGCCCGGGTCGCTTCTGTTGAGATTAAGCAGCTGCTTGCTAGGACCTAACCCCCATGTTGTCGATGCACGAGATCGCCCAGGGTGCGGTCGCGCAGATCCCGCCGTCAGGGCGGTTGAACGACGATGACCGTCAGACCATCCAGCGGCACCGGGAGGAACTGTTAGCGCTCGGACCTGAGGTGGTGCAATCGTTCTACGATACCGTCTACGGGCACCCCGAGACCGCCGCTGTTTTTCGCGAGGGCGAGCGCCCGGCCCGCGAGGGCGCACTGGCCCACTGGTGGGAGCGCACCGTCGAGGGCCCGCTCGACGACGACTATTTCGCGTGGATGGCTTTGGTGGGTCTCGTTCATGTGACCCGGCACGTCACCAACCCGATGATGCTGGCCATGTCCGACCACGTGGCCCAACTCGTGTCAGCGCGAGTGACGTCGTTCGATATCCCCGCCGACGAACGCCAACGCCTGATCGCGGCTTTTGCCCGCCTGATGTCCACCGTCCGCGCCATCATTGCGTGGGGCTACGACCACGCCGTGAGCGCCGCCCTGTTCGAGGCGGCGGGCATGCCGGAGGCTCTGCTGGTTCGCATGCGGGACCAAGAGATCGGCAGTGCCCTCGGAGATGCCCGCAATTCGCTCAAGGTTTAGCCTGTCGGCAATCGAGGCCCCTTCCGGTAAGGAGGGGCATTTATAGTCGGTGCCAGGTATTGCCGTTTTAAAACACAATCGCGATCATAACCAGGCAGATGGCGCCAAAGGTCACGAAAAGATCACGCCACGACCACGTCAGATCCACCAGCCGAGTGGGGTATTTCGTCGCCCCGTATCCGCGGCTGACCATGGCGCCCGACAATTGCTCTGACATGCGTATTCCGCATGTTAAAAGCGGAATCATGACGGTGGCGCTGGCCTTCAGGCGTGCCACCGGACCGCCGCTATCCAGGCGTGCTCCCCGCACCCGCTGCGCGTCCTGAATCTGCGTGGCGCGCTGCCGCAATGTCGGGATGAACCGGAGCGCCGTCACCACCAGAAACACCACCGCGTTTGGCGCGCGCATGGCCTGGAGCAGCGCCGTGAACTGCTCAACGGGGGTGCACTCCAGCAGCGCGGTCGTGGTGCCCACCATCGTGATGACCCGCAGCACCAGGACGGCGCCGTGTGCTAGACCACCAACCGTCAGCGCTGGGCCCGCGGGCCAGAAGACGACGAGGACCCGCGGGTCGGCGCCGGGCGGAGGCATGAACGCGGCGAACCCGAAGATCAACACCAGCAGGGGGACCAGCGGGCCGAGCAGACGGGCCAGGGAACGGGGACGGCCCCGCAACGCCGCCCCGAGTGCCGCCGTCGCCAACCCCAGGTAGGCGACCAGCGAGTCAAACAGGAAACACGCTGCCATCACGGCGGTAAACAGCGCGACTTTAGCCCGGACGTCGGTGCGGGGATCACGACGCATCGCGGGCCTGCCTCCAGGCGGCGACCACATCCTCGGGTGTGGTGGCGGGTGGCAGGCCCAGCCGTCGCGCCACCCTAACAACGGCCGGGGCTTTGAGCCGCAGCGAAGCCAGGCGATCCTCGTCGTCGAATAGGCGTTCGAAGGGGACATTCAAGGCCAGACGCCCTTCGGCGAGCACCAGCGCCCGCGTCGCGTAACGAGCCGCCAGCAGCAGGTCGTGGGTGATGATGACGACGGTGTGGCCGGCGCGGTGAAGGTCCGCGACGAGTTCCAGCAGCGCGGCAGCACCCCGCCAGTCCAGACCCGTGGTGGGTTCGTCGATCACCAGGATGCCCGGACGCATGACCAGCACCGAGGCCACCGCCACCCGCTGCCGTTCGCCGCGACTGAGACGCAGCGGATGCCTGGACGCGGCCTCTGCTAGACCAACCTGGGCGAGGGTCGCGGCCACACGCTGGCTGATCTCCACCTCCGGAAGACTAAGGTTGCGCAGCCCGAAGGCCACCTCGTCGTAGACGGTGTCGGCGAAGATCTGGTGATCGGGGTTCTGAAAAACGAAGCCCACCTCCGCGGCCAGCTCAGCGGTGGGGCGGTCGGCGATGTCGCGGGCGTTGATGCGCACAGTGCCGCTGGTGGGGCGCAGCAGGCCGACGAGGTGCCTGGCCAGGGTGCTTTTGCCCGCACCGTTGCCGCCTAGGAGGGCGACGAACTCGCCGTGGTGGATCGTCGCAGACACCCGGTCGAGGGCCGCCACCCCATTGGGGTAGCGGTGGGTCAGGTCCGTCAGTTCCAGCGCCGGGCTAGTGGCGGCTGGGGTTTCGGGGGAGCTAGGGGGCGAGATGCCGACGGCGAGGGGGTGGACCGCGTCGAGGAGCACCGCCGGGTCGGTTCCAGCGGAAGCCGCCAGCAGCCCGGCCTGGGTGGCGGCCTCGGCTATGGCGTAGCTCGCGGGCTGCCGCAGCCCCGCAGCCGTCACGCGCGCGCCGTCGCGGAAGAACTCGCTGGGCGGGCCGAAGAACAGCGGGCGGCCCTCGTCCAGCACGAGCAGGAACTCGGCCCAGGCAGCGACGACATCGGAGTCGTGATCGATCAGCACCACTGTCTGCCCGGCTGCGCAGCGCGTCTCTGCGAGTCGGTGGATAGCCGCCGCACCCTCCGGATCCAGCTCGGAGGCGGCTTCGTCCAGCACCAGGATCGGCGGGTCCATGGCCAGCACCCCAGCGACGGCGAGTCGCTGCTGCTGACCGCCGGACAACGTCGCGACCTCCCGATCGGCCAAGTCGGCGAGTCCCACGGCCGTCAGGGCCTGGGTGGCCCGCGCCCACACTTCGGTGCGCGGCAGTCCGAGATTGGCGGGGCCGATGGCGGTGTCGTCCAGGACCCGGCGTCCCATCAGCTGCGACTCCGGGTCCTGCGCCACGAGGCCGACGCGACGGATCAGGTCAGGAAGCGTCGTCTCGTGAGTGAGGACGCCGGCGACGCGCAGCGTCCCGTAGAGGTCGCCGGGGTGGTGATGGGGGATCAGGCCGGCCAAAGCCAGGGCGAACGTCGATTTGCCGGAGCCCGTCGCGCCCATCACCGCGACGCGGCTCCCCGCAGGGATCTCGACGCTCACATCCGCGAGCTGGCGGCGGGCAGTGCCCCGGTAGGAGAAACCGAGACCCTTGGCTTCGATGAACGTCAAGGCGCCACCAGGGAGGCGACGGGATGCCACGGAAAGTGCGCGGGGGCGAGACGGCGCAGGACGGGTTCGTCGCCGGGGCGGCACGCCAGGAGCACGCACGTCGCGGGGCCCCCGGAGTCGCCGACCGGGATGGGGTGATCGAGCGGGCGACAGGTGAGGCCCGCGGAGCGCGCCAACTGAGCGGCCTCGAAGCCGATACCCCGCGACCCGACAGGCAGCGCGTCGTGCACCAGCCCCGAATCCACCAGCGCCTTGACGACCTCCAGTGGAACGATGTCGGGGTGGCCGACATACACCGCATCCCGGGGCGCGGAACGCGGCCAGCCCGCGCACACCACGATGTCGCCGTCGCGGCCGCCGCCCGTGATCAGAGGGCGCTCTTCGGCGCCGATCACCGTCACCCCAACCCCCGTCGCGGGGGAGGGGACGTTCTCTTCCGTGCTGCCCGTGACTGCCCCGGGCGCGATGCCGACCTCCGCCGCGATCTGGCGGAACGTGTCGATGAACGTCCCCGCCTCCGCCAAGTCATGGCACAGCGTGTTGATGAGTGCGACGGGGCGGGCGCCAGAACACAGCACCTCCAGCAGCGGCACGCGCGCAGCGAAATGCGCGACGACATCGCCGGGCACCGCCACCACATCGGCGGGCCGGGGGCCGATGCCGCCCACCGAGTCGCACGCCACCACCAACCGGGGCGAGCCTGGAACGATCAGCAGGTCGCGGATGGGCTGGACGGTCATCGTCGCTGAAAGATCGGGCGGTCGGCCAGGCCCGCGGCGGACAGGGCATAGCCGGCGAGGACGGCCACCACCACATTGATCGCCGAGCCAACCAGCAGCGGCAGAATCATCCCGACGTAGCCGCCAAACCCGGCGACGGGAATCATCATGAGGGGCGCCACCAGGCCGTTGAGCAGAACGGCAACGACGCCAGCCACCGCCACGTTCACTCGCTGGGCCAGGAGGCCGAAAAGCCACGCGAACACTGCCATCTCTACTGCGACAACGAGGTGTAGCGCGCCCAGCGTGAACCCGGCGGTGGTGGCGGTGAGGAGGTGCCCCAAGGCCGCCACGATCGCACCCTCCACGGGAGAAAAGACGACGGCGGCCAGGAACCCGGGGGCGGAATCCAGCGCCACAGTCCCCGTCGGCGACGGGATCTTCACCACCGCCCCGACTGCCGACAGGGCGATGAGGACAGCCATCCGCGCTAGTCGCCGCGGGCTCAGTAGCCCACGTTGGGTGGGACTGGAGAAGGTGGGGGTGTCGCTCATGTGGTCCTCCTGGTCGGCTGGAGGAATTCTTGCAGAGACGATTATCGGGGAGCCGCGGGGGTAGCGGTGGTTTATTTAGCCGGGCAGGCTAGGCACCGACGACTCGCTGCGCCTGCCCGGTTCCGGACTTCGGGTGCCACGCCACCAGTTGAGTTATTGCGGCGTTCCGGGTGGGATGGGGGCATGACCACCGACGTTGATTTCTGGTTCGACCCGACGTGCCCTTGGGCCTGGATGGCCTCTCGCTGGATGCTGGAGGTGGAGAAGGTCCGCGACGTGAAGACCACGTTCCACCCCATGAGCCTGTTCATCCTCAACGAGGGCCGGGACCTGGAACCCGGCTACCGTGCCCACATCGATGAGACGATCATCGCCTCCCGCGCCGCTGCGGCCGTCGCCAAGCTGTACGGGCCCGAGCAGGTGCGAGGCTTCTACACTGCCCTCGGCACTCGGCTGCATCCGGGCGGCCAGCCGATCGCCACCGCCACCATCGCCGACGCGCTGACCGAGGTGGGGCTGGACGCCTCCATCGCGGAGCGCGTCACCACCGACGAGTTCGACGCCGACATGCGCGCCTACCAGAAGGTGGCGCAAGACCTGGTGGGCACTGACGTCGGCACCCCCATCATCCGCATTAACGGGATGGCGCTGTTCGGCCCCGTCATCTCCCCGGCGCCGAAGGGCGAGGCCGCCGGCGAACTGTTCGACGGGGTCGCCAAGGTCACGGCCTACCCCGGCTTCTTCGAACTCAAGCGCAGCCGCACCACCGGTCCGATCTTCGACTGAGGGTTCTCGTCGCTCGATGCTCTGCCGGAGGCAGGAGCCCCGGCAGAGCATCGGCTGCGTTGGCTGGCTTTTGGGCAAGCCACATCCCGAGCAGACCCCAAGGTAGGACAGGTAGAACATGTCGGGTATCGTGGGGACATGAACGCCCAGCCCGTCGATCGCCCGGCCCCCCCGCCCGAAAACGTCAGCCTGCGAGAGCTCAACCAGCGCTCGGGACGGATCATCGCCCAGGTGACCGAATCCGGACGCCCCGTGACGATCACCGACCGCGGCCGCCCAGTAGCCCAGATCATTCCGATCCGCCCTGACGAAACCCCCCGCGAACGGCTCCTCCGCGAAGGGAAACTTCGACCTGCCAAGGGGCCATTCCGGCTCCCCAAGGTTCTAGGCAAGCTGCCGGAAGGTATGACCGTTGAGCAGCTTCTCGCTGAGGACCGTGAGGAGATCGACCTCAATGCTCTACGTTGACACGTCGTGCATGGCTCTTATGCTCCT
This sequence comes from Propionibacteriaceae bacterium, assembly GCA_030532825.1. GTDB lineage: Bacteria > Actinomycetota > Actinomycetes > Propionibacteriales > Propionibacteriaceae > Arachnia. The sequence goes on from JAUNKK010000061.1 coordinate 14,410, forward strand.
TGGCCAGGGTGGGGCTGGCAAAGTTGAACATCTACTGGAACAGGAGCATCGCTGGCGTTCAGCGCATTCCTCAGTTTTGCTGGAGATCGAGCTCGTTCGTGTGGCACGCCGCACCAGTACTCCGGTAGAGAGTGCGCGGACGCTGTTAGCGGGCATAGAACTGCTGGAGATCTCCCGCGAGGTCGTCGACGGTGCCTGCGCGCTCACTGGGGAACTGAAATCCCTTGATGCGATCCACTTGGCCAGTGCACTCATCCTGCACAGCGACGCCGACCCCGTGACGGTCCTGACCCATGATGCGCGCCTGGCTGAGGCGGCGCGGGCGCGGGGCCTCGCCGTCGTCGACCCCCTGGCCCCGTAGCTTCTTGCGCTAGTCGCCCAGTCCGGTGCCGACGGCGCGGGCGGACTCGATCCACGGATGATCCGGCGGCACGAGGGAGAGGTTGCCGGCCACATCCTTGAGATCCACGGGCTCGGTTCCGTCCCCCTTGCTGGCCACCATGACGCCGTGAACGCCCTCGGCGATCAGGTCGGCGGCGGCTGTGCCGATCCGCGACCCCAGCAGCCGGTCCTCCGCGCAGGGGGTGCCGCCGCGTTGCACGTAACCCAGGATCGACACCCGGGTCTCTAGCCCGGTCGCGGCCTCCAACTCCCGGGCGAGGCGGAAGGTGTGCTCCCGATTGTCGTCGAGGACGCGGGCCAGGTGGGCCTTCGCCGCAGCCTTGGCCTCGGGGCTGCTGGCCGACTTCTTCAGCGACTCGGCCGCCGCGATGGCCTGACGGGCTGCGACGTCGTTAGCGCCCTCGGCTACGGCGATCACGCTGAAGTTGGTGCCACGACGCTGCCGGGCGCGGATGGTTTCGGTGATCGCCTCCACCGTGTAGGGGATTTCGGGGATCAGGATGACGTCTGCGCCGCCCGCGATACCCGCGCCCAGCGCCAGCCAGCCGGCCTTGTGACCCATGATCTCGGCCAGGATCACGCGGTGATGGCTGTGGGCAGTTGAGTGCAGCCGGTCAATGGCCTCCGTCGCGATCTCCAGGGCCGTCGAGAAGCCGAAGGTGTTGTCGGTGTGTGCGACGTCGCGGTCGATGGTTTTGGGCAGGTGCATGACGGGGATGCCCGCCTCTGCGAGTCGCAAGGCGTTCTTGGCGGTGCCGCCACCGCCCAGCAGGACGAGGCAGTCCAACTCGTTTTGCTCGACGACTTCCTTGATGATGGGGATGGCGTCGACGGTCTGGCCGTCGATGGTCATGCGATGTACCTTGTCGCGGCTGGTTCCGAGGATGGTGCCGCCGACGGTGAGGATCCCGGACAGGGCCTCAGGGCCGAGCGGAATGTGTCGGTTTTCGGCTAGGCCGCGCACCCCGTCGCGGAAACCGATCAGTTCCATGCCGTGACGGCTGATGGCCGCCTTGCCGAGCCCGCGGATGGCGGCGTTCAGGCCGGGGGAGTCGCCGCCAGCCGTGAGCACCCCGACGCGTTGTGTCTGACCCATGTGAACCTCCCTGATCCGCCCCGAGCCTACCCCGATTTCCCTCCTGGCAACGGCGATTCCCTCACCTCAGTGGCGGTGCGCGCGGAGTGGGTAATAGCGTGGGCATGTGGAGCGTGTGTTGGTTGGATACGCCACCCGGAGCGGATCGACGGCCCAGGTGGCAGGAATTCTGGGGGAGGAACTGCGGGCCGGTGGTCATGACGTCACCGTCGCGGACTTCCGCGATGATCCGGACCCGGCGGGCTTCGACACCTTCGTGCTGGGCAGCGCCGTGCAGGCGGCGACGTGGTTGCCGGAGGGGCTGGCGTGGCTGGAGTCGCATCGGTCGACGGTGGGTCGGGCCGCGTTGTTTAACGTGTCGATCACCGCAGCTGACCCGGCGAAGACAGAGACAGCGCTGTCCTACAGCCGGGCCGCGGCGAAGCTCATCGACGTTGTGGCGGAGGCGGCGTTCGCGGGTCGCTACCAGCCGGAGAACGTCGGGAGGTGGAAGCGGCTGCTCCTCGCCGTGCTGCGCAAGAAGCCCGAGGATCACGTCGACCCTGGGGCCATCCGGGCCTGGGCGCAGAGCCTGGTGATCCGAGGTCGCTGATCGAGCCCACGAGGCGGTCCTAGGCCCGAGGCGCTCCCGAAAGCCGCCGATTCCGGAGTCAGCGCGACCAGCCTCGCGCGGAGAAGTAAGCGGGCCCGCCTACCTTGGGAGTGCAGGGGTGGAGGTAGGTGGGCCTGTCGTCAAGTTTTGTGCTCTCAAGCCTCGGCGATCTCAGGGTCCGAGGCCTTGCGACCTAGCGGGGTGAGTGCGCTCGTCGCGAGGAGAACCAGCCCAACGAGGAGGGTGACGACGATCCCAGGCGTGGCCGTGTTCCACC
>JAUNKK010000062.1 GCA_030532825.1 Propionibacteriaceae bacterium
TGCGCTACACCCAGTACCTCAATGACGCCGGCTTCCAGGCCTCAGTGGGATCCCGTGGAGACTCCTATGACAACGCCCTCGCAGAAATCCGGTGGGCGGACTCTACAAGGCCGAACTCATCCACGCCCGCCCCGCCTGGCCGTCAGTGACCGAGGTCGAGTTCCACACCATGTGCTGGGTCGACTGGTGGAACCACCAACATCCTCGGTTACCGCACCCCCGCCGAGATCGAGACCACCTACAATCACACCAGGACGCCAGCCCTGACAACCACATAAACCACCGGAACGAAACCCAGGGCGCTTCACTTCAGATTGAACCGCTTACACAGACCATTTGAGGTTGAGGTGTCCCGCCGGATTTGTGGTTACGGATCAACGGAGCAGGCTTTCGGAGAGTTTTGGTGGCTGCTCATGGTGGCGAGCCTTGTAAAATCGCCTTCACCACGCCGCCCGAGTCCTCGCGCTCCCGGTGACTTGAGCCGGGCGTCGCGGCCGCTAGTCCTGGAGCACCCGCAGCAGCTCGTCGCGTACCCGCACCGACCGGCGGGGGTTGCGGTCCCCGATAACGGCGACGGTGAGGCCGCCCGCCGAGGCCGTGGCTGGCGTGGCGGCCGACCCGGCGACGGCCTGATCCGCCCGGACGCAGAAGGTGTGCTGACGTTCCGCCTCGGCCGCGATCATCTCGTTGACCACGGGGTCGTTGCTGGCGGCCAGCACATACCAGGCACCCGCCACGTCCTCGGCACGGGCCGCGCGCTGCTCAACCTGGATCGCGCCGCTGGCGGCCAGACGTCCGACGACGATGCCCACGTTCGGGGCGACGACACGCACCCGAGCCCCAGCGGCCAGCAGGCGAGGGACCCGCCGGGCCGCGACAGCCCCGCCGCCGACGACCAGAACGTCCCGGCCGGTGAGGTCCAGGCTGCTCAGATAGCCGGGCGCGCCGTCACCGAGGCCCTCGGCGTACAACTCCGCCTGGTAGCGATCGACGATCAGCTGGGCCAGCTCGTCGCAGTCGCCGATCACCTCCGCGACCCGCACCTCCACTTCAGGATGCTGGCTCGCCCAGGCGTTGACCTGCTCCAGATTCCAGGTGCGCAGCTTGCCCGGGAACAGGAAATGCGGTGTGACGACGATCTGCCGGGCCCCCGAAGCCTTCGCCGCGTTGAGGGCCTCCGGCACCGAGGGGCGCGACACCTGGATGAAACTCAGATGCATGCTGCCCAGCCCCGTCGCCTCCATGAGGGTGCGGGCCAGCCGGTAGCGTTCCGCGTTGGAGGCGGTCACCAGGGAGCCGCGGCCCACGAAGACGCAGGCGGTGTCCTTCGGCCGCCAGTCGCCCAGCGCTTCCTCTAGCCGCCGCTGCATCGCGGCCATCAGCAATGGGCTACCCAGGAGTGACTCCGCATACCGGACCTGCGCATCGCCTCGTCCCTCGTCGATGGCGTTCGGGATGTCCTCGCGGACATGCTCGCCGGTGGCGAGCATCAACGGCACCACCACCGCGTCCAATTCGCCGGTGACCGGCCGCCCGGCTAGGGCATCGGCCACGGCCTCGGCCACGCTGGGTTCGGCCAGTTCAATGAAACCCAGGGTCATCTTCGTATCGCCCAGCAGGCCGCGCACCCGCTCGGCGACGGCGCGGCACACGGCCACGCCTTCGGGGTCGCGCGACCCGTGGGCCGCCAAGATGAGCGGCACGCCGCCCGTCAGTGATGTGGACATCAGCAATCTCCTCCTTGAACCTTGCTCATCCAGCGGTAGTCCCGCGGGGTGACGATCGCGGTCTCGCCGTCGCCCGTCGCCACCGGCTTGGTGGTGGACGAGCCGACGATGACGATGGTGTGCATATCCACCCACTCCGGCTTGAACTCCCCGATGGGGGCCCAGCGGATGCGTTGCTTCGGCCTAAAGGCCTCGTGGATGGCCATGACGGGCACGTCGGCGGGGCGTTTCGCCCCCAGGATCTCCAGGGCCCGCGGCAGATGCATGGTCCGCTTGCGGGAGCGCGGGTTGTACAGCACCGTCACGAAGTCCCCGTCGGCGGCGGCGCGCAGCCGCTGCTCAATGACCTCCCAGGGGGTGTGCAGGTCCGATAGGGAAATGGTGACGTGATCGTGTCCCAGCGGCGCGCCGAGCAGCGCGGACGCCGCCAACTCCGCGGTCACCCCCGGGATGACCCGCACATCGATGCCCTCCGTGCCTTGCTCCAGGGTGGGGGAGGCCATCGCGTAGATCGCCGGGTCACCCGAGCACACGAAGGCGACGGCGTGGCCCTCTCGGGCGCGCGCGATGGCGTAGGCGGTGCGTTCCTCCTCGTCACCCATCTTGGTGGCGTAAACCTGGGCGTGCGGGCTGACCAGGTCGCGGATCTGGCGCACGTACGGGATGTAGCCGACGACATAGGTTGCCGACTCGATCGCCTGCCGGGCCATGGGGGTCAGCAGATCCCGATGCCCGGGGCCTAGACCCACCACGCGCAACTCGCCGCGCGCCGGAAGGCGGCCGACGGCGCAGGTGGCGTCTGGGCATTTCTGCTTGGGCACGATCAGCTCCGCGCCGCGGGCGATGACCGAGGCCTCGGAGACGCTGGGGGTTCCGACCTCGGCGGCCACGACCTCGGACGGCGTCGGTACCGGGACCGCGGCCAACTCTGCCGCCTCAAAGCACACGAACGGGACGCCGAGTTGCTTGGCCAGCCGCTTCAGGCCGCCCTCGTGGGCCTTGGCGTCGACGCTGGTCAGCGCCGAGACGGCGTGGATCGAGAGGCCCGCCGTGGCGAGGGTCGCCTCCAGGTGGGCGCGCAGCACCTGCTCGGAGGTGCCCCGGTTACAGCCCATGCCAACCACCAGGGAGCGGGGATGCAGCACCACCCGCGGCAACTCGGTCGGCTCCAGCTGGCTGGCGTCGCGGTCGGTGACCACGATCAGCGCGGCGGGGGAGGCACCGTCGGGCAGGGCCTCGGTGACGTTCTCCGGCAGCGGCGGCAGCGGCCAGGGCTGCTCACGAACCAGCTGCACCAGGCGCCCGTCGAGCATCGCCCCCGTCACCCCGGCGACATCCCCGCTATGCGCCCAGCCGAGCGTGTCGAGCGCCGGCACGCCCAGCGAGTCCGTGGCCGTCGTCAGCACCGCCGTCGCGCCCAGGCCGTCGGCCAGCCGCTCGGCGAGCTCGTTCGCGCCGCCGACATGGCCGCCAATCAGCGGGACGACGAAATGGCCGCCCTGGTCGATCACCACCACCCCGGGGTCGGTCTTCTTCGAATCAAGCAGCGGCGCGATGATGCGCGCCGTCGCGCCAAGCGCCAGGTGGGAGATCACCAGGTCGCATTCCTCGAAGGCCCGGCTCAGCCCTTCGGTCGCCGGACCGTCGTAGATGCGGGTCGCGCCCAGCAGTTTGTCGATCTGGGCGGCGCGGCGCCGCGCATTGTCGGAGGCGACTACCTGGCCGACCGTCAGCTCCGCCAGCGGCACGGTTAGGCGCTCCCGCGCCACCTGAGGGGCGGCGACGCGCCGCGGCGCGGCCACATCCACCGCCTCGTCGTCCCAATCCGCGTCCGGGTGCCGCTCCAAAATGAGCACGACGTTGGGTTGGCGGACATCCTCAACGGAGGCCAGCTCATCGGCGCTGAGTACCCGCACCCGCTCGTCGTCCTCCCCGAGCCGCTCGGCCAGCACGAACACCCGGCCCAGCCCCGCCAGCGGCTCGGCCAGCGTCGCCAGCGGCTCCCGCGGGTCGGTCATCACCGCCACCTTCGAGTATCGTTTGGCGGCTGCGATGGCCGGTTCAACCGGGCGGCCGTGCGTCGAGACCGTCAGGGCGTCCTCCCACGGCAGCCCCACCCGCGCGAAGGCCTCCGCGACGGAGGAGGCGCGGGTGACGACCTTCGGGCGCAGCCCCGCGGCGCGCAGCTTGCGCACCACGCCGAACCACAGCGGGTCACCGGAGGCCAGGATCGCCACCTTCGTGTTCTCGGGCAGTTCCTTGATTTGCTGCACGGCCGGGGTCAGTGCGCCCAGCACGATCCGTTTACCATCCGGGACGCCCAACTCGTCGAGGTGCCGCCGACCCCCGACGACGATCTCCGCCTCGGCGACGGCGCGCCGCAGTTCTTCGTTCGGGGCCCCGAGGTGCCCGTATACCGTGATCATTCGTTATCTCCCAGGGTGTAGGCGGTGGCGCCGTGTGTGCGCAGGTCCTCGACGGCGTTCTGGTCGGCGTCGCGGTAGCCGTGCCGGAAGCCGGGATGGTACAGGTGGGAACGTTTGACGGTGCGGCCCTCGGCCAAGGCGGGGCCCACCAGAACGATCGTGTGCTTCCACAGCTTGTGTTCTTTCATGGTGGCCGACAGCTCCCGCAACGGCACCCGCCACAGCTGCTCGTCAGGCCAGGTGACGCGGTAGCCGATGATGCATGGCGTCTCCGGGGCGTAGCCGCCCTCAAGCAGGGCGTCTTGCAGCTGCTTGTTGCGTGCCGCCGACAGGTAGAGGGCCATCGTTGTGCCGTGGGCGGCGAATGCCCGCACGCTCTCCCCGGACGGCATCGGCGTGCGGCCGCCCTCCAGGCGGGTGAGGATCAGCGACTGTGCCACCTCCGGCAGGGTGAGTTCCACCTCCATGCGTGCGGCGGTCGCCGAGAAGGCCGAGATGCCCGGGATCGTCTCGGTGGGGATCCCGATCTGGGCGCACAGGTCACGCTGCTCCGCCGTCGCCCCGTAGATGTCGGGGTCGCCGGTGTGGACGCGGGCGACGAGCAGCTTTTCGTCGCGGGCGCGCGTGTACAGCGGCACCAAGTCCTCCAACGGGATGGAAGCGGAGTCGATGACCTCGGCGTCGGGTTGGCGCCCGGCGACGATCCCGGGATGGACCAGCGAGGAGGCCCAGATGATGATGTCCGCTTCGGCGATGACCCGCGCTCCGCGCACGGTGATGAGATCGTCGGCGCCGGGACCAGCCCCCACGAACACGACGAGTCCCTTGGGGTCGAGTCTCAATCCGCTCATATTCTTCCTCCAGTGCTGGAACGTCTCGGCGCAGCGAAGACGGTGCTGAAATACGGGGCGCGCTGCTCGACCTCGGCCAGCGGGGTGAGTGTTTCGGTCGCTAGGCCGAGGTCGGTGCCAAGGATGGCTTGGTCGAGCCGTCCCTGCGCTTCCAGCACGGCTCGCAGCTCGGTCATCTCCCGGCCGCCCTTGTAGATGACGACCGTGTCAGAAACCTCGCAGACGCGGGTTAGCGCCTCCGCGCCGACCGTCCACGGCACCAGCGACAGAATCTCCTGGCCCTCGGTCAAGGGGGTGCGGCTGGCCGCGGCGATGGCCTGCATCGCGGTGATCCCGGGCACGACCGCGGTTTCGACTGCCACCCGTTGGATCACCAGGTCGCACAGGTAGGAGAACGTGGAGAACACCGACGGGTCACCCACGGTGGCGAAGGCCACCAGCTGAGCGCCCCCTTCGAAGGCTTCGACGGCGGCCTGGGCCGAGGCCTCCCAGGCGCTGGAGCGCTGCGCCCCGACGCCCCGTCGTTCGGCCATTGAGAAAGGGATGCGACGGATAGCGGCGGCTTTGCCCGGCAGATGGTGAACCACGATCTCCTCGGCCCGGCCCACGCCGCCCGAGCGGGCCTCCGTGGCTGGGACCAGAATCACGTCGGCGCTCTCCAGGGTGCGCAGCGCCTTGACCGTCACCAATTCGGGGTCACCAGGACCCACCCCGACGCCGATAAGGGCACGGTCAATGCTCATGAAGGCCTCCTCGGGTGCTACGCCCGCATAGTTGGCTGGCCAAGAAGTCTCTGGCTCCCACCTTGAGGTGGTCACAGTGGCGGCACCGCTCCGGAATTACACCGGCATTCCTTCAGATCAGCAAGCTGATGGTCAATTGTCGTGGCTAGCCTAGCCCTATCCGGCGTCGAGGTGGGTGAGGGGGCGGCGAGTGCCACTACCCTGGGAGCCGTGACCCATGACTACATCAAGACGGGCAGCGCGATTTACGCCCGATCCTTCGAGATCATCCGTGAGGAAGCCAACCTGGAGCGGTTCCCCGAAGACGTCGAGTTCGTGGCGGTGCGCATGATCCACGCCGCGGCTGACCCAGCGATCGCCGACCTGATCGCGTTCTCCCCGGGGGTAGCGGCGGCCGGGCTGGCTGCGCTTGAGGCCGGGGCACCGATCCTCTGCGACTCGTCCATGGTGGCCTCCGGCATCATCCGCAGCCGCATACCCGAGCACACTGAGGTCGTCTGCCACATCAAGGACCCCCGGCTGCCGGCACTGGCGGAGGATCGGGGCATCACGAAGACCGCTGCCGCCGTCGACCTGTGGCACGAGGAGGGGCTCTTCGACGGCTCCGTCGTGGCCATCGGCAACGCCCCCACCGCGTTGTTCCGGGTGCTGGAGGTCATGAAGGAAACCGGCGCCCGGCCCGCCGCCATCGTCGGCATCCCCGTCGGCTTCGTCGGCGCCGCGGAGTCGAAGGACGCGCTGGTCGCGGATCCGGGGGGCGCGGAGTACATCACGGTCCTGGGTCGCAGGGGCGGATCCGCCATGGCTGTGGCGGCCGTCAACGCGATCGCGAGCCGCGCCGAGACCACGAATGACCGCCGGTAACGATCACTCGCTCGCCGCCGAGGGCCGGGAGGCGCTGCGTCCCCGTGGCCGGAAAGCCCAGCTGGAATCCTCCCAGCTGCGGCCGGGCTGGACGACCGGCGCCTGCGCCTGCGCCGCCGCGACCAGCGCTTTCGTCGCCCTGCACACCAGCGACTTCCCCGACCCGGTGGAGATCACTTTGCCGGGCGGGCGGGAGGCGGTGTTCGCCCTCACTCAGACGCGGCTGGAAACCGGCGGCGCGATGGCGGCAGTCACCAAGGACGCGGGCGACGATCCCGACGTCACCCATGGGGCCATCGTCCGGGCGCTCGTCGAGCCAGGCGAACCAGGCAGCGGGGTGCGGTTCCTAGGCGGCGACGGCGTCGGCTCCGTCACCTTGCCGGGCCTGCCGCTCCCGGTGGGGGAACCCGCCATCAACCCCAAGCCGCGCGAATACACCACCGCCAATATCGAGGCTGCGGCCGGCCGCCTGGGAGTGCCAGCGGACGCCCGCGTCACCATCTCCATCGACGACGGCGAGCGCCTCGCGGCGAAAACCTGGAACTCCCGCATCGGGGTCATCGGCGGGTTGAGCGTGCTCGGCACCACGGGTGTCGTGGTGCCCTATTCCTGTTCGGCGTGGATCGCGTCAATCCACCGGGGCATCGACGTGGCCCTGGCGGTGGGCGCGCAGCATGCCGCGGCCTGCACGGGATCCACCTCGGAGCGCGTCGCGGGGGAGCTGTACCCGGGCGTCGAACTGCTGGACATGGGGGACTTCGCCGGGGCGGTACTAAAATACCTGCGCAAGCATCCGCTCCCACGGCTCAGCATCGTTGGGGGCGTGGCGAAGCTGTCGAAGCTGGCCGCCGGCTATCTGGACCTGCATTCCCACCGCACCCAGATTCAGCCCGGCCACCTGAGTCGGCTCGTCGCCGGGCACGGCGCCTCGCCCGCCCTCCGGGCGGCCATCGCGGAGGTGAGCACCGTCTCCCACGCCGTGGCCCTCGCTGCTGAGGAGGGAATCGACCTGGCTGCCCTCATCGCGGTGGCGGCTCGCCGTGAGGCGCTCGCCGTGCTTGACGGCGCCCCCGTCGAGGTGGATGTGGTGCTGATCGATCGTGCCGGGAAGGTGCTAGCGGTCGCGCCCTGAACCGGTCACAGCCCGCGGGCGACGGCGGCAGCCGCGGCCAGCCAGGCTCGCTGCGTCTTCGGCTGGAGATTGCCGTACAGCAGGTGGCCGTCAACCATGGCCTGGTCGTAGGGGATGATGACGGCCTCACGGGCTAGGTTGTGGTAGCCCTCCGCGATCCGGATGAGTTCCGTGGCTTTCGCGGAGGGGGAGGCCTGGTTGACCACGACGACCGAACTCGCGGCCAGTTGGGCAGCGTGTTCGTCGCGCTGGTTCAGTGCCTCAAGAAGCAGGGCGCCGGCTTCGGCGTGGTCGTCGCGGGTGGTGGTGGCTACCACGAGCTGGTCGGCGTGGTCGATCATGCGCTGCCACATGGGGTCGGATTCGTCGTTGCCGGAGTCGATGAAGACGATGCGGTAGTACTTGGCGGCGACTTGATGGATGGCGTCGACATCGCGGGCGTTGATGCGTTGCGCGGAGGCCAGGTCGGTGGGTTTGGAGCGTAGGACGTCGTAGCGGTCGCGGGTCTGGTGGTGCACATAGTGAGCCAGATCGGCGGCCCGTGCCTCGGGGCCGAGCAGGTGCTCAGCCTGGGGGAGAAGCTCCAGCAGGGTGGCATGGTGCTCGGCCTGCTCGGTGCGCCAGCCGAGGGTACCACGGGTTTGGTTGTTGTCCCAGGCGAGGACGCCGGAGCCGCCGTTGCGGGCGAACACGGCCGCCAGCAGGATCGTGGTGGGGGTTTTCGAGGCGCCGCCCTTGCCGTTGACGACGGCGATGGTGCGCGGTCCAGGCCAATGTTGGGAGACCACCTGAATGTCGGCACGTTCGAGTCGTTCGGCCTGACCGGGAGTCATGCGCAGCCCCAGTCGGGCTAGCGCACCACGCCAGCCGCGGTTCGCAGGCTCCTCGGCCATTTCGTGGGACAGGAACGAACGTCTTGGCGTGGGGGTGAGCGGTACCGGCTCCTGGATCACCGGCAGCGGCGCCGAGTTGGGGGAGGGCGGCGGTGGTGGGGACAGCGGCGTGAAAAGCGCAGGGCCCTCCGGCGGCTGAAGGCGCGGATCCTGCGGCTCGGCGATCGGGACCTCGTCGGGGGCGACCGACGGCGTCGGGCTGGACCGAGTGACCGGACCCGGTGTGGGTTCGGGCGCCGCCGGGCTGGGGGGTGCCAACGGGGTAGGGGTGACGGTGCCGTCGGGGGCAACCACCAGCTGCCAATGCCCGGACGGGTCGTGAGTCTCGGCCAGCAAGGGATGTCCGACCTGCGCTGCCTGGTGCGCCAAGAAGGCCACCACCTGGTTACGGGCGTGCTGCAGATCGTTCCCGCGGAGGGTGTGGATGGTGTCCCCAAAGGTGATCTGGGCAATGCCGTCTTGGTCCAGAGTGGCCACGGCGGCTGGGCCAGGTCCTGGAGCGGTACTGCTGCTCATGCTCTATCTCCTCGGGTGCCGCGCCGGTCAGCGGCTCCATGTAGTCCATGTCGCGCCAGGCCCCGGTCAGCCACCGACTGGTCACCCCACGGCGTAGCCGACCACAGGTCCTGGCTGTACGAAAGAACATAGACGTTAGGCAGGCCAAAGCCCCAGCCTGTCTTTCGGGTGTTGGCACTCAGTCGGCTAATAGGAGGACATGAATCGCAGACGCGTACGACGCACCGCGACTGAGTAGTTGCGCCGGACCCCGACCAGGGACGAGGTCCGGCTGCTGCTTCGAGCCGGGGGTTACGACGGCAGCTTGTCACGCCCCGGCAGATCCGCGGGCATCTCCAGTTGGGTTTGGACATTGGAGGCGGGCACCAGCTCGTGCTGCTCCAACGCCTTGCGCAGATACTCGGCGGCGTCGATGTTGATGGGGCTCTCGGTCCACATGGCATAGGGCAGATTCACGAAGCGTTCCTGCTGCACGGCTGGGATGTCTTGCGCCACGGGGTGCGACTTCAGGATCTCCACCTTCTCCTCGAAGGTCTGCCCGGGATACTCGACGAAGGCGATGATGTCAGGCTTGGCGGTGGCCAAGCGCTCCCAGCTGACCGCCGTCCACGTGTCCTCAACGTCCGCAGTGGCATTCGTGCCGCCTGCCGTCTCAATGATGGCGTTTGGGGCACCAAAGTAGCCGCTGGTGAAGATGGTGTCCTTGGCGGAGTCGAACAGGAACACCACCGGTTTGGTGTCCGCCTGTGGGGCGTCATTCAGGGTCTTCAAGCGGGCATCCAGATCAGTAACCACGGCCTTCGCCTCGTCGCTGTGGCCCGTGAGGGCACCCAGGTTGGTGAGGTCAACGCGGACTGCCTCCCAGGGGTCGATCAGCCCGCGCTTGTCGGTGCCCGTCTGGCGGCAGGACTCGGTCAGGATGTAGGAGGGAATGCCCTTGTCCGCCAGCAAATCAGGCGTGAGGTTCTTCCCCTCCGAGAAACCATAGTTCCAGCCGGCCACGACCAGGTCAGGGCTGGCCGCCAGGATGGACTCCATCGTCGGGTACTCGGGGCTCACGTCGTTGAGGCCACCCACGACATCGGCCCCATATTTGGCGGTCAGGATCGGGGTGTCGCGTCCGATGCTGCTGACGGCGGTGATCTGCTCCCGGGCACCAACAGCCAGGGTGAGCGCGATGATGTTGCCGTCGTTGACGTACATCTTCTGGGCGGTCCCGGGCAGGGTCAGTTCCTGCTCGCAGTTGGTGACCGTGACGGGTCCCTGGGATTGGGCATCGCCACTGACGGAGCCGGAGGCGGTGGGGGAGCCGCCCTGCGAGCAGGCGCCGAGTAGTAGGGCGGGCAACGCCAGCCAGGCGGCGGCGCGGATGGGGTGGCGGTGGGTCATGCGTTGTCCTTAATGGTTGTTGCTGGTGTGGTTCGACGACGCTAGGCCGTCGACGACGAGGTGTGGCACCCCGTCGTTGGCTGCGGGAACTTGCCGGGCCTTCACCCGGAAGGCCTCTTGAAGATTCGTGGGCGTCATCACCCCGCGCGGGGTGCCGGAGGCGTGGATCCGGCCGTCAGCCAGGATCACCACCTGGTCGAACCAGCCCATGGCGAGGTCAAGGTCGTGGATGGTGGCGACGATGGTGCGGCCCACCTCCCGCATCGTTTGCAACAGGTGCAGCTGGTGATGGACATCAAGATGGTTGGTGGGCTCGTCGAGCAGCAGCAGCCCGGTGCCCTGGGCGAGCGCCTTGGCGAGCATGGCGCGCCGCCGTTCGCCGCCCGAGAGGTGGTTGCAGCGTCGATTGGCTAGGTGGGTGAGCCCCACCAGCTCTAGGCAGTCGGCCACGAGGCGGCGCTCCGCAGATCCGCCAACCTGCCACGGCATCAGGTGGGGGAGGCGGCCCAGCGTGACCATCTCGGCGAGGGTGAGCTCGTCGGGTGGTGCTTCTTCCTGGGCGACGAAGGCTAGGCGGCGGGCGCGCTGCCGTCCGGACAGCTGGGCAAGGTCAGCGTCGCCCACGAGGACACGCCCGGCGGCAGGGGGGCGGGTGCCGGCGAGGACTCGCATGAGCGTGGACTTGCCGACGCCGTTGACACCGACGATGGCAGTCATGGTGCCCGGGGCTACGTCGAAGCTGATGTCTGAGACGATGGTTCGGCGACCGATAGTGCAGGTGAGGTCTTCGGCACGAAGGGTGGTCATGAGGTACCCCCGAAACCGTAGTTGCGGCGCCCCATGATGATGAGGAAGACGGGGGCGCCAATCAGGCCGGTGACGACCCCGAGTGGCACCTCGGAGGGGGCCACCAGCACTCGGGAGGCAACATCCACCCACAGCAGAAACAGCCCGCCGATGGCGGCTGCGACGGGGAGGAGGCGACGGTGCAGCGACCCGACGAGCATCCGGCATAGGTGGGGGATCACGAGGCCCACGAACCCGATGCCCCCGGAGACGGCGACGAGCACACCCACGAGAACCGCGAGCAGCAGGAACAGGCTTTGGCGCAGCAGGTTGACGGGCACCCCGAGGGCGGCGGCCGCGTCGGGCCCCCAGGCCAGGGCATCAAGCCAACCGCTGCCGAGCAGCATGATGAGCAGGCACACCGACACGACGGTGGTGGGCAGCAGCAGCCGATCCCATTGGGCTCCGGAGACGCTGCCGAGGAGCCAAAACAGCACGGACTGCGCAGCCCTCGGGTCGGGGCCCTTGAACACGAGGAAGCTGGCGATGGCCGAAAAGGCGGAGGACAGCACCACCCCCGCCAGCACCAGCCGGATGGGGGTGAGTCCGCCCTGGGCCATGGCCACCAGATAGACGGCCAGCGCGGCGCCCAGGGAACCGAGGAGGGCGCCGACGGAAATCGCCCACAGCCCAAACCCGGATAGCACGCCAAACGTGATGACGGCCGTGGCGCCGACGGAGGCGCCGGCTGAAACGCCCAGCAGGTACGGGTCGGCCAAGGGGTTGCGCACCAGGGTTTGCATGCCGCAGCCCGCGATCCCGAGACCCGCCCCCACGATCACGGCCAGTAGCGCCCGTGGCAGCCGCAACTCCCACACGATGGCTTTCACGCCGGGGCTGTCCCCGGCGGCGCCGCGCCATTTGTCGATGAGCACCTGCCAGACGGCGTTGCTGTCTAACTGCTCCGAGCCGATATTGAGGGAGTAGACGACGCTGACAGCGGTGAGCGCCACGACGATGAGGGCCAAGGGCAGCGACAGCCGTTTGAGCAGCCCGCGTGGGCGTGAGAGGTGAGCCAACCGAACTCCAAAATCCCAAGAGCCCGTGCGCGAGGCTCCCGACCGACAGGAAACGAAGCTGCGGTCTTCGGACTTAGGGTCTTCCTCGCCCGTGGCCTTCCCGAGTTTCCTCAGTGGCGTCGTCACGGGCTCGTCGCCATCACCGCTGCGCGTCAGTCCCGGGATCTCACCGGGTTCCCGCATCCACGAGTGGATGAATCAGCTTCGAGCGAAGGCTAGCAGTCGACGAATGGTGGCGTCCCCTCACCCCCCGCAAGGGTGATACGGATGGGGTTCAGGAGGCGATTTTGGCCTCAACTTCGCGGCAGCGCCGAATGTACTCGTCTTCGTCGATGTCGCCGCGAGCCAGATCGGTGAGGTCCTTGACGGCGCCCCGGTCGGGTTCCCAGCCGCCCTGCCGGTTGCGGTCGAAGGCGCGGATCACCGACTGGCGCCGACTCCGGTCGAGCCCCTCGAATAGCTCTGGCCACTTGTGTTCCAGGTTCGTCATGTCACCGCCCTCTCGAAGGGATGTCGTCGATTCAGCGCTTCTCACGCTAATCGCCGACGGGGTCGTGAGGAGGGAACAACACCCCTCTGGCGGGCAGGAAGGCAGTCGTCCCCTTGGTGGACAGCCCCTTGCCCCGGCCGTTATGACTGTCTATACTGCATATGTACAGAGAGGAGGTTTGCGTGGACATCGTGCTTTCCAACACCGCCGGGGTGCCGATCTACGCCCAGATCGTGGACCAGGTGAAGGCCGCGATCCTGCATGGCGATATCGAGGAGGGGGCGGCGCTTCCGTCCATCCGAGGGCTCGCCCGCGACCTGCGGATCTCGGTCATCACCACCACCCGCGCTTACGCGGAGCTGGTGGCGGGCGGTTTCGTGGCCAACGTTCCCGGCAAGGGGTACTTCGTGCTACCGCGCAATACCGAACTCGTCCGTGAGCAACTGCTCCGCGAGGTGGAGGCCCACTTTGCCGACGGGGTGGCCGCTGGTCGTCTGGCCGGGATCGGCGATGACGAACTGCGGGCCATCCTCGACCTCGCTCTCGCGCCCGAGGAGGAACCGTGACTACTACACCATCCCATCCCTTCCATCTGGAGGCTGTCACCAAGCGCTATGCGGCTTTCGCCCTTGGCCCGTTGGATCTGGTTGCCCCGCGCGGCTATGTGACGGGGCTGGTCGGCGCCAACGGGGCGGGCAAGACCACCGCCATCAAGATTGCGCTGGGCGCTGTTAGGCCCGACGCGGGACAGGCCCGCCTGCTGGACAAGACCCGCGTCGGCGTCGTCCTGGATCGGCCCTACTGGCAGCCCGACTGGCGGGTCCGCGACGTTGCCCGCCTGCTGGCCCCGTTCTATCCGGGATGGCAGCAGACGATCTTCGACGAGCTGGCCGACTGGGCAGGGGTCACCCCGCGGACCCGGGTCAGGGACTTCTCGCGCGGCGCAGGCATGAAGATGCAGCTGGCTGTTGCTCTGGCGCACGGAGCGGAGTTGCTGGTGCTCGACGAACCGACCAGCGGCCTCGACCCGCTGGCCCGCAGTGAGCTGCTGGACCGGCTGGCCGAGTTCATGACCCACGAGCGCCACGCCGTTGTGTTTTCCACCCACATCACCAGCGATCTGGAACGCATCGCGGACGCTCTCGTCGTCCTAGACCGCGGCAAGGCTGTTGCCTCGGGGATGCGTGACGAGGTGCTCGCGTCCTGGGCCATGGTCCGGGGGCCGGCCGCGGCGCTTACGCCTGAACTCCGCCGCCGGGTTCGCGGGCTGCGAGAGCACACCGTCGGCTGGGAAGGGCTCCTGGCTGCCGAGGATCTGGAACTGTGCAGCCCAGACGTCGTCGCCGAACCGCCATCCATTGAAGAGCTGTTGGTTTACCTAGCTAAGGAGGAGCGCCATGCGTGACCTATGGCCCATGCTGCGTATCGACTTGCGGATCCTGCCGTTCGTGGCCGTTGCCGCAACCGTGCTCGTCGCCACGTGGGCGATCCTGGGGCAGTGGACCGAAGCCTTCTCGATCGTCCCGGCGATGAGCACGATGGGGGTGATCATGGCCCTTCTCTTAGTCCAGTTCGACGGGCACGACGGGCGGGGCCTGCTGTACGCCACCTTGCCGGTCAGGCGCCGCGTCGTGATGATCTCCCACTACCTGGTGGGGCTGTTGGTGCTCGTGGGCAGTGGCGCGCTGCTGGTTCTAGCGCGCTTAATTTTGGGTGCAATCGGCCGCGATATGGGAGCGCAGATCAACCTTCGCGAACTGCTCGGGGGCGGCGGGAGTGCCCTGCTGGCGATGGCCGTCGTGATTCCCATCATCGTGAGATTCGGCTCCCGGAGGGCCGGAATCTATCTGATCTTCGGCGTCGCGTTTGTCTTCGGAGCGGTGGGGGGTCTGGCTGCCGGATTCGGGCAGCCGTCTGCCCCTGCCTGGCTCGGGGACTTCGGGCACTACCTAGTCGCGGGGACGGGGCTGGCGCTGTACGCCGTCTCATTCCTGGTTGCTCTTCGCTGCTACGAGCGCCGCGACTTTTAAGCCGGCTGCTGCGGCTGGCCCTCGCTTGTCCGCCGCGCCGCGGCCAGCGAACCCCAGCCGGGAGCATTAGAGTTGGGTCATGCAGACTGGCAGCCGCGTCGTGCTATGTAGGCACGGGGTCACTGACTTCACCGTCGTCGGAAGGTGGGACGGGCGCGGCGGCGCCGATCCCGGGCTGAATGCTGAGGGGCGCCGTCAGGCGCGTGACCTGGCCGCCCGGCTCGCCGCTTTCCTCGGTGACCTCCCCGAGGTGCGGGTGGTGTCTTCGTCGTTGCGGCGCGCGCGACAGACCGCCGCCCCGGCCGCCGAACTGTTCGGCACGGGCGCGCGGCCGGTCGCTGCGTGGGATGAGTTGGCGTTCGGGGAATGGGATGGGCAGCTTGGCGCCGACTTGTGGCGTGACAAGCCCGACGAAATGTGGCGGTTTTGGGGTGATGAGACCTTCCGCATGCCGGGCGGTGGTGAGTCGCATCTCGACCTGCACGCCCGGGTTCGGCCCGCCTTCGAGCGGCTGCTTACCCACACCGGCACGACGGTGGTGGTCACGCACTGGGGCCCGATCATGAGTTGTATCTCGCTGGTGCTGGGCATTGATTTGCGGCTTGCCCGCCGCCTCACCTTGGCGCCAACATCCATGAGTTCAATCGTCGTCGGCAAGGATGGCCCCGAGGTCGAGTTCCTCAACGACCTCGGCACCCGTCCCGTCGTGCAAGCCTGACCTGTCACTCCTTGCGGAACGCAGGGGTGGCGCGGAGCGTGCCGTCGCGGTCGACGGTCAGCACCTCAATGTCGTACTCGCGGGTGACCTGGTCGAGGGTCGCGGGCCCACCCGAGACGATGGCGGTGGCCAGGACATCGGCGGTCATGATGTCGCGGGCCGCCACCGTCGCCTGGATGAAGTCGCTCGCGCTGCCCGCCCGCCAGATGTGTTCGCCGCGTTCCGCCGTGCCGGAGGTGGCGACGGCTCGGTAGGTGTCGGTGGTGGTGAACTGGGTGAGCAACTCCTCGCGATTGAATGGGTCGACGATCCCGACGACACCCGAACCGCTCGTCAGCACGTCGCCGCCTGCGTTGACCAGCCACGACCCGCCGCTGCGCTCCAAGACCTCGCCGGAACGGCGGATGGCCTCCGCCTTGACGATGCCAGCTAGGTCGATCACCCCATCGGGGCGGTGCGGCTGGAAGGCGCCGTTGGTGGCCTCTCGCCACCGGTGCGCCAGCGAGTACAGTTCCTGCGCCTCGTCGGAGGCATCCCTGAGCGGCAGCTCGCCGCGTGCCATGCGGCTGGCCTCGG
>JAUNKK010000063.1 GCA_030532825.1 Propionibacteriaceae bacterium
CGAGATCCAGAAGTCCTACCTGGACTACGCCATGAGCGTCATCGTCGGGCGCGCCTTGCCGGACGTCCGTGATGGCCTGAAACCCGTGCATCGGCGTGTTTTGTATGCGATGTGGGACGGCGGCTACCGACCGGACCGGGGCTGGAACAAGTGCTCCCGTGTCGTCGGCGAGGTGATGGGTCTCTACCATCCGCACGGCGACGGCGCCATCTACGACACCCTCGTGCGGCTGGCGCAGCCGTGGGCGATGCGGCACCCGCTCGTCGCCGGCCAGGGGAACTTCGGCTCCCAGGGCAACGACAAAGCCGCCGCGATGCGGTACACCGAATGCAAGCTTGCGCCGCTGGCCGCCGAGATGGTCCGCGAGATCGACCAGGACACCGTCGACTTCAAGCCGAACTACGACAACCGCGAGACTGAGCCGACGGTGCTGCCGTCGCGATTCCCGAACCTGCTGGTCAACGGGTCGACGGGCATTGCAGTCGGTATGGCCACCAACATCCCTACCCACAACCTGCGTGAAGTCAATGATGCCGTCCAGTGGGCGCTGACCCACCCCGAGGCGACGAAGGAGGAGCTGCTGGAGGCGTGCGTGGCGCGCATCCAGGGCCCGGACTTCCCCGGCGGCGGTCTGATCGTCGGCCGCAAGGGCATCGAGGACGCCTACCGGACAGGCCGCGGATCAGTGACGATGCGGGCCGTGATGGATCTGGAGGAGGATGCCTCTGGGCGGGCGATGATTGCCATCACTGAGCTGCCCTACATGTGCAACCCGGACAATCTGGCTACGAAGATCGCCGAATTGGTGAACGCCGGCAAGCTGACGGGCATCGCTGACATCCGCGACGACACCTCCGCCCGCACGGGCCTGCGTCTGGTGCTCGTGCTGAAGCGTGACGCCCAGCCGCGCGTGGTCATGAACAACCTGTACAAGCACACCGCGGTGCAGGACACGTTCGGCTGCAACATGCTGGCCCTCGTCGACGACGTGCCCCGCACGCTCCGGCTGGACCAGTTCATTTCGCAGTGGATCAAGCACCAGATCTCGGTCATTCGCCGCCGCACCGCGTTCCAGCTGGCCGAGGCCGAGAAGCGCGCCCACCTGGATCGCGGCCTTGTGAAAGCCCTCAACATGCTGGACGAGGTCATCGCCCTGATCCGTGCGTCCCGGACCGCCGAGGATGCGTCACAGGGGCTGCAGGAGCTGCTCGACATTGATGAACTGCAGGCCCGGTTCATCCTCGACCAGCAGCTGCGGCGCCTGGCGTCGATGGAAATCCAGAAGATTATCGACCGGTTGGCTGAGCTTGAGCGGCTCATCGCCGACCTCAAGGACATCTTGGCTTCCGAGGAACGGCAGCGGACCATCGTCGGCGAAGAGTTGCAGGAGATCACGGACAAGTACGGCGATGAGCGGCGCACCCGGATTGTCGCTGCTGACGGGGATTTCTCGGAGGAGGACTTCATCCCCGACGAGGACGTGGTGGTCACGATCACCCACGGCGGCTACGCCAAGCGCACCCGGGCCGACCAGTACCGCGTCCAGAAGCGAGGCGGCAAGGGGGTGCGTGGTGCCACGCTGAGGGCCGACGACGAGGTGGCGCACCTGTTCAAGGCCACCAACCACGAGTGGCTGTTGTTTTTCACGAACCTGGGGCGCGTGTACCGCACGAAGGTGTGGCAGCTGCCGGAGGGTGGCCGCGACGCGAAGGGCGGGCATGTCGCTGGGCTGCTGAGCTTCCAGCCGGACGAGTACATCGCTCAGGTGCTGACGCTACGCAGTTACGACGACGCCCCGTATCTGCTGCTGGCGACCCGCCGCGGCTTCGTGAAGAAGACGGCGCTGGCGTCGTACGACTCGCCGCGTCAGGCTGGCGTGATCGCCATCAACTTCCGGGAGGAGGGTGACGAGCTGATCGGCGCCGCGCTGTGCTCGTCAGCTGACGATGTGCTGCTGATTTCCCGCAAAGGTCAGGCCATCCGGTTCCCCGCCTCCGATGACCAGTTGCGACCCATGGGCCGTGCGACATCCGGGGTGACGGGGATGCGATTCCGGCTGGGTGACGAGTTGCTGTCCATGGCGGTGCTGCGCGGCGACGAGGAGCTGGAGGGCAGCTTCGTGTTCACCGTCACAGACGGGGGCTACGCGAAACGCACCGCTGTCGGCGAATACCGGCAGCAGGGACGCGGCGGCTTGGGCATCAAGGCGATGCGCCTCACCGATGACCGCGGGTCGCTGGTGGGCGGGTTGATCGTCGGCGAGGGCGACGAGGTGATCTCCATCAAGCAGTCGGGGCAGGTGGCGCGCTCCGCCGTCGCTGACGTGCCAGTCAAGGGTCGCGACACGATGGGCGTGAAGTTCGTGGGCGTCAAGGGTGAGGACGCCGTCGCGGTGATCGCCCTGTACCCGGAAACCGTTACCGAGGTTGAGGAGCAGGTCGAACCGGCTCCCAATTCCGACGCGGAACCGGGTACCGTGAACCAGACAGCAGTCGAACAGGCCGAGGCGGCCGAGGAGGTAAGCGGCGATGAGTGACAAGACTCCCCATTGGCCCGGTGCGGATGGGAAGCCCGGCGTGAGCTTCGCGCCCAAAACATCCTCAGGTGGCGACGCCAAGGCCAAGGGCGATGCCCCTGCGGCAGATAGCACGGCCCCGATACCGGCGGTCAAGGGTGACGGGAAGCCGCAGGGCCAGCCGCAGGCAAAGATCGTTCGGCCCGCCAACTCGCCTGTGATCCAGAAGCCAGCCCAAGGACAGCAGCCGACGGGGCAGGGGACCAAGCCAACCGCCGCCACCAGCCGCCCCGAATCCGGTCAGGGCGGAAAACCGGGTGCGCAGCCCGTGGGCCAGGGCGCCCAGGTCGCGCCCGCAGCCAAGCAAGGCCCGGCAGCCGTTGCGGCGGGGGCCTCCGCTGCCACAGCCGCGTCCAAGCCCGCGAAGAGCGGCGGCGTATGGGGCACCCAGAGCAAACCCGCGAAAGCTGACGCAGGCGACACGGGCATCGGCAAGGTCGGCGGGGTGCGACGCACTCGGAAGGCACGGCTGCGCCTGTCCCGCATCGACCCGTGGTCGGTGATGAAGACCAGCTTCCTGTTCTCGATTGCCTTCGGCATCATGCTGGTGGTCATCGTCGCGGTGCTGTGGTCGGTGGTCGTGGGCTCGGGGGCACTGGACGCCGTCAACTCCACCATGACCCAGCTCATCGGTGATGAGGAGAACAAGTTCAGCATTGAGGCCTACATCAACGGCGGCCGGGTGATCGGTCTGGCGGCGGTGCTGGCTGCGGTGGACGTCGTGATTATGACGGCCGTGGCGACGCTGTTCGCCTTCCTCTACAACCTGGCAGCGGCCGTGATCGGCGGCCTGGAAGTCACGCTGGCGGAGGACTGAGACGCAACTTGTCAGCCCAACGACCGGTGCGGTAGAGTTCACCGTCGTTGCGGGCCTATAGCTCAGGCGGTTAGAGCGCATCCCTGATAAGGATGAGGTCGCTGGTTCAAGTCCAGCTAGGCCCACAGATATCAAAAACCCTCGCCCCGGCGTTACGTTGGGTCAGGGGGGCTGTTTTATGTTCCGGGGACTCCGGAATTGCTTCCTTCGCGTTCGGCTCACCCTCGTTCCCTCAACCCGACGGCAGCCAGTCCTGTCGTTCTGGGTGCTGGTGTGGTTAGGGACGCGGCTTCGTGTATGGGATGCTGTACCGTATCGGCCACCCGTTCGATGCTGAACTGTTGGAGGGCTAGGTGGCTGCGTTCAAACCAGCGAAGCCGATAGGATGCCGTGCCCGTAGTGGGATGCTGGTTATGTTCGAACCCCTGCCCTATGTGCGCTTCCGAGATCCGTGCCCTAGTGGCCAATTCGCTCGATCCGAAGTTGACTCCCGCGGCAATTAAAGTGCTCGCGGCCTCCTTGCACGAACTCATCATGGCGCTGCATACCGGCAACCTCGACTTCGATGGGGCGCACCCCGGGGGCCGGGTGATCGAGAGGAATGACTGCCTGTAGGAACTGCGTCCACGATCCAGCAGGGGTGTCCTCCCGGTGCGGGATTTGCGGCTCTATTGCGGGGAGCCAGCTTTGGTGCGAGCGTTGAGCCTAGGCTTACACTCGGCAACTCAACCGCACGGGACGCGAGACCTAGCGCACGAGCAAGACGATGCCATTGACGAGGCAATGCGTCGTGCCGACGCCTGGGAAGTGGGTCGATTACGCGCGGCGCTTCAAGATAGAAGGCCTAGAGGGAGTGCATTATGACTGAGAGTTGCGATATCAGCAGTATCCTCGGAGCGCTTGAGCCCGCTGCAGGGGCTGCGGCACGCCATAATGCTAGGGTTGTCGTCGGGCTCTTCGAACAGGTGCGCGATGCTGCCTACGCAGCTGGGATCACTGACACCGAACTAGGCTCGCGCCTTGGGGTCTCTGCCCCCGAAGCTCGTCGCATACTGCTGGGCGAGGTCGACATCACGCTCACTGATCTGGAGTTGATCCTGGCGGCTATCAATGCGCGTGTCCGCATTGATGTCACTTCCGCCAAGATTAATACGGAAGTCCGTGCTGACCATCCGGTATGGCTGGCACCTCGTTCGACATCCGCGACGGATAACTGGCAGCAGGCTCCCGAGCCGAAGGTGGCCCTGGCGTGAGCGCCCAGATTCTGGGGTTTCGTTGCCGAGTCGTGCGTATTGAGGCTGTGACCCACGTCCCTGAAGAGGCCAACGAAGTCCGCTGGGAACTCACGGTTGCTGAACCCGAGAGCCCGGATCGCGTTCATGTGATGGGGCGCATGGTTGCTACGGCCAATGGCAACTGGGGTCAGGTCATCGTTTTGGGCGAATTGCGCGTTTCACCTGATCGTGAGCCTCAGCCGGTTGTTGAGTTCCTGGATAGCTACGCTAAAGGGTTCACTGACGAGATGCTCACGACGGCGCGCCGAGCGTTGGCAACCAATGCTGTCCTGCTGGATATCGACTTCCTCTTGCCCCTGGAACCCCCAGGGCTTAGTTGGGCGGACTCGACGGCTGTGCGACTGCTGCCCGACACCCTGCCTGTGGGGTAGCGGTCTGAGAGGCAACGAGAAGTTAACGAGTTCGCGTGGGGTTGGTCGGGCGTCCGTGCCGAGCCCACACGCTGGCGGGGTGCGATCTGTCTAGCTGCTGCAGCGAAGCCAGAACCGGCTCGCTGCTTTGGCCGCGGTGTCGACAGCTCGGGCCTGGTGTCACGTGAGGTCGCGACGCTGCAGACTGAGCACCGATGTTGCCAGGGCAACGGCGGTCCAAACGACTAGGACAAGTGCTGCGATGACCGGGTCACCGTGAGCGCTGATCGGGGAGGCGTTGGGGGTTTCGGCGGGAGTCATAGCCGCGACCAGGACGGACGTCGCGCCGGCGGGAAGGTACGGTTGTGTGGCTTCGACCATCGGTACGACTGGGGCGAGCATCCCCACCACGAGGGCCTCGACGGCTAGCACCCAGGCGGCCCCCTCGACGGCGGCGACCATGACGGAACGGGTGAGCTCGCCGAGCGCGTGGCCAAGGGCATCCGGGATGGGAACCGAGCCGCGATGGTGCGGATGGTGCCGCAGGCGTGGTCAGAGGCGCCAAGTATTGCGCCGAGGATTGCCAACTGGGGTGCCCCATAGAGTGGAAAGGAAGACAAAGCATAGTGAGCCACACCCTGCGGGAGCATGCCCGCTACCACGAGGGCCTTCTGCTCGGGCGAATACCAGTCCGATCCGGTGGTCGCGAGGTAGGCGATGAGGTAAGCGAAGACCGCCAAACACAGAGCCCAGATACCGAGTGAGAGCCATGTGGCGCCGCGGCGGCGGGTTAGCTGAATCTCGCCAGCGAGCGCGGTGGTAAAGCGCGGGGTGGTCATGAGAGGTTCCTTTCTTTTCGGCTGGGCGCTGTCGCTGGAATTCGCGACTCAACCACTCCGGTGCGGCTGTTCGTTTCGTCGCCGAGCACGATTTCTGCGCCGCCCCGTCGGCTATCGGAGGTGGGATCTCCCACCAGGTCTAGGAAGGTCGCTTCCAAAGTTTCGTGCGTTGGGCAGAGCGCCTCCACCCGAACCTCCGCGCCTACGAGGGCGGCAACGACATCCGACGGCCGCAGCTCGGCGGTGAGCTGGACTCGCAGGCGTTGGGCCTCCGGTGTTGGGTCCAGGTGCTGCCCTAGTTCTTGGATGATCCGAGTGGCGGCGGGCACATCGTCGATGTCAATCTCAATGATGCGCGCGCTGGGCGGTGCGCTGCAGCTCTTCGACGGTGCCCTCGGCGACCAAGTTGCCTCGAAGTAAGATGCCGACGCGATCGGCCACCTGCTCAACCTCGCCGAGCAGGTGGCTTGACAGCAGCACGGCGCTTCCCGCTGCAGCAAGTCTGCGTACGATGTGGCGCATTGCGACGATGGATTCCGGGTCGATGCCGTTGGTGGGCTCGTCGAGGATGACGACCCGGGGGTTCCCGAGCAGAGCAGCGGCGACACCGAGCCGCTGTTTCATCCCCAGCGAGTAGTGCCGGAAACGGCGCTTATGGTCGCGACTGCTGAGTCCCACCACGTCTAAAACACGCTCGACCTCCGAGTGCGGCAGCCCCCAGTAGCCGCAGAGAACGGCGAGGTTCAGCGCCCCGGACAGCCGCGGTTGAAAATGGGGCGCCTCGATGAGCGCCCCGATCGTGGGTGAGCCTATCCGGACGCCGCGCTGGGGCTGATGAGCCCGGTCAGCGAGCGCATGAGCGTGGTCTTGCCCGCGCCGTTGGGCCCGACGAGCCCGTACACCTCCCCTCCGTGAACACTGGAGGAAGTCGGGTATGTACGTGTCACGAAAGTCATTGAGGGGCGTAGCCCAGTGACGTGGCTCTCCCTCACCGACGAAGGCAGGCTCGCGTTCCGGCTCTACAAGCGGGCCCTGCGCGCCCTCTTAGAGTTTGAGACGAGTGACGACGATAGGCGCTCGTGACGAAAAACTCTGTTGGGGCGACCCAGGACCGAAGGCTCCGGCGAAGCGAGGCGCCGTAGCTGAGAAGCAGCCACAGCTATGCGTCCCAATCGGGCTATGCGGCAGCCGGTGACAGCACTCTGCACGACAAACCCCTAACCAGCGCCGAGGCGCGACGGCATCCCCGACCTCCAGCCGCGGTGTCTGTGAGCGAAATACCACGTTTTGATGGCAACACCCAGTTGGCGGGTGATACTGATAGCTGGTCTGCTTGACGATGCTCGTGGTGGGGTATGTCTTCAGCGTGCCGCCGTCGGTATCCATAGGGAAGGGGAACAAGTGAGCGATCTAGTGAGGATCCTGGTGATTGATGACCATGAGGTTATCGCCGAGGGGTGTCGACACCGCTTTGCCGAGGCAGAATTGCCCTGGCAGGTTCGATGGGCCACTTCGTTACGTGGGGTGGACCTGGCCGGGATTGACTTAGTAGTGCTCGATTTGCGATTAGCCGACGGAAGTACTCCCAGCCAAAACGTGATAGAGCTGAGTAACGCGGGGGTGCCCACCGTGGTCTACACATCAGCCGACGATCCATATCTAGTTCGCGAGTCGATTGGGGCAGGCGTGCTGGCGGTGGTACGCAAATCGGCGCCGGTCAGTGATCTCATTGAGGCCATCGAGGCCGCGCGGTGTGGTCAACCAAGTGCAAGCCCTGACTGGGCGGCTGCACTAGATGCCGACGGGGATTTCGTGGCCGAGTGTCTGACCGAGTCTGAGGCGCAAGTGTTGGCGTTGTATGCGATGGGAAACAAGTCGGTAACCGTCGCAAGGGAATTAGGCTTGTCGAAAAACACCGTCGACACCTATGTAGCCCGGATCCGAGCGAAATATCAAGCTGCCGGCCGCCGTGCAGACTCCCGCGTCGATCTGTTCCTGCGGGCTGCGGAAGACGGTCTGGTCAGCCGTTACAGCAGTTGAGCCATGCCTGGGGTTCTCGCTTCGGAGGCCGGGCCAAACTCACTGCAGCTATTCCGGTGGATGGCCGTTGCAGTGGGTGCCGTCGCTGTCGGCATGACCCTCGTTATGGGGCATTCGGTGGTCACTTTGGCGGGCCAGGCCCCGCTGTTCTGGGCGCTGATGGCCGTTACGCTGGTGCTACCCCTCCTCTTGAGTGGCATAGCGGGCTATGCCTTATGGACCAGCCCAAGCGCCGCTGCGGCACTACATGGTGAGAGCCGTTTGGCCGATGCGGCCTGTCGTGTGCTGCTGGGCCTTGTGCTCTTGGGCTATGCGATCTTAGCTTTGGTGAGCTCCTTCGTCGCGTTCCTGCCGGTGCCTGCGGGTACGGACGTAGCGCCTGGCGATACACCGCTACTGCATTACTTCATGGTGATGGGGATCGCTGCGCCTGCTGTTCTGACAGGACGGGCAAGCGTCGTCTATGTGGTTGTCCTGACCCCGCTGCTCATGGTGTCCATGGCCGTCTCGCGCGGGGAGTTCACGATGGCGACTGCCGAGCAAGCGCCGTTGTTCCTCGCCGTCATTCTTGCCCAAATCGGCACATTGACTTGGGCGCTGGACCGGGCGCACGACCTGGATGTGGCTCTAGAACGGCGTCGGCAAGAAACCACTTTGTTGGCGGTAGAACGCGCCCGGTCGCGGGCGATGCGCAGTAGCTTCGCGCTGATCCACGATCATGTCTTGTCGGTTTTGATCTCTGTGGCTGGCGGGCTTGAGAACTCGGCGCGGCTACGGCAGCCTGCCCGTCAGGCCCTGGATCGCTTGGATGCTAAGACACCAGATGCGACGCTGAAGATTTCCTCCGGGCTCTTCGCAGCCATCACCGTGTGTGTGGCGGAGGTGGATTCGGGCATTCGTGTCATCACACATGCTGAAGCGGAAATCCCGGTCGATGCGGAAGTAGGTCAAGCATTGTTGGCGGCGACGCTGGAGGCAGTGCGCAACTCGGTGCGGCACGCGGGTGAAGGCGTGGTGCGGCGAGTTGAACTGGCGAGTTCGTCGTCCAGGCTGCGGATCACCGTGTCCGACGATGGCTGCGGCTTTTCTGTGCCTCCGCAGGGAGCAGGGCGGTTGGGGATTGGTGGTTCGATCGTGGCCAGGCTTCATGACGTCGGTGCCTCAGTGACTATTGACTCGTCGCCTGGGCGTGGTACCACCGTGGCGATCGACTGGGCCGCGGTTGCGGAACAGCCCAAGCCTGCCCCAGTCCTGGGCGGTGCCGCGGACAGTTGGCCGCAGTCTGTTTCCATGGAAACTGTGGGAGCGCGGGTCGTCGGCGGCTATGCCTTGATCATCCACGCGGTGCTCGCGCTGCTCGAACTGCAGGCTGGTGCGTATCGGCAGCCTTCTCCCATCCTCATCTCCTGGCTGGCGCTGGGACTTGCCGGATACCTATTGTTGCGGTCGTGGCCTGAGGCACTGATCCCCAACTGGGCCTGTACGACTATCCTCGTGCTTATGGCCATAAGCCATCTTGGCAATCTGTGGCCCATCAACGCTCATGGTTGGCCAGGGTTCAGTGCCTGGTCCTCCGGAGGGCTGGCCTTAATCTGCTACGGCCTTTTGATGCGCCAACGGCCGCAAGTTGCCTGGGGAGGAATGGCAGTCCTCGTCGCGACCGCGGGCCTATGGGCGATGACGACTGGCCGACCCTTACTGCTGGCATTCACCTTGATGCTTGGCCACATCGTCGGCTTGAGCCTTTGGCATATCGTGATTTGGCGTTGCCGGATCGACATCGAGAAGCTGGTCGAGATCGAGAGCCGGAACGCAGAGCTCCAAGCCGAGCGCCGCGCCCATGAGGTTTCGGATATGACCATGATCCGGATCGTCACCGCAGCGAAGCGCCGTGCTAACCCCTTGCTGCAGCAGGTCGCCAGTGGCGGAAGTCTCACGGCTGAGTTGCGCCGGGAAGCGGTACTGCTAGAGGCGGAGTTGAGAGATGAAGCCCGCGCCCCGTTCTTCACCGACACGCCGGTCGTGCCCGCTGCCCGGGCGGCCCGCGAGCGGGGAGTAGATGTGCTGTTGCTCGACGACCGCGGTGCCGCCGCGAAGCTCCCTGAAGAAGCGCGGGCCAAGGTGATTGCCCAGGCGGTAGAGACTCTAGAAAACGCTAAGGGAAACCGTGTGGTAATCCGGCTATCGCCGCCGGGACGCAGGGAGCTGGCTTCCTTCTATGCGGACGCCGACAGGCGAGTGCTGCTGCGAGATGAAGCGATGGCCTAAGCCCCTGCTCGTGCTATCCGCCCCACGGCTCGCGGATTGAGGCGCCCACATTTGGTGCCCGACAAGGCCGACCTTTCTTGGGCTTGTCGTCATGCTGTTCAATTTGCATCCAAATCATGCTTTGCCACATCTTAGGGCGTTATTCACGACGCCTTGTGGCTGGGCAAAACCCCTTGCCAGCTCAGCATTACCCCATGAAGGGGGTCACGTGAATAATCTCCTTAGTATTGAGTATGATTAATCATACTTGACAGCGGATCCGCTGAACTGACATTGTGTTGACAAGTAATAAATGTTCATTTTGGGAGTTGCGGGGGTGAAAGGGGTGGAAGTATTTCGATTTTTCCTTATTCAAGACAAGCTCTCCGTCCATATCTGAGTATCTGAGTGGGTTTCAGGCAGGTTAAATAAGGGACGAGAAACCCGTTCTAGGCATAGGCTGATGTTCGCATATTCTGCAGAGTTCTTAGGGCTGTCAAGATAATTGGGAAAAGAGGCAGTATTTCTCGGTGAGAGGCGTCGCTATCTCCCTTTTAGGGACATCGAAGAGTCGGATCATCATGATCGGCTCGTCGTAGCTTAGGGGATGGGTTTTGGGCGTTGCGGTGAGGGGGGTTGGGGCCTCCCGACGCTGGGAGTGGTCAGACTTCCGGCGTGGGAGGCCCCAACATGCCTCGGTTTGTCCCTAGCTCACTGCGTCGAATCGCCGACGACCGGGGGCCACGTCCGTGGTTTCTCGCTGCGGGTTACAGCCCTGCGCAGGAGAACCTCCAGGGGCCCGCGTGCACCCGAGCGCTCCAGCAACTGGCAGATCCCGACGGTGATGGCCCACACGGCGACGGCAATGAGCATCCCGGTCGCCTGGCCTACTGAACGGATGCCCGACAGCCCCAGTAGACCGAAGATCAGAGCGAAGAACACCGACTGGGCGACATAAGCCGTCATCGAACGACGTCCGACAGCCGCCAGAACGTCCCGCAGGCGTGCGGTGCGCTCCTTGGCCGCCCCGACGAACAGCGCCAGCGTCGCCAGCCAGCCCAAACCGCCCAAAAGACCGCTGAGCTCGTGGACGACAACGGGCAGCATCTGACTCCCGTCCCATAGTCCGGCGATGTACAAGGCCCGCGGAAGGCCCAGCAACGCTCCCAGCGTTAGTCCACCCACCGCCATTTGCCGCAGCAGCCGCCGGCTGCGCTGGGGTCGAGTGAGGATGTCCGTCGTTCCCAGATACGCCCCCAGGAACGTGGCGGGAATCAGCGTCGCTGCGATGGGCGAGACCACCAGCACGAATCCCCACAGCACGAGGCTGATGAGCGGATAATAAGGGCCAAGCAGGAAATGGTAACTGGACTCCACCGGATTAGGGGCCCTGCCAGTGGCGATCGCCCACTGTTGACCAGCCAGCACGAGGCAGACCAGCGGCGTGAGCACGGCGGTGGCCACGACCATGCGACGCCACCTAAGCCCCACGATCCAACCAGCGAACAGAATCGCGATGACCGCGTATACCCCCATGATGTCGCCCAAGAACAACAGAGCGTGGGCCGCGCCGAACAGTAGCATCCACCAGCCGCGCCGCCGCACCAGGCGCCGGGCATCGAGTGTCCCCTCCTCCGCGAAGTCCCGCAGCCAGGCGTTTCGGGACTCTGCCGGCAGATTGGGGTAGGCAGCGTCGAGTTCGGCGGTGCGGGCGACGACATGCGCCTGCTGTCGCCGCCGCACCATGACCATTAGGCCGAAACCGAACAGCATCGCGAACAGGGGGTAAGCGCGGTGATCTACGAAGAGAGTGCGGATGAACAGCCAAACCCGGTCGAGCATCCCCGTCTCGGCGGTGTCGGGAAACATCGCAAGCCACACCGGGACGTTGGCGACGGCGATGAGGAGCAGCATGAACCCTCGGGCCACATCGGGCGAAGGATAACGTTTCCCGCCCGTGAAGGATTGGGGCCTGACTACTTGTGCCGGTTTCTGCTTGCTCACTGCTCAACCATAGGGCCAACCGCACAGCGGAAGGCCGGGACGCCGAATGCGCGGCGCACGGGGCTACTCGGCCTCGGCCAGGATGAGGTAGATGCGACGACGGGTCTCGGTCAACTCCTTGGCTACCTGCTCGCGCTGCGCGTCGGTGCCGTTGCGACCGACCTGCCGCACCGCGTCGCCCAGGGAGTGCATGAGCTCCCGCAGCTTGGGGCCATCCCCCGCGACGAGAGGGCTGGACCACTGCTCGCGATGCTCCGCGACGTAGGCCTGGCCTGCCTCAGTGAGTGAGGCCTGCTTTCGGCCCCCGCTGCCGTCTACCACCACGAGCCCCTCGTCTTCCAGCTGGCTGAGGGTGGGGTAGATCGCGCCCGGGCTGGGTGACCAGGCACCATCGGTGCGCTCCGCGATGGTCTGCATCAGCTGGTAGCCGTGCATGGATTCCTCGCTGAGGAGCAACAGGACGGCAGTGCGGACCTCGCCGCGACGGCGTCCGCGGCCCCCATGCCGGTGGTGCGGGGGCTCGCCGAAGGGAGGATGGCTGCCGTGCGGGGGGCGGCCGGGCCCTTCAGGCCCTTCAGGGTGGGGCCGACGGCCGCGGTGACGTCCGTGGAAGTCGTCGTCTTCGCCGTGTCCGCCGGGCAACGGAGGTCCGGGGAAGGGGAACGGGCCTTCGAAGGGACTGTGGGGGTGAGACTCGGGCCGGTGCCCGTGTGAATGACGATGCTTAGTCATGATCGATCCTTTCTTTCGATACGTCAACGATATATCGCGATTGTATCGAAGTCAAGTCTCGGGACGCGGATGGCCCTACCGGAAGGGATGCGGCAAGCAGGCGTCTGGGGTTCCCGTCGCGGCGATCGTCTGGCTGAGGGCATGGCTGAGCCACGCAGATCGGGCCCAGGATCCGGCTGAGTCGGCCGTGGTTCGCTGTCGGTTGGAGTCCGTCGATGGTCTGGAGCCGTGGTTGCTAGCGGACTCCCAGCTGGTGTGACTGAACCCGCTTACGATGCCGGAGCAACAGCCACGTGCTCAGCGCGACCACAGCAGCGACGAGCAACGCGACGGGGTAGGCCTGCCAAATAGGGAGCTTTACGACATAAGTTGGGACGTTGGTTTCATCCGTCGTGGCCTGCGTGAACTGGATGTCGGAGACGATCTGTTTTGGTTCAAAGCTGCCCTCGATCAGGGTCAGGAAGCGCTCTCCGTCACCAAGGTTCAACGTGTCGATGGGCACTTTCGCGGCGAATTTCACCCGGGTATCGAAGGCATTCTCGGTGGGCCCCTGCGTCTCCATTCGGTGATCAGCCAGCACATACAGCTTCACTCCCTGCCTGGTTTTGGCGTGCCGGGACAGCTTGATGGGATAGATCGCCTCCTGGGAATCGAACTCCAGGCGAAGCGAGTCGAGTCCCCCGGCTAGTGCCGACGACTCCTCGCCAGGCGTCAACCGGACGGCGATCACCCGCCAGTCGGCATCCAGATACTCCTGGAAGGTCGGCTCCACATCGCGTCGCCCTGGGAACCCGTTGGCCACTAGCCAGTCCGTGACCGCGTCGGCTCTGTTGCCCTCCAGAGTGGTCACCTCGAATGGGCCCACGGTCTGGATCCCGACAACGCGGACTTGTGGGTCACTCGCCGCTGCGCTTGGGAGGGACTGGGAACCCTCCGCCCGGTCGTCTGGGAAGAACTCAAGTTCATAAGTCGGCCGCGGTTTGGTGAGTTCCTTCAGGGACTCGAAGAGCGACTTGTCGCCCAGACTCACCGTCCCGCCTGGTGGCAGCGGCATGATCCACGCTGCCTCGGAGGCCTCGCCGTCGAGGTGCATCACCATGTCGGTTCGCTGGTGGGAACCGTCCCGCACGATCAGTGCGGTCTCAGAGTCGATGGCCGCGTCAGAGTTTGTGATGACGGCTCCGCAAGCGCACGCCCGGGCAGGGGCAGGTAGCCATGTCCCGCCAAGAACGATCAGCAAACCAACAACGCTGTGGAATAACCGTCTCACGTATTCAAAAATAGCCCCAGGCGAGGTCAGTACGTACCAACCCCACCTCGACGGCTACTCCCAGGCAGATTCGCGACGACATCCCAGATGTCACCCGACCGAAAGGCAACCCAGCGCACCTGGATGAACTCGCTGATCGGCGCGCGCAACCTGAGGAGCGCCACTGGCCACCAGGCACGGGTCAAGAGCCGCATATCGACAGCGGGTGCCAGGAACATGGTCCAAGTGCGGGATCAGTATGCGGCTCGGCTGGGGCGATCCTGGCAGATAGAGCCCCAGCAGTTGCGCACTCAGCGCCACTACCAACGCGATCCATCGCCACATTCGCCCGTCCTCTCACCAACAAGCCGCAGCTAGACCGGGCAGAACCGATCGCACGTCGGGGTCCCATAGCTGCGTACTCAGTTGCCACGGAACTTGCCGGCAACCCACCGGCCTACCCCGCTGACTCCGCCGCCGACATCGCGTAGCAGCTTGGCTAGCGCGTCTTCGCTCTCGTTGAAGGTTTTGGCGTAGGAATCCGCGGCCGCGGCGGCTTCGTCGGAGATTTTGGCGTCTTTGTCGTCGGCACGCCTCGGGTAGTCCCCGGCCAGGATCTCCGCGTAGGCTCCCGAATCGACCCAACGCCGCAGTTCCCCGGCTCGCACGACGTTCATGGGGTGGGTGGCGCCCTCGACCAGCAGCAGCTTTATGATGGAGTCCCGCAGGTCTTCGGTTTCCTCGTACTCGCGGGCCTGGGCCAGGAACTCCGTCTGGTCAAGGTCCTGCAGCCTGCCGCCTGAGGCCATCTTCATATGTACCCGGATGGCTGCCGGCAGGTCCTGGGTGGCTAGCAGGCCGGCCCGGTCGCTGCTGAGTTCGGACTTGCGTGCCCATTCGGCGAGTGCGACACGAATGGCCTGCAACCCCAGCGCCCCGAACGGCACACCGGACAAAGCTGTTGTCAGGGAGACGATGTAGGTCAGCAAGGTCCGATACAGGGCGTGGCCACTGAGCGCGT
Source organism: Propionibacteriaceae bacterium (assembly GCA_030532825.1). Lineage (GTDB taxonomy): Bacteria > Actinomycetota > Actinomycetes > Propionibacteriales > Propionibacteriaceae > Arachnia. The sequence goes on from JAUNKK010000063.1 coordinate 15,170, forward strand.
GCCCAAGCTCGTGGCCCAGCACGAAGCGCAACTCGTCGTCGTCGAGAAGGTCCAGGAGACTGGAATTGAGCACAATCTTTGGGCTATCAATACCAATCGTGACGGCGTTGAGCGTCGGGTCCGCCTTGACGTATAGCGGGAACAGCGACGGCGTGTCGAGTGTTGTCGCTGCCTCCGTATAGAGACGGTGCACCGTGGGGAACTGCCGCTCGGAGACGCGCACGCAGGAGCCCAGTAGCTGCATCTTGACCATGCGCTCATTGAGGAAACCTGACAGTTTGCGGACGAATGTGTCGAACCCCTGAAGTCGGCGTAGGGCGACGAGGGCGCCGCGGTCGGCGGGATGCTCCCAGGCGCGGCTAGAGATGCCGCGGAGGACAAGGCGTTGGCGGATTGGCTGGTGCTCGGTCATGCCATCAAGCATGCTCCCGACCCGGCCCGCCGCCCAACCACAGCCCCGGCGCTGCCAACTGGGCCGCTGCGATGTGTGGTCACAGGTCCCAAGTTGGACCCTGAGTAGCCACGGCAGCCAACGCCCCGCATGAACCCGGTTCAGACGCGAGGGGCCGGGATTTGCGTCGGCGAGAAGGAGCGGGTAATGTACCCACTCGCCTCATGGAGCGCCTGGACTCCAGGTCCAAGGGGAACCCCCATCGCTGACACCCAAGACGAGTGTGCGATCAAAGAGATCCCACTCAAGGTTTTGAGCGTCAGCGAGTCCGGAACGACGATTCCACCGGAGTTGTCTGGAAGGTGAAAAGGGAGTAAGGTGGTCAAGCTCCCGGAAACGAGAGTAAGATCGTTAGGTACAACTAAAGCGGTTCAGGGACGGATTTGACATCCAGAACTGATCCGATAAGGTTTACCGGGCCGCCAATCGCGGTGGCATCCGGTTCTTGAGAACTCAACAGCGTGCTTTATAGTCAATGCCATATTTTTTGT
>JAUNKK010000064.1 GCA_030532825.1 Propionibacteriaceae bacterium
CCATGCTTCATTATCCCACCAAACCATAAAGCTATTTAAACGCCACGCCACTAGATCTATATTCGTGGAGCGTGAGCGGGGACCGGATCATGGGAACCCAGCGGGATCGCCTGAAGGTCTACAACTGGCGTACCGGAGAATTCCTCCTCGACGAGCGCTTCTCGGTTGACTCGGTGGACGGGTTTTTCGACACGGACGGCAACCCGTGCCTCATCGAACGCGATAATCGCTTAGGACCTACCGAAAAGACCCGCCCGATCGTCTGCACGGATGCGCTCACTGGTCACATCGCGCGCCAGATCGTGGTCCTGGCGGGATACGAAATGCTGCAGTTTGAGGGTCCGCAGCGACGCGCCTGGGTGCTGAGCGGGTCCAGCGAAGTACTGGTGCTCAACTGACCTATCCCTGCCCAGGGTTCGTTCTGGGGGTTCACAGGGACAGAGCCGCAGCGCAGTGAAACCGACTTCAGGAAATAATTAGCATTTCAATTATTGATGGGTAGGGCCCCGCCAAGGCGCACCTCAGCAACGCTGTCGTGCCGCCCCTCCTCTGCTTTATCGGTTTTGTTTGGGTTCGGCGGCTGGCTAGGCTGGCTCGGCGCGGGGTGCCGCAGGCCTCGCCAGGAAGGAAGCCCATGAACCCCCGCGTGATCACGGCTGGCGTAGGTGTTCTGGCCGCTGCAGCCATCGCTCTTGGGACCGTCGGATGCAGTGGCAAGCCCAGCAAAGAATCCGTCATCGACGGCTGGATCAAGGCTGCGCAGGAGAAAGGGGAGCTAACCGAGTCGCAATCGGAAGCCAACAAGGCCTTCATCACCTGTCTGGTGGACGAGGCCTACCGGAACGTCAGCTCCGAGACTCTGAAGAAGATCGCCGACGGCGAGATCAGTTCTGAGAGCTTCGACGCGGTATCTGCCGAGGACAACCAAGCCTTCACAGACGCCCTGGCCACCTGCTCCGCCAAGCTCACCGACGGCTAACCCGCATACTTCACCGCTGACCCGGTCTCCCGTTAGGCTGAAATGACGTGGGGTAAACCGCCTGCCCTGCGAGGAAGGAAACTCATGATGTCTCGCGTTATGAAGGGCGCCGTCGCAGTGTTGGCGTCCGCTGCCATCGCATTGGGAGCCGCTGGCTGTGCTGGAAAGCCCAGCAAGGAGGCCGTCGTTGAGGGCTGGTTGAAGTTCGGAGAAAACTACGCCAGCGAAGGGATCAGCGACGAGCAGAAGGAGAAGATGAAGCCTTATGCCGAGTGCTTGGTCGATGAAACCTATGACAAGCTGAGCGCCGACACGTTGAAGAAGATTGCGGACGGCAACGCCAATAAGGATACGAAGGTCGCCAAGGAGGACGAGGAGGCCATTCAGGAGGCCACCAAGAACTGCGCGTCCAAGCTGACGGGCAGCAACTGAGCTTAGGCCGCGACAGCCCGTCCGCTCAGGGCGGGCTGTTCGCTTGCCGCTGGTGAGCTAGTCGGCCAGCCCGTACAGCCGATCCCCCGCGTCGCCGAGCCCGGGCACGATGAAGCCGTGATCATTGAGGCGTTCATCGACGGCACTGACCACCAGCGTGCAGGGCACGTGGAGGTCGGCCAGCAGTTCTTGAATCCGCTCAATGCCCTCCGGTGCGGCCAGCAGGCAGATGCACGTGATGTCGTCCGCGCCCCGGCCCACGAGGAACTTCACGGCCTCGCCGAGTGACCCACCGGTGGCCAGCATCGGGTCCAGCACGTAGCACTGCCGCCCCGACAGGTCCTGCGGCAGCCGTTCCGCGTAGGTGGTGGGCTCCAGGGTCTTCTCGTCGCGGATCATGCCCAGGAAGCCGACCTCCGCGGTCGGCACTAGCCGCAGCATGCCGTCGAGCATCCCGAGCCCAGCGCGCAGGATGGGAACCACCAGTGGCGCGGGCGACGCCAGCTTTGTCCCGGTCGTCGGGGCGACGGGGGTGTCGATCTCGGTTTCGCGCACCCGGACGCCGCGGGTGGCCTCGTAGGCCAGCAGGGTAACGAGTTCCTCGACGAGCCGCCGGAATGTGGGCTGTTCGGTGTTGCGATCCCGGAGCACGGTCAGTTTGTGATCGACAAGCGGATGAGAGATAACGCGAAGTTCCACAGCCCCACCTTCCCACATGGACGTGGATCCTTAGAAGATCTGTCCCTGAGGCTGTGTCTTCGGCTCCAATCTGGAAAGATGGGGTTCTTAGCCCAGCCGTGAGGAGACCGCCGTGGACGCATTTGACGAAGATGCCGAGCCCTTCGACCTGAAGGACGACCGCGCCCCTGACGCCGACGAGGACTCCGATGACGACGCCTTCGATGACTACGATCTAGAGGACGCCGGGGAAGACGATGTCGACTTCGTGGTGGCCTTCTACCGGGAGGACGGTAAGGCGACGGCGGTGCCGCTGGACTTCGACCTGGCCAACGATCTCGACGAGCTGATCCGCCAGCTTGGCCGCCTGCCGGGCGACTCCGGGGCCGACGGCTACGTGTCGATTGCGGGGGAGTTCTTCGTGATTTGCCGCGTGCGCGGGCGCTCCGTGGAGGTGCTCCTCAGCGACGTGACCGCCGCCAATGATTGGCCTATCGCCCGCGACGTCGTGGACTACCTGGGCGAGGAACTGCCCGACGAGGACGACGAGCCAGCGCCCGTGGGGGACCTAGAGATGTTCGCCGCGAACGGATTGCACAGCTTCGAACTGGAAGCCATCGCCACCGACTACGACGAGGACTCCGACGAGCTGCTCCTACAGATCACTCGGCGGCTGAAGATCGCCGACGTGTTCGAGCGGGCCGTCGAGTCCTTCGATGACTGAGCCTTGGCGCGCCGCTTCGAACCCTGGATGAGGCTGGCCCTAGAGGCTGGCCGGGCGGCGGGGCAGCGGGCGGAGGTGCCTGTCGGGGCCGTCGTCCTCGGCCCGGACGGGAAGGTGCTGGCGACTGGCGCTAACGAGCGGGAACTGACCGGGGACCCCACCGCCCATGCCGAGGTCGTTGCCATCCGCCTCGCTGCCGAGCGGCTGGGGGAGTGGCGGCTGACGGGCTGCACGCTCGTCGTCACCCTGGAGCCCTGCACGCTGTGCGCGGGGGCTGTGGTCGCAGCCCGGATCGATCACCTGGTGTTTGGGGCTTTCGATCCCAAGGCCGGGGCGGTCGCGTCGTTGTTCGACGTGGTGCGTGACCCGCGGCTCAACCACCGGCCCCGTGTCACCTCGGGCGTGCTGCGAGCCGAGTGTGAGGCCCTGCTGGCGGGATTCTTTGGGATTCTGAGGCGTGACTAGGACCTTTGACATCGGTGGTGCGAAAGCGCACACTTAAAGCACCTAAATCGAATTAGGTAGGAGATCAAAGATGACTCAACTGACCCGACGAGGGGTGCTGGCAGGCGCCGCGGGCATCGGCTCCCTGGCGCTGCTGACCACCCAATGGCCGCGCTTGACCGCGGCTGACATCCCGGGGCGCGGCGACGACGCCCTGACCATCGCTATCCTCGGCACCAACCAGGACGCCGAAGCCCGGCAGGAGCTGGTGGCCGCCTTCAACGCCGTCCACCCCGACATTCCGGTGCGCATCCAGGCCGTCCAAGGCGCGGACTGGGCCGACTTCTTCGCGAAGATCCTCACCATGGTGGCGGCCGGTACCCCGCCGGACGCCTGCGTCGTCGCGACGGAGGGCGCCCAGCTATTTGCAGAACGGCTGGCTGAGCCGCTCGACGAGTTCGTCACTCGCGATGCCGCTGAGGTGGCCGAATACTTCTCGGACGTGCACCCCAGCCTCATCGAGGCGTTCATGTATGAGGGCTCGCTATTCCAGTTGCCCATCGACTTCAACGCAGCAAACCTCTACTTCAACACAGCCGCCATGCAGCGCGCTGGCGTCGAATACCCCGCCGAAACCTGGACCCACGAGGACTTCCTTGCCGTGGCCCGCCAGCTCAGGCAGGGCAGCGATGCCCGGTTTGTGTCGTTTTACTGGACCAATCGGCTGTGGGGTGGCATCGTTCCCTGGCTCTACAGCAACGACACCAGCTTCCTCACCGAGGAGAAATACCTGGGCGGAGACTGGCTGTGGGACCGCTTCTACCCGGCCGCCAAAGCCGACTTGTCCGGCGGCTACCGGTGGCGCGCCTCGAACGCCCTCGACCCGAAGGTGGCTGAGGCCTTTGAGTTCGTGCGGGCCCTCGTCGAGGAGGGTCTCGGCACCAGCCCCAGCCAGGGCGGCGGCAACGAACTCGTCGGCCAGTTCTCCGGCGGCAGCATCGGCATGACTCCCGCGGGCGGATTCTGGGTGCAGGGCCTCATCGAGGCCGGGCTGACCCCGCAGGACTACGACGTCGCCTTCTTCCCGCAGTGGCGCACCCAACGCCACCAGTTTGGCGCCGCCGGCTACGCCATCCTGCGCACCTCACGGCGCAAAGACGAGGCCTGGGAATGGGTGAAGTTCTGCACCTCCCGGGCCGGCATGGAGCTAGCCTTCCCATCCCCGAACACCACCCCCACCCGCCGCTCGATGTGCAACGAGGCCTTCTACTCCGGCAAAGGGCCCTCGCACTGGAAGGTCTTCTACGACACCCTGGACCGGCTGCCCTGCGCACCCATCCCCGCGCCGCCGCAGCAGGCCGCCGTCGAAACTGCCCTCATCAAGAACGTGCCTGGCGCCGTCACCGGCTCCGCCGCCGCCCTGCCCGATGCCCTCGCCCGCCTAGACGAGGACCTAAACCGCGCCCTGAAGAGGTAGGCCCATGAAACGCACCCCCCTGATCTGGCTGTTCTTGGCCCCCACCCTCATCGGGCTGGGCCTGTTCACATTCCTGCCGATCCTCGCGTCCCTGGCGCTGGCCTTCTTCCGGTGGGACATCATCACGGCCCCCCAGTTCGTGGGGCTCGGCAACTTCGTGCACATCGCCGCCGATCCCACCATCCGCGTTTCCTTCGGCAACACCCTGCTGTTCGTCGTCGTCGCGGTGACGCTGCAACTCACCGTCGCCCTGGCGCTGGCCGTGCTCGTGGGCGGGAAGCTTCCGCGGCTGGTGAAGTCGTTTTTCCGCTCCGTGTTGTTCTTCCCACTGATCCTGTCCGCCGCGTCGGTGTCCATCATCATGAGCTACCTGTTCAACGAGAACTTCGGCGTAGTCAACCACCTCCTGAACCTCCTCGGCATCGGCAACGTGCCGTGGCTGACCTCCGGCGGCGGCGCCATGGTCGTGGTCGTGCTGGTCTACGTGTGGCAGAACTTCGGGTTCTCGTTCTTGCTGTTTCTGGGCGGCTTGGCCGCCATCCCCAAGGAGGTCTACGAGGCCGGGCAGGTCGACGGGGCCACCAGCTGGCAGCAGTTCTGGCGGATCACGTTCCCGCTGGTCAGCCCAACGACGCTCGTCGCCTCCGTCATGGCGATTATCGCGGCCCTGCAGATCTTCGACCAGCCCTATGTCCTCACGCGGGGCGGGCCCGGCGATGCCACCCGCACCGCCGTCATGGTGATCTACGAGTCCGCCTTCAAGCAACTGGAGTTCGGCCGGGCCTCGGCCATCGGGGTCGTGCTGACCATCATCATCATGCTGGTGACCGCGCTCCAATTCCGCCTGTCCCGTCGCTTCGTGTTCTACGGCTGAGGTGATGACATGAAACGCATAGCCACCTACGTCATCCTGATTCTCGCCGCGCTGGTCACCCTCACCCCCGTGATCTGGACGGTGCTGTCGTCGCTGCGGCCACCCAACGAGTCGCTGTCGGCCGATGGATCCATCATCCCCACCCAACTCGACTTCTCTTCCTACCCAGCCGTGTTCGAGAAGGTCGACATGTGGCTGCTGGTGCTCAACTCGGTGCTGGTTACCGCGCTGATCGCCGTCGGCCAGATGCTCTCGTCGGCCCTCGCCGGGTACGTGTTCGCCCGCTTCGAGTTCCGCGGCCGCAACGGCCTGTTCGCGTTGATCCTGGCGACGATGATGGTGCCGATGCAGGTCACCATCGTGCCCGTGTTCATGCTGATCCGCGGCATGGGGCTGGCCGACACCCTGCTAGCGCTGATCCTGCCCGCCGTCCCCACGGCCTTCGGCACGTTCCTCATGCGCCAGTACTTCCTGGGGCTGCCTGCCGAGTTGGGGGAGGCCTCCGAAATCGATGGCGCCAGTCCGTGGCGGACCTTCCGGTCCATCTATGCGCCGCTCGCGCTGCCGGGCATGGCCATCGTCGGCATCCTGGCGTTCAACTTCCACTGGAACGAGTTCTTCCGGCCCCTGATCCTGACCATCAGCGAACAGAACTTCACCCTGCCACTCGGCCTAGTGTCGCTGCAGGGCAACATGGGTACCGGGTCGGTGGCCACAGTGCTGGCGGGTGTGGTGACCTCCATGATCCCCGCGTTCGCCGTGTTTGTTTTTGGGCAGCGTACGCTGCGCGAGGGCCTGACCGCCGGTTCCCACCGCTGAAACAACCATGAAAGAGACCATGTCTGTACCCATCACCACCTATCATCTGCGCCCCGCCAGCGGCTGGCTCAACGACCCCAACGGCATGACCCACATCGACGGGCAGTGGCACGTGTTCTTCCAGCACAACCCCGCTGCGCCCCGCCACGACCAGATCGCCTGGGGTCACGCGGTCAGCCGCGACCTAGCGAATTGGCAGCTGCTCCCCGTCGCCTTCAGCCCCACCCCCGGCGGCCCCGATGCGCACGGCTGCTGGTCGGGCGTGTACCTGCCGGGCCAGGACCGGCCCGCCGTCGTCTACTCCGCGGTGGCCGACCCATCGGGGCAGTCGACGGTGTGCCTGCGATGGGGCAGCGACGACCTGGTGACGTGGGGGCCGCCCATCGTTGTGGCCGAGACCCCCCGGGGCGACGACATCGCCATCATGCGCGACCCGTACCTGTTCGAGTTCGGAGGACGACGGCTGGCCATCCTGGGGGCTGGCCGCACCGACGGCAGCCCCGTCGTGCTGCTGTTCGATCGCACCGATGAGCTGGCCTGGCGCTACCTGGGGCTGCTCGTGGCCGACGACCCGGCGTTAGCCCAGGTCGCGAGCGCCGATATCTGGGAGTGCCCGCAGCTGGTGCAGGTCGAGGACAGGTGGGTGCTGGTGCTATCGATTCACGACAAGGGAGTCCTCGGCGGTGTGCTCGGCGCTGTCGGGCAACTGGAACCCGTCGGCGACCAGGGGTTGAGGTTCGTCACCGAGTCCGTGGCTCTCCTGGATGCCGGGTCGGACTTCTACGCCCCCCAAGTGACGGTCGCCGACGGGGCGCCGCTGCTCATCGGATGGGTGCGGCAACTAATACAGGAACCCGGCGCCCGCGACCATGCGGGATGTCTCACCCTGCCCCGTCGCCTCGCCCTGAGCGACGGGGTGGTGGTCAGCCAGGTGGATCCGGCGGCCGCGGCCGCGCTCGTCGCCGAGTGGGCGCCCCTCACCGATGGGGAGGTGAGGCTCACCGGCCGCTGCTGCCTGCGCATCCGGGAGGGCGAGGCGCAGCTGACGCATTCCGCCTTCGGCGACGTGACGGCCCCCGCCGGGACGGAACTGTGGGTCGACGGCGATGTCGTCGAGTTGTATCCGCGGGGCGGGGTCCCGTCGACGTGGCGCTCGGACGAGCCGTGGACGCTGCGGCTGCCCGACGGGGCCGCCGCCGAGATCGGCGAGGTGGGGCCAACGAATCCGTAACGGGATCAGGGCGGCGGAGCCGTCGACTGCCTGACCACCAGCGGACACGGCAGCACCAGCCGCGCCGGGTCGGGTAGGTCGCCGTTGGCCAGGGCCAGGGCCAGACGGACCGCCGTCTCGCCCATCGCCGCGTGCGGCAGGGCGATGGTGGTCAGCGGCGGGACCGTGCATTCCGCCAGGGCCTCCTGATCGTCGAAGCCGATGACGGAGACATCGCCCGGCACCTCAAGGCCCAGATGAGCTAGGGCCAGTTGCGCGCCCAGAGCCACGCGGTCACAGGTGGCGAACAGGGCCGTCGGCCGTTGCTCCGCGGAGACATCGCAGGCCGCGAGCGCGGCCGTGTAGCCGTCGCTGATGGCCCAGCCCTCACCGACGAGACGCGCGTCGATACCGTGATCCTTGGCCGCCGCGTGAAAGGCCTCCCACCGGATGGGGCCGGAGACGTTGCCCTCCTCGCCGGGCGGGCGGGTGGGGTCGTGGTGCCCGCCCAGCATCGCGACCCGCCGGTGTCCCAGACTGGCCAGATGCGTCAAAGCGGCGACGGCCCCGGCGGCGTCGTCGGGGATGATGCTGACCTCGTCGGGGGAGTTGGCGGTGCAGTTCGTCAGCACCAGGGGGATGCGGGCAGCGGGGGCGGTCTCCAGGATGGTGAAGCCCATGCTGACGTAGATCAGGGCGTCGACCTGGCGGTGTTGGAGGGCGGTGATGGCCTCCGGCACCAGGTCGAGGCGGTAGCGCACGTCCATGATGAGCAGCATGTGCGCGGCGCGGTGGGCCTCTTCCGTGGCTGCCGCTAGGAGTCGCCCGCCGAACGGGGAGGAAGCGATGGCGTCGGTCACCAGGCCCAGGGAACTGGTGGAGCGGCGCCGCAGGCTGCGGGCCACGTGATCGGGTTCGTAGCCCAGCTCCCGGGCGGCCTCAATGATGCGGTCCCGGGTGGCGGGGGAGATGTTGCCTGCATCGCGCCCGTTGAGCACGAACGAAACCGCGGTCGTGGACACTCCGGCGGCCGCGGCCACATCGGCTGCCCGCACCCTTCCCGTCGTCCTGCGCCCCATAGCTCCAGTATGTCCCGGCGCGGCCGTGTAACGGAGGAGGCGGACCCGGGATCTCGTAGGGTGGCGGCATGGTCAGTAGCGAGGAGCGGGAACGGATCCGGGGGAGCCTGCTGGGGCTCGCGGTGGGGGATGCGCTTGGCACTACCGTCGAGTTTCAGTCGCGGGACAGCTACCCGCCGGTGGGCGACATGGTCGGTGGGGGTGTGTTCCGCCTGAAGCCGGGGCAGTGGACGGATGACACGTCGATGGCGCTGTGTATTGCGGTGAGTTTGGTGGAGACCGGCGGCTACGACCCCGTCGATCAGCTGCGGCGGTTTGTGCGGTGGCGTCGTGAGGGGTACCTGAGCAGCACGGGACGCTGTTTTGACATCGGAAACCAGACGGCTTGGGCGCTGGACCAGTTCGAGGCGACGGGGGAGCCTTACCGTGAGGACGACGGCGGGCGCAGCGCCGGGAACGGGTCGCTGATGCGGCTAGCGCCCATGGCGATGGCGTTCAGCGACGATCCGGCGCTGGCTAGGCAGCTGTGTGCGGACAGCTCCCGCACCACCCATGCGGCGGCGGTGTGCGTCGAGGCGTGCGGCGCCTACGGTCAACTGATCGCGGCGGCCATCCAAGGCGGGTATCGGACGGAGTTGTACGAGCTGGCGGAGCAGCTGGCGGACGGCGTGACCTCGCAGGAATTGGCGGCGATCCTGCGCGGGTCGTACCGCGTGAAAGACCGCATGGAGATCTCGTCGTCCGGGTACGTGCTGCACACACTGGAGGCCGCGCTGTGGGCGTTCGCCTCGTCGGATGACTACGAGGACGGGGTGCTGCTGGCCGTGAACCTGGGGGACGACGCGGACACCGTCGGGGCGGTCTATGGGTCGCTGGCGGGCGCGTACTACCGCGACGTCGATATTCCGCGCAGCTGGCGGCGGCAAGTGCACGACTACGAGATGATCCATGACCTGGCTGACCGGATCGCCGACGGGGTTGGTGAATTCCGCTATCCAACGCCCGGGCCGCGGCGAGCCAGCCAGGCCTCCTGAGTCCCAGCCCAGATTTGGCGCTCCTGGCGGCGAAGGGCTACGATCGTCGGCGGTGACGTGTCTGAGCGGCCGAAAGAGCTCGCCTCGAAAGCGAGTGTAGGGAGACCTACCGTGGGTTCAAATCCCACCGTCACCGCCAGGGTCAAGGCTCCGCCTTCCTAGCCCAGGAAGGCGGAGCCTTTGCCGTTTTGTCCTGGTACAACCCGATTACCCGTTCCCGAGTACCTACGACGGGAGAGCCGCGTCGCTTCGGTGCTCCGACTAGGCAGAGGTCAAGCCGGCATCCTTGCGCCTTTGGTGCGGTTGCAGCGCCAGCATAGGGTTTGGAGGTTCTGGGGTTCACTGAGACCACCCCGCGACACCGGCACAATGTGATCAACTTCAAGGAGTAGGTTCGGCTCCATCGCGACTGAGAGACCGCAGTAAGGGTTTTGGCAGGTGTAGTGGTCGCGACCCTTGATCCATTCTCGTAGACGGGCCGTCATGAGCGCCCGTTGACCAGCAGCCGATTTCGCCCAGCGGATCTTCTGCGCAAGAGTTTCGGAGAGCGCATCAAGCGTCGGAGTGTCCAAACGGATGTTGACAGCCTGACCACTATTGCCGCCTGCGGAAACATACTGGAACTTGTAGTTCGGGTAGGGGACCGTGATTGGAGAGAGGTATACGCCGATGAGGTTCCAGAACTCGTTCGCGTACCGCTTGAGAATGAAGGCTGGCGGATTGATCCTAGCGATGATTTCAGCCTCGCGACGGTGAACGTTGCCGACAGCCTCCTCCAGACGTGAGATGTCTTCGGCTACTCGCTGCACGTCAGCGAGGGTCTCCCTGTCGGCCTTGATGTGAAAGTACTTCATGAGGTACTTAATCGGCTCCCTGCTCGCGTTGCGCACCACCTGAAGCGAAGCGTTGTGCACGTGGGGCGCGTACTCAGCCACGTAGCGATCCCGGCGATAGTTCCACACCGAGGTGTTCTCGAATGTGGCGAGGTGGGCATACTGCCCCGTGGACGATGAGCCAAGTTCGAAGGAGCCTTGCGCGCGAATCTCGGCGACATAGTTCACGATCTCGTTGTGCTCAGCGACGACCGATGCGATTTGAGCGCGCAGCATCTGGAACTGCTCGGAGTTGAAGTACCTGTTCTTGCGGATCATCCAGATGATCGGGTTTGCGATTAATACGAGCGCGAGTCCGATGATGAGGCCGATCACGTTAAACGCGGACATGAGAAGGGCGGGCAGTGAAATCAGCAGTGAGATGAAGAGCCACGTTGGCATCAGAACTACTCCTGAATAGGTCTATGTGGTTTCAATCTGTGAAACCTGACGTCAGTGTAGCGAGTGCCACTGACAATAACAGGTGAGGGTAGTAGTGATGCGTTCCCATGCCCCGGTCATAATCCGAGTGCAATGCTTCCACCTCTGGGATATTGTCGAGTAGTAACTAAAGAGTATTCGCTATGGGATGGCTATGTGACCGCACCATATGGCAGATGTGGGAGACAGATTGGTCCGATGCGGGTGTTGGTTGCCTACAGGCCCCGATGGAGCCGTGAGCCCATCGCATCAGAAGGTGGTGGCCACCGATTGCGTGATCACCCAACGCCCGTCGGTCTTGACCATGGTGAAGGTGAAGGCGATCGGCCAGACTCGCTTGGTTTCATAGATCGTGGCGTCAAGGTGTGAGTGGTTCTCAACCACGGCGGTATCCCCGTCGACGGTCACGCTCCACGAGACCTCGTCGGAGTTGTGATATTGCATGTTGCCTGAGGTGATCTGGGCGAGCCATTCCGCCTGGGGCTGTACATAGCCGCTGATGTGCGTGAGGGCGAAGTCGTCAGCCAGCAGGCGGTCGAGGGTCTCGACGTCCCCGGCGAACATGGCGGTGCGCTGCTGATCGGAGACCTCGCGGATGGCGACCTCGTCGCTAGTGCTCTGGGAAGGCATGGCGGACTCCTGGGCGGCGGGGAAGGTGGTGTCGCTGGCGCGGAACAAGCCGTCAAAGCTAACGTCAGCGACACCACCGCACCGAAGGTGAACTTACGTCGCACGGTGCTCTCCATGGTTGCGGGTTCGGGCCTGGGCGAGCGCGGTCCGCACGGGCTCGGGTTCCGATGCTTCCGGCAGGTTCGCCGCGTCGCGGGTGAGAGCGCGGACTTCACCCCCGAGGCTAAGAGCTTGCCGACGACCTCGCGGCCGATAGTGCCGGTAGCGCCGATAACGAGGACAGTCATGTCAGTCCTCCAGCTTCAACGTGGCCATCCATTCGGCGGTCTCGGGTGAGTGATGATCGACAAACGACGACTCGCCCATGTCGAGCGTCGCGATTGCGGCCATGTCGGCGTCATCCAACTCGAAGTCGAAAACGTCGAAGTTCTCAGCCATGCGCTCCGGACGTACTGACTTCGGGATAGCGACCACGTCGCGCTGCACGAGCCACCGCAACACCACCTGGGCCGGGGACTTGCCGTACCGTTCGCCGATGGTGGTCAGCGTCGGGTGGGTGAAGATGCCGTGTTTGCCCTCCGCGAACGGGCCCCATGACTCGATCGCAACGCCTTTGCTGGCCATGTACTCCTGGTCGGCGAAGCGCGCGTTGAAGGGGTGGGTCTCGACCTGGTTGACGGCTGGAACGATCTCGTTGTGCGCGATGAGGTCTGCGAGGCGATCCGGGTAGAAGTTGGACACGCCGATGGCGCGGCTTAGGCTCTCAGCGTTGATCTTTTCCATGGCGCGCCAGGAGCCGTAGTAGTCGCCGAAGGGCTGATGGATCAGGTACAGGTCGAGGTAGTCGAGGCCGAGTTTGGCGAGGGACCGCTCGAAGGCAGCGCGGGAGCGGGCCTCACCAGCGTCAGAGACCCAGAGCTTCGTGGTGATGAACAGCTCCTCGCGTGGGATGCCGGATGCCGCGATCGCGCGACCGACGGCTTCCTCGTTCTGGTATGCGGCGGCGGTGTCGATCAGACGATAGCCCGCCTCAAGCGCAGCCGAGACGGCGGCCTCCGTCTCCGCGTCGGGAACCTGGAAGACGCCAAAGCCCAAGATCGGCATCTGGACGCCGTTGTTGAGGGTGATGTACTGCATGGGGGATGCCTCTCAGTCGGTGGCGCGAGCGCCTGTGAGATATAGGGTCAAAGCGGCAGCGAGGCTGCCGGTGTGGTCGGGGAGACCGCAGTGGATGCGCGGGTCGAGCGCGGCTGCGCTCTGCAGCGCTGTAGAGGGATGGGCCAGTGAGTGGAATTCGATGATCAGCGCGTGGATGCCGGGGACCAGGATGAGTCGCCGCTCGGGTGACAGCGAGCCCGTGACTGCGTCAAGCAGGCGCTGCAGCCGCTCGATCTGGTCGTACATCGCACGCTTGAATGCGATGATCTCGTCGGTGCTGACGTTGTGTTCCAGGCTGGTCATCAGGTTGGCCAGGAGTTCCGACAGGAGGGGGCGGGAAGTAGCCGTTTCGGCCAACACGTGGGCGAACTGAGCCGGGGTCTGCGGCCCCACCGCGGACTCAAGCTCGTCCACCCACTCCGTGTACTCCCGACGGGCCAGCTCCAGCAGCACTGCCTCCCGTGAGCCGAAGTAGCCAAGCAAGCTCGCTTTGGCGAGACCAACGCTCCGGGCGAGTTCGTTCAGCCTGAGATCGGGCACGCGACGCTCGACCAGCAACTCCCGTGCGATGGCGAGGATGTGCTCGCGGCGCTGGTTGCGCTGGGCGTCGGTGCGCGCCCGCCGGAAACTCGCCTCATTCGGTTGATCCTCCTTCAGCACGTTGGTTGCTCCTCCGTCCACTCGACATCCAACCACTGGTTGGTTAAGATCATGACACAGTAAGCGACCACCGGTCAAATAAGGGGGAAAGATCATGGGAAACGTCGTAGTGCTGATCGGGGGCAGGCTCGAACGGACGCGCCATTGCCTGCCTCACCGACCCCGTGGAACTCAACTCGATCTGTCCCCCTTTGACCAGCGTGACACCGAAGTGGATATGCCGATCGCTGGGCGAGAACCCGGGGCAGTTCACGGTTTGTCGCGGCGAATACGGGTTACAAGGCAGCGCCCTACAGTAGCCGCCTCGGTCGCAGGCGCTGTGAAGAACGAAGGTCCGTCCGCGTGCCCCGTGACGATCACGCGGACGGACCTTGGTGTGTTTATTAGCCGTCGGCCAGCGCTTTACTGCTGGAGTTCAGCCTGGCAGGTGAGATCCCCGGCCGGGACCTCGCCGCGCAGCAGGTAGGCGTCGACCTTCTGGTTGACGCAGTCCCCCAGGCGCATATAGGCGCCGTGACCGTTGCCCTCAACAGTAATCAGCCGACCGGAGTCAAGCTGAGAAGCCAGCGCCTGAGACCATTCGTAAGGAGTGGCTGGGTCCCCAGTAATACCGACGACGAGGATCGGAGCCGCTCCCGAAGCCTTGACTTCAGTGGGCTGGTGGTCGGTGTGATGGCCCCAGCCCTTGCAGAAGGCATCAGCATATGCCAGGCCTTCCCCCATCGTGGGCGCAACCTCCATGATCTTGGCGGCCTCAGCATCCCACGCGGCCTGATCCCCTTGCTTCGGGTAATCGAGGCAGTCGATGGCCTGACCGTTGAGCATGTTCTGCGTTTTCTTGAGCTCGGCCTTGGCCGCTGCCTCCGGATCCTCCTCGGGCGTCTTGGGGGCAGACAGGGCAAAGTAGTCGGTGGCGTCATTGCTATGAATAACCTTGGCCAGCGCCTTGTCCACATCCGGCCAGACTTGGTCGTCGTACAGGAGCTGCCTGAGCATCGAAATCAGGGTGTCCCCGTCGAGGGAAGCGTTGGGGTCAGAACTCGGGATTGGGGTGGCATTCGCCTTCGCGACGAACTCCCTGAGCTGGGCTTTGCCCGCCTCGAGGTCCCCCGTCAGCGCACAGTCAGAGCCGGCCTGGCAGGCCTTGATATAGTCACCCAGCGCCCGCTCGAGAGATTTAGCCTGGTCAATGCGCAACGTGGCAAGCTGGATGGACGGATCTTGTGCACTGTCGAGGACCATCCGCCCAACGTTTTCGGGGAAGATCTCCGCGTAGCGAGCTCCCAGGTAGGTTCCGTAAGAGGTGCCTAGATAGTACGGCTTCGGGTCGCCCGCCAAGCCGCGCAGCACATCCAAGTCGCGAGCGACCGACGCAGTGTCCATGTGGTCCAGCAACTCAGGGACCGTCGAGTTCATTGCACAGACTTTGCTCCGCTCGGCACCTTCTTCCAAGGAGCCCTGCGCGCTCAAGCCCTCCTCGCCTCCCCCGCCTGGGCAGCTTCGGCACCCTCCTGAGAACTGGCGATCTTCTCGGCTTCCTCGGGGCTGAGGCAGGACAGCGGAGTTGAGAGACCGATGCCGCACGGGTCGAAGCCCACGATGTCGAAGTTCGCTTTCAGATCCGAGGAAAAGGCATCGGCGCCATGGGTGATTTGATCCACCCCACTGCCGCCCGGCCCGCCAGGGTTGAGGAAAAGAGAGCCGATAGGTTCCCCAGAACTTGCAGGTAGTTTCTTTAGGGCCAGGTCAATGGTCTTTCCTGTTGGATTATTGTAGTCCACAGGCACCTTGACCGTCGCGCACTTGAAGGTCCCCCCGTCCTCGCAGTCGATCCAGGAAACTTCCTGCTGATATGGTTCTCTTTAAACGAAACCTGACAACGTGATGGGGTAACGGAAATTTCCCCTGTTTCTGTGCCGGTATGTGCTGGATTTGTGAGGTGTGTGGTTTAGAATTTCGGGTCTGGATGGTATTCAGATCTCGGGCGACGAGTTTGAGATCCTGCAAGGCTGTAAACGTGGTGGCCCACACAGGTTGATGCAGGCCAAGACCGAAGCGATTTTGTTGTTGTCACGACGGGTCGATATTGAGGTCGTGGCGGAGATGGCGCAACGTCAGGTCTCGACGATCCGATCCTGGGTCAGGGACTGGAATGCGGCCAGGTTGGCATCGATCCATACCGGTCATGCGGGGAACCTGAATGCGTCGAAGCTGACCGTCCAGCAGCGGGCCGAGGTGGTCGCTGTGTTGCAGCGGCCTCCCGGTGATGAGGGTCTCCCCGTGGAGTTCTGGAGTGTCCCGGACCTTGCGGGCCTGTCATTTTTTCTGTGTAAGCGGGGTTGTCATGGGTGGGGGTTGATGCG
>JAUNKK010000005.1 GCA_030532825.1 Propionibacteriaceae bacterium
TACAACGGATCCGCCGAAGCCTGCCACCGACCATCCTCACCCATCCCCCAACCGATACCAGCCATCGCAGCCGGAACCTTATCCTGCGTCAAAGGCCAATCCTGGCTGATCCAGTACTGGACGAGTTCAACCGCCCGCTCCACACTGAGCGCATTCCAAGACACAATAATCCCAACCTTGCCTCAATAAGCCAAACCGACCCACCGACCTTTAACAGTTAGCGCCGCTCCGAGTTACGCAACACCTGAGCATAGCTCGGCGACTCGATATAGATAGTCACAGAAGAACCATCATTCATCATCTCAACCCGACATCCATTCGAAACCTCCCACCGCGCAGTAACCGCCAGCTTAGACCGCATCCTCTTCGGCTTACCCAAAACCCCACCCAAATCCTTCACAAAACCCGCATGGGCGTCATTCATGAAAACCTCACGCTTCAGCGATTCTTCCAACACCACATCCGTCAAATTCCAGGACACGCTATCAAGCCCATACTCCTCATAGTGTCCCCCACCAGCGAACACCAACTGACGATACAACGGATCAGAAAACGCCTGCCAGCGACCATCCTCTCCAATCCCCCAACCGATACCAGCCATCACTCCCGGAACCTTATTCGGAGTCAACGGCCAATCCTGGCTGATCCAATACCGCACCAACTCCACCACCCGCTCAACACTGAGGGCAGCCCAAGACACCACAACCTCCCCTCAAAAAGCGGAATCTACCTCCAACATCAACGTTGCTCCGAATTACGCAACACCTGCCCATAACTTGGCGAATACACATACACGCCAACCACTGAATAATGATTCATCACCTTCAGCCTGCAACCATTCGAAACATCCCACTGCGAAGCAACAAACTCCTTCCGCCGCAACCGCCTCGGCTTACCATAAAGCACAGACAACGCTTTCACAAAACCAACGAAAACATCATTCATAAACGCTTCCCGTTCAGCCGAGTCCTCCCGAACAACATCCGTACAACATCCGTCAAATTCCACAAAACACCATCAAGACCATGCTCTTCATAATACCCCCCTACCGCGAACAGGCTTTGACGAAACAATGGAACCGTCGACGCCTGCCAAAGCCCATCATCACCCATCTCCCAGCCAATACCAGCCATCGCAGCCGGAACCTTATCTGGAGTCAGCGGCCAATCCTGGGTGATCCAGTACTGCACTAGCTCTACCACCCGCTCTGCACTGAGCGCATTCTACGGCACAACAATCTCCCCTCAAAAGGTGAAACCGACCCTCAACGTCAACGGCGCTCCAAATTACGCAACACCTGCGCATACCTCGGGGAATTAATGTACACACTCACAGCAGAATGACGGTTCATCACCTTCACCCTGCACCCATTCGAAACATCCCAGTGCGACGCAACAAACTCCTTCCGCCGCAACCGCCTCGGTTTACCCCACAACTTCCCAAACGCCTTCACATACCCGGCATATGCATCATTCATAAACCCGTCACGTTCAACCGAACCCTCCCGAACAACATCCGTCACATTCCAGGAAATATGATCCAACCCCTTCTCCTCATACCCGGCAACAGCCGACAAATTCTGCCGAGCCAGCGGAACCGAATCAGCCTGCCACCGACCATCCTCACCCATCACCCAGCCGACACCAGCCATCGCAGCCGGAACCTTATCCGAAGTCAACGGCCAATCCTGGCTGATCCAGTACTGGACGAGTTCAACCACGCGTTCGGGAGTGAGTGCGTTCCATGTCATGGGTTGGTTTTCCTTTCTTAGGGTTTGGGTAGGTTGAGGCGGGTGGGGTCGAGTTTGAAGGGTGTGGTGACGACGGTCCCGTTGGGTTTGGCGTGCACCATCACGTACTCGATTTCTATTGTACCTTCCCGGATCGCGGTAGCTACAGGGTCGCCTGGGGTGGCTTTGCTTAGGTAGTCTCGGAGGCCTGCAAGGTATCGCTCATCGAGGCGCGTCAGCTCGTTGAGGTATCCGGTGCTGCCTTGCTGGCATTTGATGCCCTCGACGGTGCGTGAGGTGAGGCCGCTGCCGCCCCCTTTGGCTTCGTAGATGGTGATGCTGGGTGGTTCGCCGCCGATCCCGACCCGATCCAGCCTGCCCGGACCAGGACTCCCGATGGCTTCGAACAACGGTTGTTGGCCATTCAACGCCAGCTGCGTGTCCGCAGCCCGCTCCCCAAGTTTCTCCGACGCCAACCGCAGAGCATCCATTGAATCACTCTCTTGGATTGACAAGCGTAAAAGCTCGTCACTCTGTTGGGGGGTCAGTTTACCATCTTCGACTGCTTGGTCTAATGTAGCTTCACGTTTCTCCTTCGTTAAGTCTTTGGTGTCGATGCCGAGTTCTTCGGCGAGTTTGTTGCGGGCGTGTAGACCTTGGGTGTGTTGCAGCTGGAGGTCTTTGCGGGCAGCGACATCCTCGGCGAACGTCGTGCCCGTGTCATCCCAGCCAGGTACCTTCACGTCGGCGTCCATATCGACGGTACGGCTGTCCAGCCGCTCAGCCTGCTCCACCCCATCAATCTCGGGACGGTTCGGATCGTCGACATACCTCGACCCCTGCTCTTCGTGAAGCCGCCCATCCGATTCACTGCGATAGGTGCCCTCCGGATCCCCTTCCAGATGCGCCCGACCATTCGAGTCGTACTCATAAGGGCGACCGTTGGGGCCATGCGTCGGTTTACCCTCCGGCACCTCAGGACGTGGGCCGCGTTCCGGCCCCACACCCTCCACATCCCGGACGGCGAGCTCTTCCACCTCAGGGCGCGGCCGAGCGTCGTCAGCATCGCGAGTGCGTTCGGGTTGCGGCGACTCATCGGCGCCGTCGCGGTTCCCAGATACCCCCGGATCGTCCCTGGTCGGTGTGTCCGGCTCGTTCCCGGGACGCTTGCCCGGCGACCCATCATCACCCCGGGGCGCCCCCGGCTCATCGGGGCGCGGGGCCTTGTCGCGTGGTGTTTCGGTATCTCGCTCGGGCCGGCGGGTTTCAGGTTCCGGCGTCGTTTCTGGCCGATGGTCTGGGTTCCTGGCCTTTCCGGGTTCGGTGACATCGGGGTCGGCTGGGCGTGGCCGCCCACTACCGGCTGCATCATCGACGAGTGCAGGGCTGCCGGGCGTGGAGCGCCCCGGACCACCAGGTGATCCATTACCTGTAACCTCGGGAGCCCGAGGCGCACCCGTATCTCCCAGACCTGGGCTCCCGGTGCGCGGGGCTTCGACATCCGGCAACTGCGGGCGCCCAGGGCTGGTTTGGGTCAGATCCATCGCCCGCGACACGGGCGTGCTGGGATTCAAAAGATCCGGTGACGGCGCTAGCCGAGCACTCGGCGCCTTGCCACCAGCCGTAACGACGTTGTCCAGTGCGCCGACGGCGTCGCCACCCAAGTCGAACAGCTTGGCGCCACCCTTGACCAGCCAGCCGCCACCGGGGAGAGCGAAATCCGCGACATGGCCAACGGCATTGACGGTCTTGACCACCATCGACCCTACCCGAGTACCCGCAATACCGGCCTTCGCCGCTGAGCCGGCAGCCCCAGCCCCGGGAATGAAGAACGTCCCGATATTCAAAGCACTCTCAGTGAATGCCGCAATCCCATCCTTCTTGTACTTATGCCAGCCGTCTTTGCCTTCCTGATGAGCCCTGTAATCGAAGCCCGTCAGCCCAGTAAGCCCGGTCAACGCCACATCACGGCGACGATCAACCCAAGCATCCACGTCATCATTACCGAACAGCTTCGCGCCCTCGCTGATCAGGATGAGCGACGGGGAGGTCAGCGACGCTGTCGATCCGAGGAAGTCGCCAACACCCACCCACGTGTTCTTCAGGTTCGTCAGGCTCCAGCCATCCGGACCGAAACCACCCAAAGCCGCAGCGCCCTCCCAGGTGCCCTTCAGGAAATTGCCGGTGCCATGAAGCACCGACTCCCCGCAGTTGCGGTCCTTTTCGACCGGGGCACCCCAGGGCATCATCTCCTCGGAACTCATGATCGCCTCCGCCGAAATGGCCTCGGCGGGAGCCAGGCAGGTTCCTGTCACCAAACCCTTGATCGTGTTGGCGCAGTCGGCGGCGGCCGTCGTCAAGGTTTGCACGACGTTGGCGTAGCGTTGCAACAGTTCCCGGTTACGATCCACCGCGGGCTGGTGCTCCGTCCATTTCTTGCCGTCATAACCCGCCAGAGCCTCTAACCGGAAAGCCTGCGCCTCTTTCTCTAGCGACGCCAAATCTGCCTTCACCGGGGATATTGTGGTAGCGAAGCTATCGATAGCATCCGCCGCCTTCCCAAAGGTGTTCTTAATCTGCTCGGAGGCAGTCGCGGCGGGTTTCATCAGAGCGTAGACGCTCTCCTGCTCGGGCGCCTCATACACGGCAGGAAGCCCCTGCCAATGACCAGAAATAGTGTCTATGCGCGCATCGACGTCTCGTCCCATGGCGCGCAGGGACTCTGCGCCGCTAGAAATGTTGTCGGTGTTGATCTGCCAGCTCTTACAGGGGAAGGCGTCTGGGCAGACTAGACCATCCGACGACTGGGGCTGGTCGGTCATGCGTTACTCCCTCTTGTACCCGTGCTGTTCAAAAAACGAAAAATCACCCGTCTGGGCGGAGCGCAGCATCTCCTGTTGGAACTGGCCTGCCATGTCCTCTTGCCCCTGGTTGTAGCAGAGCGTGGCGTTGGAGACGCCGTTCACGCCGGCCGCCACGCTATTCACCACCGAGTTCAGGTTGGCCTTCTGGTCCTCCATCAACTCCTGCAACGCAGCAGGGACCTCGGACACCAACGCCCCGACCCCGGAGATGCCAGTGAAGATGGACTCGAACGTCTCCTCCTTCAAGGCCGCCCCCAGCTCCTGCTGCTCCGCGGCCACATTCGTCAATATTCCCTGAACGCCCGCGGGGTTGATCTTCCAGGTTGACATCTACACTCTCTCCCTCAATAATCCACCAGCTTCACGGGCGATGCCCTCCGCTAGCCGTCGGCCCCAGCCGGTGTCAACGAACGGCACAAGCATCTCCGTCCACCACTTGAACCCGCTAGGCATATCCCCAACTGCCACCGACGCCTCCGCAGCATCGTGTAGCGGCTTTCCCTCGCACACCAGCAGCAGCTTTTCTCCTTCTGCCGACAGGCACGATGTAAATTCTCCGCCACGCCATTCAATAGCCTGGCCGCGAAGCCCCACCGCCCGATAGGCCCGGTCTAGGACTTCGGGCGTGACCGGCATCGAACTGAGCATCACCAACTCCGTTGCCACACCACTTATCCCCATTCAAGATTCAAAACATCGTCGAACTCAATAGCCAATGCCGCTGCCAAACGCTCCTGATCGAGATCGTGAGCGAAACCCAGCAACTGATGCCATAGGTCGTCTCGGCCGCTGAACCGCACCAACAGGCTCGGTGCTCGCGTCAACCCCAAGGGGGTCACATCATGGCTGAGAGCCAACTCTTCGATCTCGATTTGCAGGTCCCGCACCTGGGCGGCCCCAATCAACACCGCCAACGGCACATCCATGCGACGCCTGGCCACCTCTTGACCCAGCGACCCGCGATCCTCCGTCACCTCGCAGTACGAAATCATCGCCACGTTCACACGAAAGCCCTCCGCGAGCGCCTGCAAGGTATCGGTGACGGCTGGGTGCAAGGCCAAAGGCGACCCGGGCCGCAACCCCGCAGGGGCATCGTAGGCACCGACGGGCACCAAGCCCCGGGTATGCTCCAGC
Source organism: Propionibacteriaceae bacterium (assembly GCA_030532825.1). Lineage (GTDB taxonomy): Bacteria > Actinomycetota > Actinomycetes > Propionibacteriales > Propionibacteriaceae > Arachnia. Next base: position 5,728 of record JAUNKK010000005.1, read on the forward strand.
AGCCCGGTCCGTGTCCGCGCCATGGTGATGCTAACCGCCGCGGCCTGATCACTGCGCACCAAATGCCGCTCCGATGCCGGCATTTGGCCACGCATCGCCAGGGTAACCTTGCGCCTATCCCAGGGCTTGGCCAGCGGCTCGGTCACATCCCAACAGACCAGTCGGCCTCCGCCCAAACCAGCGACCATGTGCTCGGCGACCCCACCCGCCAACGTCCGGTCGAGAGCGCGTTCCCGCGTAAATACGTCGAACAAGAAAGCGCCTTTGGCTTGGGGATTCAGGTGTCTCATCGACCACAGCTGCGGCCGAGTATGGTCGAAGTCCCGCCACAGCGCCGGGATAGACCCGATACGAAAACCCGACCGCCCGTCGTACACATCCGAGCCCTCACTGTGCACCGCCCAGTACCCACCGGCGAAACGCAACTCGTCCGCAACGAACCAGCTCAGATGCGCCGACTGTGGGGTCAGTAAAACCGGTTTCACACCGTTGGCGCGGGCCTCGTGCAGGAAGGCCCGCACCGGAGCCGACAGCGTGACTCGCTCACTTGAGCACTGCAACAAGGAATAGTCCTCACCCCACTCGTCCGCCAGCGGCGTGAACTCAACCGCCATCAGGTGGGGATGCTCGACCTGGCCGTCGACAACGCCCGCAAAGCCACATCGTCATTATCCGCCAGGGAAGAGCGGATGCCGTTGATCACCTCGCGCACCTGACGCCCCGCCGTGTTCCACTGCTGCTCTAACTGTGCGTATTGATCCGATACGCCGTCGGCGTGGTACTCCGCCATCGCCTGCTTGACATCGGCGTCACGACGATCCAGCGCCGCCTCCAGCTGGCTAGCCACCGCCTCGAAATTCGCTTGGGCAGCCTGGGAAGCACCAACGCTGTAGTCGTTCCGATCCATCTGATTGCCACTCGTCATCCATCAACTCCTTCTCTCACGACACCACCACGAGCAACCGGCACCACCAATCAGGCGGGGCCGATCCTCTGCAGGAACGCCGCGCTGCTGAAGTCGGAGGACTTCTCCGCGCGATCATGCGCGGCTGCCCCCTCCTCCGCCGCCGTCACAAACGCCTGATTCTGCTGCGAGATCGAGCCGACGATCCCCGCCAAAGCCCCATTCAGCGCCGCCGCGATCTCGTCAATGCTGTTCTTATAGCGGTCGATGGCGGCGCGTGCGGGTCCATTCACCACCCCACTCAACGGCTCAGCCGCCTCGAAAAGACGTCGCACCAGCGCTGTCAAGTCCTCCGACTCAGTCTGACTTCGCTGCCCCAGCCGGACCAGAGTGCCCTCTTCCATCGAGAATTTCATCCTCTGCCCTTCCCCACTAGATTCAAAGTTGCCTCACCGTACGTCGACGGCGGCCCTGCGCGTCAACCCCAGAGACTGCGACGCGCCGACACCTAGCCGAAAAGATGACATGACCCGGGGTTTCAAAGATTCGAAGCCCTCCTCCACTACCTAACCCAAGCTTCCAGGCCACGATGCAAGCCCACCTCCGTGGCCTTGATGACGGCAACTAGGCGCATTCCCTCATGTAGGCCCAGTTCCGTTGCTGCGGCGGCTGTGACGTCGGCGGCGCATCGCTGCCCCGCAATCTCAAGGGTGACCCGCTGCCCGAAGCGGCGATCCTCCAACCCGATGACAACGGCATCTAGTTGATTGCGTGGGCTGCCGTACGGGGCTCGGCGGAAGAGACTCACCGTGGCGGGGGCGAAGACGGCCCGCGCCGGCCCGTGCACCGGCCCGCCCCCACCCGTGACGACCGTGTGCTCGTCCAGCCGCACCCGGTCGCCGTCGCCCTGGCCGTGCAGCAGGTTCACCCCGACGAAATCAGCCAAGAACGACGTCGCGGGCGCCTGAAACAGCTCGTCGACCGGGCCGTGCGACACCACCCGGCCCTCCGACAGCTCCACCACGTCATCGGCCAAGGCCACGACATCGACGAGGTCGTGCGTCACCAACACCGCCGTTTGCCCGGTCAGGCGTTCCCGGAGCAAGCGACGCAGTTCAGGGGTTACGGTGGCATCGAGCGCCCCGAAAGGTTCGTCTAGGAGCACAACGTCAGGATCGACGGCTAGGGCTCGCGCCAGCGCGACCCGCTGGGCCTGGCCGCCGGACAGCTGACCGGCCTTGCGATCGGCGAGATCCCCACAGTTCACCGCCGCCAGTTCCTTGAGAGCGCGGCGCCGGGCCTCGGTCTTCGGCACGCCCCGGGACCGCGGTCCAAAAGCGATGTTGTCTAGGACGTCTAGGTGGGGAAACAGCAGGGGTCGCTGCTCAACATAGGAGACACGGCGGCGGTGCGGGGGCAGGTGGTGGCGCGGACCGGAGACCTCCACCCCGCGTACCCAGACCGCCCCGGCGGTCGAGCGCAGCGACCCCGCCACCAGCTCCAGCAGCGTCGACTTGCCGGCGCCGTTGGGTCCGACGACGGCCAGCGTCTGCCCCTCCGCGACATTGAGACTCACTCGAACGTCACGGGGCGCCACCTCGGCGTCGATGCGCAACAGTTCAGTCACGTTGCCCCCAAGCCCGCAGTCGCGAGGACAGCAGCACAATCAGCACCGCCAACACGATGAGCACCAGCGACAGCGCCAGCGCGATATCCGAGTCCGATTCACGCAACAGATAGATCTCCAAGGGCAGCGTCCGGGTGATACCCTGCAACGACCCGGCAAAGGTCAAGGTGGCCCCGAACTCGCCGAGCGCCCGGGCAAAGGACAACGCGACCCCGGAGGCCAGGGCCGGGGCCATCACGGGCAGGGTGATCCGCCAAAACACCCGGTTCGGGCTGGCCCCCAGGTTCGCCGCCACCCGCTCGTAACGCCCTCCGAAGGAACGCAACGCCCCCTCCAGGGACACCACGAGGAAAGGCAATGACACAAAGGCTTGAGCGATGATGACCGCGGCCGTGCTGAAACCGACCTCCACGCCGACAGTTGCCAGCGGCGCGCCCACGAGCCCGCGTCTCCCAAACGTCACCAGCAACGCCAGGCCAGCGACGACCGGTGGCAGAACCATGGGGACCGTGACGAGGGTGCGGATCGCCGAGGTCCACCACCCGCCGCTGCGGGCCAGCACGAGCGCGACGGGGACCCCGATAGCAACGACCAGGAGCGTCGAGATCGTGCAGGTCAGCAGGCTGAGACGCAGCGCATCATGGGCGCGCTGCGAGGTCAGCAACGCGGGCAGTTGCGCCCAGGAGACCCGGGCGAGCATCCCCAACAGCGGGCTGACCAGCAGCAGCACCCCGATGCCGAAGGGCGCCCAGGCCCACCTAGGGAACTGGTTCACTGGGCTGGGCCGAAGCCGTACTTCGCTAGCACCGCGGCACCTTCCCCGGTGATCTTCGCGATGAACGCATCGGCCCCGGCGGGATCCTTGGCGTTCTTGACCTTCGCGATCCAATAGGTGTTGGGGTCTTCGTTCGCCCCGGGAATCTCGAAGGTTTGGACGGCTTCACCGGCGCTGGTCGCGTCGGTGGCATACACCATCCCAGCGTCGGCTTCGCCGGATGAGACCTTGCCGAGCACGTCGGTGACCTTGGACTCCTCGGAAACCGGCTGCAGCGTGATGCCGGTCTTCTCCGCGAGCTTCACCGTCGCGGCGCCGCATGGCACCTCCACGGAACAGATCACGAGCCTCTTGCCGTCCAGCGAGGCGTCGAGGCCGGTGACGCCGCCGGGGTTGTCGGCTGGGGTGATGAGCACGAGGTGGTTGGTGGCGAACATGACGGGGTCGCCGTCGATCAGCCCGGCCGCCACGGCCTTGTTCATGTTCTTCTGATCGGCAGAGGCAAACACATCGGCGGGGGCGCCGCCCTGCATCTGGTCAACCAGCCCGGAGGAGCCGTCGAAAGAGTAGGTGGCGGGCGCGATCTCGGGGAACACCTTGTTCAGCGACGCAGCCGCGAACACGACGACCCCCTCCGTGGTGCTGTCCCCGGCCGGGGAGGAGATCGTGGGGCTGGGGCTGTCCGTGGCGGGGGTCGTCGTGTCCTGGCCTTGCGTGGCCGAGCCGCAGGCGGACAGGAGCAGGGCTGTCACGAGGGCTGCTATACGTTTCACTTGGTTCGTCCTTCGATGGTTACGTTGGTTGCCTTGATGACCGCGGTGGCAACCGATCCGGGTTCGAGGCCGAGTTCCTGGACCGCCTCCGTGGAGATCAGGGACACGATCCGGTAGCGCCCGCACTGCATTTCAACTTGGCTCATCACCTGGTCGGAGGTGACCTTGGTGACCAGGCCCGTCAGGTGATTGCGAGCCGAGCGCCGTCCCAGGCCCTCATCCATGGCATTCAGCGAGTCGTCGGCCAGTTCGACGGCGAACTGGGCCAGCTCCGCGCCGTCGATGGCCCGTCGCCCTGCCTCGTCGTGTTCGGCCTTGAGCCGACCGGCTTCGATCCATCGCCGCACTGTGTCGTCGCTGACACCCAGCAGCACCGCCGCAGCAGATATCCGTATTTTCTCCATAAATTTGAGCTTATCATCCGCGAAAGCGGAAATAAGGCCCTTGGGTAGGGTGAGGTTATGACACGCGCCACCGTCATCACTTGTTCGGATCGCGCCGCCAGCGACGTCTACGAGGACCGCTCCGGCCCGATCCTCCGTTCCGCCTTGACCGACCTGGGCTTTGATGTGGCCGAAGCGGTCATCGTCCCCGACTCCGCTGAACTGATCCGGGACGCCGTACTCACCGCGCAGCGCGACGGCGCCCGCATCATCTTCACCACCGGCGGCACGGGCATCAGCCCGACCGACGTCACCGTCGAAACCGTGCGTGGCCTCCTCACCTACGAAATCCCCGGCCTCATGGAGGAGGTGCGGCGCGTCGGCGCCCAGAAGGAACCGCGCGCCCTGCTTTCCCGCGGTGTCGCGGGCGTCCTAGACGGCGACCCGCGGGCCGTCGTGATCAATGCCCCTGGCTCCCGCGGCGGCGCCCGCGACACCATCGCCGTCACCGGCCCGCTGCTAAAACACCTCGTCGAGCAACTCGACGGCGCCGATCACGACCTCACCCGACCGGCCTCGCGCTAGCGCTTCCAGTCGCCCGACCGTCCCCCAGATTTCGCGACGACCCGGGCGCCGGTGATCTCGGCTAGGCGGTCGATGCCCTTGATCATGTCCACGACGGCGAGGGCCGCGACCGTCACGGCCGTCAGCGCCTCCATCTCCACGCCGGTGCGGTCCGCGGTGCGCACCGTCGCGGAGATCGCAACCCCGTCATCCAGCACCTCGACGTCCACGACGACGCCGTGCACCCCGATCACGTGAGCCAGCGGCAACAGGTCCGGTACCTTCTTCGCGGCGGCGATCCCGGCGACACGCGCCACGGCCAGCACGTCCCCTTTCGGCACCGTCCCGTCGCGCAGGGCCGCCACCACCTCGGCAGAGCAGCGGACGACAGCTTCCGCGGTAGCGGTGCGGACCGTGGGTTGCTTGGCAGTGACGTCGACCATACGGGCCTGTCCGCGACCGTCTAGGTGAGTGAACTCCATGGGGTCACACCCTAAAACACGCGACGCGATCCCCGGCGCACACCTGGGAGACACCGACGGGAATCACGGCCAGCGCCTCGGCGGACGCGAGGCTGGCTACCAGGTGGGAACCAGAGCCAAGACGGTGCACCGGCAGCGCCCCGTTATCGGTGAAGACAACGGGCAGGTATTGGGTGCGGTCCACAGGCCCCGACCAACCATCGGCGGCCACCGCCTCGAAGATCTCCAGCGACGCTGACCACCCGCCCAGCGCACCGATCACCGGCCGAGCGAACACCCAGGCCGACACGAACACGCTCACCGGGTTTCCGGGCAGGCCAAGCATCGGGACCCGCCGCCCGTCCCCGGCGGATAGCAGGCCACTGGCCTGGGGTTTGCCGGGCTGCATCGCTACCTTCGCGAACTCAATATCGCCCTCAGTGACCTGCCGCACTACCTCGAAGGCCCCGACGGAGACCCCGCCGGTCGTCAGCACGAGGTCCGCGTCGGCGGCTGCGGTCAGCGCCGTCGCGAACTCCCGCGGGTCGTCCGAAACCACCCGCGCGACGGCGACCTCCGCCCCGAACTGCCGCACCAGCCCCGCCAGCAGCAACGAATTCGAGTCGGGTATCTGCCCGGGGCCTAGCGCCTCGCCTGCCGGGACGAGCTCCGAGCCCGTCGCGAGAACCGCCACCCGAGGCCGTCGCACCAGCGGCACAGCGGCATAACCGACGGAGGCCGCCGACGAGGCTGCCGCCGGGCCCCACCGCAGCCCCGCCTGCAACGCGACCTGCCCGGGCTGGATGTCCTCGCCGCGACGGCGCACGTGTCGACCCGCCGCCACCGGCTCCAGCACCCGAACCTCGGGTGGCAGGGCAGCCGCCCCGGTCGGCTGGTCGGTGAGCTCCACGGGAACGACGGCGTCAGCCCCCGGTGGCAGGGGCGCCCCGGTCATGATCCTGGCGGCCTCCCCTGCCCCGACCAGCGGCAGGTCGCGGGCCCCAGCCGGAATGTCGCCCACCACCCGGAGCACCGTTCTGGGGTTGAGGTCCTGGGAGCGCACCGCGAAGCCGTCCATGGCAGAGTTGTCGAAGGGTGGCACGGGCAGCCGGGCGGGCATGTCCTCCGCCAGCGCCCGGCCGTCCCCGGCGCCGATGGGGCAGACGTCTGCTGCCAGGCGGGTGACCAGCCCCAGCACCCGGGCGAGGTGTTCTTCGACGGATCTCATCGCGACCTCCTCAGCGGCACATAGTTCCAACGCGACCGCAACGCATCAAGCACCGCCACCCGCCCCACGAGCGGCTCGCCTAACCCGGCCAGCAGCTTGATCGCCTCGGTGGCCTGGAGAGTGCCCAGCTGGCCCACCATGGCCCCCAGCACCCCGATGTCCGTGGCCTTCGGATAGGCGTCGCCTGGGGGTTCGTGGGGGATGAGGTCTCGCAGGTACAGCCGGTCGCCGTGGACATCCGGCACCCCGAACACGCTGCACTGGCCCTGCATCCCGACGGCAGAGGCCCACACCAGCCGCGTCCCTGACTGCTCCGCCGCATCCGAGATCAGGAACTTCGCGGCGAAGGTGTCGCAGCAGTCCAGCACCAGATCGAATTGCGGAAACAGCCCGGCCGCGCGCTCAAAGGTCAGATACTCCTGGAAGGCCTCGACGGTCACCTCAGGGTTTAAGGCCACCAGCCGCTCCGCCGCCGAGTTGGCCTTCGGCCACCCCAGGCAGGTGTGCAGCACCTGGCGTTGCATGTTCTTGAGCTCAACGATGTCGCCGTCGACCACTCCGATACGCCCGACCCCGGCCGCCGCCAGATACGGTAGGGCGGCCGAACCCAGCCCCCCGGCCCCAATCACCAAGACGGCTGAGGCTAGCAGCCGCTCCTGGCCTTCGGCGCCAAGGCCGACGATGTCGATGTTGCGGGTGTAACGCTCCCGCTGCTCGGAGGTCAGGGGCATTGCAACCACTCGTGGGTGCCGTCGACCAGGAACTGCTTCTTCCAGATCGGCAGGCGCGCCTTGATCTGGTCGATGAGCTCGTCGAGGCAGGCGATGGCCTCTTTGCGGTGCGACGCGGCGACGGCCAGGTATAGGGCCACCCCGCCGATCCCGAGCCGCCCGACGCGGTGTTGCACGGCGATGCGATGCACCCGGCCTTCGAACTCGGCCACGATTTCCCGCAGCACCTGCTCGGCGGATGGGTGGCCAACATATTCGATGCCGGTCACGGCTACCCCGTGATCGTGGTTGCGCACCACACCCGCAAAGCTCACGACGGCACCGGCCCGCACATCCTGAACCTGGCGCAGCAGGGCGTCGCAGTCGATGTACGTGTCCACCACGGCGACATCACAGTTCAAGGCGTCACCCTCAGCTGGGTTTCGCTGCGCCCTTGCGGGCGTAGCGCCACCACGTGATTCCGATGCAGGCTATGCACCAGACGACACCGATCCAGTAGAACACCACCGCGCCCAGCATGGACAGGCCCACGCCGAACAGGAACGGACCGAACGCGGCGACGGCCGCCGTCCAGCCGATCACGCCACCGGCCTGGCGGCGCTCGAAGATCATCGGCATTTGCTTAAACGTGGAGGCGTTGCCGATCCCGGAGAACAGGAAGATGGCGAGCATCCCCCACAGGAACTGATTAAACCCGCCTTGCAGGGCCGCAGCGCTGGAGGTGTCGGGGGTCAGCGCCGGGATCGTGAAACCGATGGCCGCGACGAGACCGACGCCGGAGATCAGCGTCCAGATCGCCCCACCCATCCGGTCCGTGAGAGGCGAGAACAGCACGCGCGCCCCGGCCCCCACCAGCGGCCCGAGGAAGACGTAGGCGACGGGGTCCGGCACCGTATAGCCGTCGATGAGGACCTGCCCGTCAGCAACGATGGCCGAATTACCCGAGCCATAAAGGTTGCCCATCAGCAACCCGAACTGGGCCGAGAGTCCGGAGAAAGTACCGAAGGTCATGATGTAGAGCAGCGTCATCCACCAGGTGTCCTGGTTGCCGAAGATGTCGAACTGCTGCCGGATATTGGCCTTCACTGGCACGGACCGCAGCACGATGTAGGCCCAAATGGTCACTGCCAGGACGATCGGCACATAGACCAGCCCCGCATTCTGGTAAAACACCTCCTGCGTCCCGCCGCCGGGCGCCGCTACCAACTGGGCCGACCCGACCATCCCGAAGCCGATCAGCCACGGGGTCAGCAACTGCACCAGCGAGACCCCGAAGTTCCCGACCCCGGCCTGAATACCAAGGGCGGTGCCCTGCGCCTTGCGCGGGAAGAAAAACGACGTGGACGGCATGAATCCCGAAAACGCGCCGCCACCGATGCCCGCAAGGAAGGCCAGCAGCATCAGCACCCAGTAGGGCGTATCGACGCTCTGGATTGCGAAGGCCCAGCCGATCAGCGGCAGCGCCAGGGCTGCGGTGGTCAGCGTCACCATCTTGCGGGTACCCATGATGGGGGGCAGCACCATCCACACCAGACGCAGCAGTCCACCCGACAAGCCGGGCATGGCCGCCAGCCAGTACAGCCCAGCCTTGTCGATGTCGAACCCGAGAGCCGTGAGCTTCGGAACCAGCGCGCTGGGGAGGAACCAGGCAGCGAAGCACAGGGTGAGGCTGACCGTGGTGACGGTCAGCGTGTTCCAGGCGAGTTTCTTATCCCACTTCGCCTCGTCCTCCGGGTCCCATTGCCGGAGCCAGTCGCCATCCGTCGCTAGCTTGGTGCTCATTATTCACCATCCTCATTGATTGTGGCCGCCACGACTGCGGCAGCCGACTTCGTTGTGCCTTGGCGCGGCATCTGGAGGATCGTCACGTGCATCCAGATGGCGCAGGCGGCCACCAGCGCGAAGAGGCAGACGAACGTGCTCGTCGGGAAGCCAGACCAGGTCTTGGTGTAGGCAAACAGCGGCGGCAGCACGAAGCCGCCGAGGCCGCCCAGCATCCCGACGAGCCCTCCCACGGAGCCGACGTTGTCCGGGAAGTACTCGGGGATGTGCTTGTAGACGGCCGCCTTGCCGATGCCCATGGCACACCCCAGCAGAAACACCAAGAGGACGAAAGGCACGAGGGTGATGATGTTGTTGGGAATGATGAGCAGACCGCTGGTGAGCAGCATCCCAGCAAACGTCCAGTACATCGCCCCACGGGCTCCCCAGCGATCGCTCAGCCACCCGCCCAACGGCCGCAGCAGCGAAGCCGGGAAGATAAACGTCGCCGCCAGCAGACCAGCGTCTCGCAGACTGATGCCGAAGTTGTCGGTGTAGTACTTCGGCAGCCACGCCGACAGCGCCACGTAGGCGCCGAACACGGCAACATAATAGAGGCTGAATCGCCACACCCGGATGTGGCGCAACGGCTGCAGCATTTCCCGGATCGGCTTCGATGATCCGGGCGCCCGGTCCACTCTGGGCACCACCAGCCACGTCACGACGCCCACGATGACGAGTAATACGGCGTAGATGACCGGGATGAGACGCCAGCCGCCCTGGACGCCGAAGACGAAGACGGCACCCGATGTGGCGGTGATCAGCGCCGGCCCGATGAACTTCGTTACCGAGGCGCCGACATTGCCGGCTCCGAAGATGCCGAGCGCCAGGCCTTGGCGGTCCTTCACGAACCAGGCCGAGTTCCAGGCCGTGCCCACCGAGAACAGGTTGCCGGCGAAGCCCACGAGGAAGGCCAGCACCAGCAGCATTACGTAGTTGTTCGCTACGGACACGAAATAGGCGGGGATCGCGGTAGCGAAAAGCATGAACAGCGTGACCCGGCGCCCGCCGATCCGGTCGGTCAGGATCCCCGCGGGCAGCCGCCACATGGAGCCGTTCAACACGGCGAAGGCGGAGATCCAGGACAGTTGTTCGTCGCTCAGCCCCAGCTCCTCCTGGATGGGGATGCCGAGGATGCCGAACATCAGCCATACCGCGAACATCAGTGTGAACGCGATGGTGGACATGGTCACCACCCGCACGGCGCCCGGGCCGGTGTCGTGGACGGCGTCAACCTCAATCAGGTGCTTACTCACGTGGTTCTTTCTTGGTGCGAAGTGGGGTCAGCGACGGCTGCTGTGGTTGTCGGGGGTGCCCACCGGGTCCCAGCCCCGGCCTTTGATGGTGGCCGAGGCGCGGTCGCGTGGGCTGTGCGAGCGGTACACGATGTAGGGCCGGAACAGGTAATGCACCGGCGCGGAGAACGCATGCACCAGCCGCGTGAAGGGAACGGCGGCGATCAGCACCAGGCCCAGCACGATGTGGGTCTGGAACTGCCAGGTGGCGGCTTTCATGGCCTCCAGGTCCGGCTGGAAAGTAAACAGCGAACGGAACCATACCGATACTGTCTCGCGGTAGTTGTGGTGATGACCCTCGGGGGTGTGGTCGCCGGTCAGGGTGGCCACCATGCCCACCCCAATCACCGTCGCCATGAGTACGTACATCAGCTTGTCGTTGAGCGTCGTCGCCCGGACCACCGACTTCGTAGCGAACCGGCGCCACAACAGCATCACCAGGCCAACGACGAGGGCAACGCCCGCCAGGCCACCGCCGTAGAGGGCACCCGCGTGGTACATCTCCTGGCTGATCCCGGCCCAGTCGGTCAGGGCCTTCGGCACCAGCAGCCCGACGACATGCCCCAGGAACACCGCGAGCATCGCGAAGTGGAACAGTGGGGAGGCGACTTTAAGCAGCTTCGACTCGTACAGCTGGGAGGAGCGGGTGGTCCAACCAAACTGGTCGTATCGGGCGCGCCACACGGTGCCACCGATCAGCACCGCCGCTGTGAGATACGGGAGAACGCCCCACAGGAAGATGTCTAGCCCGGTGACCGGACTCTCGGTGTTCAGCAGCGCATGCATCTCAGTGTCCTATGATCTGGGGATAGGGAAGCAGATCGGCTCCGAGGCCGACGGTCTCGGTCGGCGGGCCCTGGATGAGCTTCGCCACCTCGGCCCGGGTCTGGGGTGACGGCCCGCCAAGTATCCGGCACACCGCCTCGACCACCCCGACCTGAGGCAGGTCATCCTCAGCCAGGCTGATGCGCAGCAACTCCAGCGACACCCGGTAGTCGTGCAGCAAACGCAGCCCCGCGTCGGGCTGTCCGACGGCGAACTCCAACACCATCGGCAGGTAGTCGGGTAGCTCTCCGTGCAGGTCCACCAGCAGCCCGGAGTCGCGATAGACCTGCTTGAAACGCACCAGTGCTTCGCCGCGGCGGCGCGTGTCCCCGTCGGTCCAATAGGTCAGGTGCAGCGCATGCCGCCGGGACAGGTCGAACTCCTGCACATGCCAGGCCTGCGCATCCGTGAGGGGGCGCCCCCGCAGGTGGGCGAGAGTCGGGGCGAACAGGTCTGCGACCCGGGTGTCCGCCAGCGCCACCTCGACCTCGTCGAGCCGGGACAGCAGTTCCTCGTCGGGATAGCTCAGCAGCAGGGCCGCTGCACTGAACACCACCGTGGTTTCCATGACCTCACCCCCCGCGCCGGGCTTTGGCAGCAGCGTAGCTCTCAATGGTCACGGGCACCACGTTGCCCATCGCACTGGCGTAGGGGCCGGTACCGCCCGCCCCGGGGCCACCCTCGAAGTCAAGCGCGCAGGCCATCTCTTCCAGGTTATGGGCCCGCTCATAGTGGGCCTGCGGGATGACATAGCGCTCGTCGTATTTGGCGATGGCCAGCAGCCGGTACATCTGTTCCATGGCCTCGGGCGTCATGCCGACGGCGTGAGCCAATTCCGGCTGCCGCTCTCGGTTCAAGGTGACGTCGCGCATGTAGGAGCGCATGGCTGCGAGCCGCTGGAGCACGAGCGTGACCACATCGGTGTCCCCGGCGGTGAACAGTTCGGCCAGGTATTCCACGGGGATCCGCAGCGCATCAATGGCGCCGAACAGGTTGCCGCCCGCCTCCGAATCATGGCCCTGCGACTTGAGCAGGTCGACGACGGGCGACAGCGGCGGCACATACCAGACCATGGGCATGGTGCGATACTCCGGGTGCAGCGGCAACGCCACCTTGAAGTGCTTGATCAACGCATAGACGGGCGAGCGCTGCGCCGCCAGGATCCAGTCGGCGGGGACGCCGCTGTCCCGGGCATCGGCGATGACCTCGGGGTCGTTCGGGTCGAGCATCACATCCAGTTGTGCCTGGTACAGGTCCCGGTCATCGGCCAGCGCCGCGCGCGTAACCTGATCCGGGTCGTACAAGACGATGCCGATGTAACGCAGCCGACCGACACATGTCTCGGAGCACACCGTCGGTATCCCGGCCTCAAGCCTGGGATAGCAGAACGTGCACTTCTCCGCTTTCCCGGTGCGATGGTTGAAGTAGATCTTCTTGTACGGGCAACCAGTGATGCACTGCCGCCAGCCCCGACACTTGTCCTGATCCACCAGGACGATGCCGTCTTCGGTGCGCTTGTAGATCGCACCCGAGGGGCAGGAAGCCATGCACGACGGGTTGAGGCAGTGCTCGCAGATCCGCGGCACGTAGAACATGAACGTCTTCTCGTACTCGAACTTGATCTGCAGGTTGGCCTCCTCCCGCAGCTTCTTGACGATGGGATCGTCATGCCCGGTCTCGTGGATGCCACCGAGGGCGTCGTCCCAGTTAGGGGACATTTTGATGGCCATGTCCTTGCCGGTGACCAGCGACTTCGGGCGCGCCACGGGGAAATCGTCGCCGAGGGGCGCGGTGGTGAGGTTCTCGTAGTCGTAGGTCCAAGGCTCGTAGTAATCGTCGATCCCCGGCTGCACTGGGGAGGCGAAGATGCTGAGCAGCTTCTTGAAGCGGCCTCCGGAACGCAGCTTCAGACGACCGGACTTGGTGCGCACCCAACCGCCCTGCCACTTCGCCTGATCCTCGTAGGTGCGCGGATACCCCTGCCCTGGACGGGTCTCGACGTTGTTGAACCAGACGTATTCGGTGCCGGCCCGGTTGGTCCAGGCTTGCTTACACGTGACCGAGCACGTGTGGCAGCCGATGCACTTGTCCAGGTTCATGACCATGGCCACCTGGGCCATGACGCGACGCCGCTTGGTCATCAGTAGGTCACCTCCTGTGAACGGCGGCGTACCGTCGAGACGATGTCTCGCTGCACCCCGCTGGGCCCCAAATAGTTGAAGGCATAGGCCAGATGGGCGTAGCCGCCGATCAGGTGCGTGGCCTTGAGCAGGATCCGCGTCACCGAGTTGTGGATACCCCCGCGACGACCAGTGGCCTGCGATTTCGGGGTGTCGACGACGCGTTCCTGGGCGTGCTGCACATAGGCGACGCCCGTCGGGAGCTTGGGCGAGACGATGGCGCGGGCCACGAACACCCCGTTGGCGTTAGTGAGCTCGATCCAATCGTTGTCGGCGACGCCGATGGCGTCCGCGTCCTCAACGCTGAGCCAGGCCTGTGAGCCGCCCCGGCCCAGCGTCAGCATGAAGGGGTTGTCCTGATATTGCGAGTGGATGGCCCACTTGTTGTGCACCGTCAGGTAGCGCACCGTGATGGCCCGCTCCTCCGTGCCGCCGAGTGCCGGTTCGCCGTAGTCGCGCACCATGTCCAACGGCGGCCGGAAGATCGGCAGGTTTTCCCCGGCGTCGGTCATCCAGTCGTGGTCCAGGAAGAAGTGCATTCGCCCGGAGAAGGTGTGCCAGGGCTTGAGACGCTCGGTGTTGATGGTGAAGGCGGCGTAGCGCCTGCCCCCGGTCTCGGAGCCGGACCACTCCGGCGATGTGATGACCGGCTGTGGCGCCTGCTGCGCCTGGAGATAGCTGACGCGCTTCTCCTCCGCCCCGGCGGCGTAGTCCACCAAGCGACGGCCGGTCTTGCGTTCGAGGTTCTTGAAGCCCTGCACGGCCAGTTCGCCGTTGGTGGTGCCGGAGAACGTGAGGATGGCTTCGGCCAGCCGCTCGTCGCTGTCAATGGCGGGACGTCCTGCAGCCGCCCCCGACGGGAAGACGCCGTGCTTCTGGGCGAGGTGGTGGACCTCGTGGGTGACGTCGTAGGTGATGTTCTTCGTCGTGAATCCCAACTCGTCGGCCAGCGGCCCGACGGTCAGCATCTTGTCCGCGATCGCCGTGTAGTCGCGTTCAACGACGGCCAGGAGGGGCAGGTTCTTGCCCGGCACGGCTGGCAGGTCGGTGCCCCGCCAGTCCGGCACGGTCCCGCCGGGCTGCGAGATCTGGCCGGGGGTGTCGTGCTGCATCGGCACCGCCACTAGGTCCTTGCGCACATCAAGGCGGCCCTTGGCCAACTCACCGATCTTGCGGGCCAGGTCGGTGAACATACGGAAGTCCGTGCGCGCTTCCCAGGGTGGGGTGATCGCGGGCGTGAAGGCGTGGACGAACGGGTGCATGTCCGTGGAACTCAGGTCGTATTTCTCATACCAGGTGGCCGCCGGGAGCACGATATCGCTGAGCAGCGTGGACGAGGTCATGCGGAAGTCCGAGGTGATGAGCAGGTCGAGCTTGCCCTCGGGGGCCTCGTCGCGCCACGCGACGACCTCCGGGTGCTGATCCGCACCGTGCCCGTTCTCCATCACGTTGTTGTGGGTGCCCAGCAGGTGCTTGTTGAAATACTCGGCGCCCTTGGCGGAGGAACCGAACAGGTTGGAGCGCCACAGGATGAGGGTGCGCGGCCAGTTCTGGGGGGCGTCGATGTCCTCCAGGGAGCTCTTCAGGTCCCCGGATTTCAGGCGCGCGGCCACATACTCCTGGGGTGTTGCGTATTCGCCACGTTCGACGGCGGCCAGTGCTTTATCAGCGAGGTCGAGGGGGTTCTCGTCGAACGATGGATAGAACGGCATCCAGCCCAGCCGCTGCGCCATCGCGATGGAGTCGGCCGCGTGCATACCGTCGAGCTTGCCGGTCGACAGCGGCGAGGTGATGCGGTCGGCGGAGTAGCCGTCGGTGCGCCACTGGTCGGTGTGCATGTACCAGTAGGCGGTGCCGATCATGGTGCGCGGGGGGCGAGTCCAGTCGGTGGCGTTGGCCATGTTGAACCAGCCCGTCATGGGCCGGCATTTCTCCTGGCCGACGTAGTGCGCCCAGCCGCCCCCGTTGCGGCCGATGCAGCCACACATCATGAGCAGCGCCATGATCGAGCGATAGGTGACGTCGGCGTGGAACCAGTGGCAGATGCCGGCGCCAATGATGACCATGGTGCGGCCGTTCGACTCCTCCGCGTTGGCGGCGAATTCCCGAGCGGCCCGCAGGCAGGCCTCGGCGGGCACGGAGGTGATGGCCTCCTGCCAGGCTGGGGTGTAAGGCGTCGCAGCATCGTCGTAACCGGTCGGCCACTGGCCAGGAAGCCCGTCGCGCTGGACACCGTACTGCGCCAGCATCAGGTCGAAGACGGTGGTGACCAGCTTGCCCTCAATGCGGCGGGCAGGCACACCACGACGCATGACGCTGCCCCGGCCACGCGGGTCCTCGAAGCACGGCAGCGCGATCTCGACCGGCTGCGACCCGGATAGCCCGTGGAGGGTGAGGGCGGGGCGGATGTCGCCTAGGTCCAGGTTCCACTTGCCTTCACCGTCGGCCGCATAGCGGAACCCCATTGATCCGTTGGGTACGGCTGGGGACCAGGTGCCCTGGTCCCACATCACGGTCTTGAATTGCGCGTCCGACTCGTGCCGGTGCGTCATCAGATCGGCGGCGGTGAGGAACTTCGAGGCTGTGAGTCCGTGCCCGTCTGGGTGCTCCTCCAGGGTGACGAGCATGCCCATGTCCGTGTAGTGCTTGACGTAGTTGTCGAAGTAGTCCACCGTGCGGTCGACGAAGTTCTCTTTGAGGATCACATGCCCCATGGCCATGGCGAGGGCCGCGTCGGTGCCAGCCTGCGCGGGCAGCCACTCGTCGGCGAACTTGACGTTGTCGGCGTAGTCGGGGCTGACCGTGACCACCTTGGTGCCGCGATAGCGTACCTCCGCCATCCAATGGGCGTCCGGTGTGCGGGTCAGCGGCACGTTCGAACCCCACATCATGAGGTACGTGGCATCCCACCAGTCTCCGGATTCGCACACATCGGTCTGGTCGCCGAACACCTGCGGGCTGGCGACGGGCAGGTCGGCGTACCAGTCGTAGAAGCTGGTCATGGCGCCGCCGATGAGGTGAGTGAAGCGCGTGCCGATGGCGTGGGAAACCATGCTCATCGCCGGGATCGGCGAGAAGGAGACACAGCGGTCCGGGCCGTAGTGCTGAATGGTGTTCACGTAGCTGGCCGCGGAGATCTCCAGGGCTTCCTCCCAGGAGATGCGCACCAGGCCACCCTTGCCGCGGGCCTGCTGATAGCGGCGCCGCTTGACCGGGTCGTTGGTCACGTCACGGAACGCCTCGACGGGGTCCCCGAGACGGGCTTTCGCTTCGCGATACATCTCCACCAGCACGCCGCGCGCGTACGGGTAACGGACGCGGGTTGGCGAGTAGGTGTACCAGGAGAACGACGCCCCGCGCGGGCAGCCGCGGGGCTCATACTCCGGGCGATCGGGCCCGGTGGACGGGTAGTCGGTCTGCTGTGACTCCCACGTGATGAGCCCATCCTTGACGTACACCTTCCACGAACAGGAACCGGTGCAGTTCACCCCATGAGTAGAGCGCACCACCTTGTCGTAGCTCCAGCGGTCCCGGTAGAAGACGTCCCCGGCGCGGTCCCCGTCGCGGAAAACGGCCCGCCCGTCATCGGTTTGATCCCACTTGGTGAAGAACTTTCCGACCTTCAACAGAGCGTCGGAGGCGGGCCCGTCGAGGCGCGCGGATTGGGTGCTCATGGGCATAGCTTGGCATGACTTCGACGAGATTTCACATGTTTCTTGAGTAATTCTCACCTACGGGAAAGATCAACCAATGACTCCGTATTTGCGGGCATTTTCCGGGGTATCGAGGTCTGCCGTGACAGATTTTGGCACGGTTTTCCTTGCTAAATTGAGGGCTCGCAAGGCGCGTCTCAGCGACTGATCACGCCAGCTCTCTCGCCCGCTCAGCGCCCCGCGCACAGCGTCCAGGCGATACCGGCCGGCGAGGTGTTGCGGCCACCCCTCGGCATCGACCAGCACGAGGCCGTCCGGGCCGAGTTCGCCTCCCAGCAGAGCAGCCACCGTCGCCGCCGGGTTCGCGAGGTCTCCCGCGAGGAGCAGCAATTCTGCAGCTTCGCGAGGCAGCTGGGCCACGGCCGCTGCCAGGCCTGCTGCGGGACCACCGAACGGGGGATTCTCCAGGACGAAGGCTACCCGGGGATCGTCGAAGCCGATGCGAGTTGGGGAAGCCACGACGACGCGGTGGCAACAACTCAGGGCAGCCGCGACGGTGCGCTGCAGCAGCGTCTGGCCATCAAGCACCAGCTCAAGCTTGTCGGTCCCCATCCGCGACGATCGACCGCCGCCTAGGACAACCCCGTAGCGCACGTCACCCACCCGCGAAGGGGGGCAGCACATCGAGTTGTGCCACCTCAGCCAGACTGGTCTCCGGGTCGCTCACCCGGAGACCGTCAGCCAGCAGGGAACTTGCGCGCAGCACCTCTGCTAGGCGCGGGTTGTCCTGCCCCAACTGCCCGACGGCGTCTTTCACGGTGAGCTCCTTCGCGTCGAGGGTGACCTCCTCGGCGCCTGCCGCCTCCGCTGCCCCTGCGAAAAACCGAACCTTCACGTACTCTCCTTATTCTGTTACCCGCCGATGGCGCTCATCATCCGGTTAGGCGGGACGAAACCAGTCTCGTTGATGCCATGAGCCCGAGGCTTGGTGGCGTGCGCTCCGGCCCATGCGGCGACGAGGTCGTCGTCGCTGCCACCCCGACGCAGAATCCCGCGCAGGTCCGTCTCCGTGTGGGCGAATAGGCAGGCTCGGATCTGGCCGTCCGAGGTGAGCCGGGTGCGGTCGCAAGCCGCGCAGAAAGGGCTGGTGACCGAGGCGATCACGCCCACCCGCCCACCCGGCTGATCCTCGTCCGGGGCGACCTGCCACAACTGGGCTGGGGCGGCGCCCCGCGGCTCCTCGGCCGGTTCGAGGACAAACCGGTGCCGCAGCGCCCGCAGGATCTCTTCGGCTGTGACCATCTGGTCCCGGCGCCAGCCGTGTTGGGGACCGATGGGCATCTGCTCAATGAACCGCAACTCGTAGCCCCGCTGCAAGCTGAACAAGGCTAGGGGCACGATGTCGGCCTCGTTGCTGCCGCGCATGATCACCGAGTTCAGCTTCAGGGGCCGCAGGCCTGTCCGGTCCGCCGCGGCGATGCCACGCAGCAGGTCGGGCAGCCGGTCACGGCGGGTGAGCTGCGCATATCGGACGGGATCAAGGGAGTCGACGGAGATATTCACTCGGTCAAGGCCAGCCCGGGCGAGCCCGTCGATGCGTTTGTCCAGGCCGAGCCCATTGGTGGTGAGAGACAATTCGGGGCGCCCCGCAGGACCGGCGAGGCAGCTGGCCGCCGCGACGATGCGTTCAAGGCCCCGACGAAGCAGCGGCTCCCCGCCAGTGAAACGAATCCGCTGCACCCCGAGGCGTTTCACTGCGACGCGAATCAGCCGGATCACCTCGTCGTCGGTCAGGGTTTTGTCGGTGGGAAGCCACCGCAATCCCTCAGCCGGCATGCAGTAGGAACAGCGCAGATTACAGCGGTCGGTGAGCGAGACCCGCAGGTCGCTGGCCACGCGCCCATAGGCGTCGGCCAATTTCACCGAATGCATGGTGGAAATGTTACAGGGCGGGATTGTAGTAAAAATGATCTCGTGACCACGATCGCCCACGGACTAGGCCCGACCCGCGCCAGGGTGCTCGCGCTGCTGCAAACTTCCGCGACTCCCCTGACGATCTCGGAGATCGCTGAGCGGCTTGGGTTACATCAGAACTCGTCGCGCTTCCACCTGGAAGCCCTGGTTTCAACGGGCTACGCGAACCGCGTTCAAGCCGAGACGGGGGCACCGGGACGCCCGCCGATGCGTTACCACGCCACGACCGAATCACCCGAGCTACATCACACTCACCTGCTGGAGTTAACGCAGACGCTCCTGGGACAGCTATCCCAGCTGACCCCCGACCCAGCAGCCTCCGCCACCGAGGCGGGTCGTAGCTGGGGTCGGCAAATCACCCCCAAAACCACATCCGCCCCCGGAGAGCCCGAGTTGATCATCACCGATCTCATCGGACATCTCGGGGAGCGAGGCTTCACCACAACTCGCGACGAGCAGGGCCTGTGCTTTCCCCGCTGCCCCTTCCGCGGCGCCATCCGGCCGGACCTGCTGCCGCTGGTGTGCGCTGTGCACCAAGGCTTCCTTGAAGGCTATCTGGAGGACACAGGAGTTGGCTGCGACCAGCTGCGCATTGGGCCGCAGCTGTGTCAGGTGCGGCTGAACTGGTAGCGATCTCCCGAGGCGCGGGCCCTCCGCTGGCACGGAGGGTCTTGGCCGTTAACCGTCGCTTTCAGGCCCGGGAGGCGCGCTCCTCAAGCACCGTGGCGAATTCGCGGACGAGCAGGTCGATCTCCTCGTCCGTCACCACCAGCGGCGGCGCGAAGCGGATGGTCTGGCCGTGGGTGTCTTTGACGAGGATGCCCCGCTCCAGCAGGTCCAGGCAGACCTCCTTTGCGGTGCCGAGCGCAGGATTGATGTCGACGCCAGCCCACAGACCGGCGCCACGCACCGCCGTCGCCCCGCGGCCGATGGTGGCGCTGAGACCCGCGTGGAGCCGCTCCCCCAGTTCGGCGGAGCGACGTTGATATTCGCCGGAGGCCAGGGCGTCACACACGGCGGCCCCGATAGCGCAGGCCAGGGGGTTGCCGCCGAACGTCGAGCCGTGCTGTCCGGGTTGCAGCAGCCCCAAGACCTCGCGGTCGGCGATCACGGCGGACAAGGGCACGATGCCCGCGCCCAAAGCCTTGCCGACGGAGATGATGTCGGGGTCGATGCCCTCAGCTTGGAACCGGAAGGTGGTGCCGGTGCGTCCCATCCCGGTTTGCACCTCGTCGCAGATCATGAGCACGTTGTGCTCGCGGGTCAGTTCCCGCACCTGACGCAGGTAGCCCTCCGGGGGCACGATGATGCCCGCCTCCCCTTGGATGGGTTCGAGCAGCACCGCCACCGTCTCGGGCGTGATGGCTTGGCGCAGCGCCTCAATGTCGCCGAAGTCCACCAGCGTGAAGCCGGGCGTGTAGGGGCCGAAGTCGGCGCGGGCTGTCTCGTCGTCGCTGAAGCTGATGATCGTGGTGGTGCGGCCGTGGAAGTTGCCGTGCATGGCGATGATCTCACCGCGGTCCTGCGGCAGACCCTTGACTTGGTGGCCCCACTTGCGGGCGACCTTGATGGCGGTCTCGACGGCTTCAGCGCCGGTGTTCATGGGCAGCACCAAGTCCTTGCCCGCCAGCTTCGCGAGCTTCTCGGCGAACGGGCCGAGCATGTCGGAGTGGGCGGCGCGGCTGGTCAGGGTGAGGCGCTCCAGTTGCCGCTTGGCGACATCAATGAAGGTTGGGTTGCCGTGGCCGAAGTTCAGGGCCGAGTAGGCGGCCAAGCAGTCCAGGTAGCGGCGTCCATCGACATCGGTCAGCCAGGCCCCCGAGGCCTCGGTGACCACCACCGGCAGCGGCGAATAGTTGTGGGCCGTGTAGGTGTCGGCCTGTTCGATGGCGGCGCGGGTGTTGTCGCTGATGGCGTGCTGAGTCACATCGTTGCCTTTCCGGGAACATCAGAAAAGTTGCGGATTTACCGGGTCGGCGCCGAGTCATCGGCCGATCATGCGGCGCTCGACGCGCGGCGGTGCAGGGTCTTTAGAACGGCCAACGCTATCACGGTCAGGCAAAGCCACCTGGAGGTCGCCCATCCGCTGGACAGCAACCATCATTTGCGTACGAAGACGGGCATGAGGCCGTCGAAGGTCAGTTGAGCACCCAAACCGTGGGCGACGATGACCCCAATACCGGCGATGATGCCCAGCAGGACCACGGCGAAGCAGAATCCCGCGATCACCTTGCCCAGCCAGGTGGGGCGATGTTGACCCTGCGCATCGGCTGGCCCCATAGCGAGCGCCCGAATACCCACGGCGAAGAGCGCGGGGAGTCCTGCACCAAGGATCAGCCCTGCCAGGAGGACATGCCAGGCTCCCTCAAGGGCAAGGAAGAAATTGCTCACGATTCGCGTTCCTTCGCCGCGACAACGCATTCGACGGTCGTCGGGGTGGGTTCGGTAGCTGCGGCCGGTACTGCGGTGGCAGCCACCTTTTCCACCCAGTCGTCGTTGACGTTGCGGTGGTCGACGGCGGACTTCCGGGAATGCAGATACATCCATCCTGAGGCCACCAGCAGGATCAGGAACACCACCAGCGCCCCCAGGAAGCCACCGAGCAGGTGCCCGATCAGCCACATGGCCGCCCCGACGAGCGCCGCGGAAGGCAGCGTGATCGCCCAGGCCACCAGCATCCGGCCGGCAACCCGCCAATTCACCTTGGAGCCTGGGCGGCCTACCCCGCTTCCCAGAATCGATCCAGTTGCCACGTGCGTGGTGGACAGCGCGAAACCCATGTGGCTGGAGGCGAGGATCACGGCCGCCGACGACGACTCAGCCGCTAGGCCTTGCGGGGGACTCACCTCGACGAGGCCTTTGCCCATGGTGCGGATGATGCGCCAGCCGCCCAGGTAGGTGCCAAGCGCTATGGCGACCGCGCAGGCCACCTTCACCCAGAACGGCACCGAATGCAGTTCCGTCCAACTGCCGGTGGCGATCAACGCCAGCGTGATGACGCCCATGGTCTTTTGCGCATCGTTAGTGCCATGGGCGAGTGAGATGAGCGACGAGGAGCCGATCTGGCCGATGCGGAATCCCGCGTCGCGTCGCCGCTCGGACAGGCCCTTGGTGATGGCGAAGATCAGCCATGTGCCGACGCTCGCCACCGCAATGGCGATGACTGGGGATAGCAGCGCGGGGAGGATCACCTTGCCTACGACCCCATCAAGTTTGGTCCCGTCGCCGTTCCATTTGACGCCGTTGAAGCCCAATCCCGCGATGGTGGCTCCGATCAGGCCGCCGAACAGCGCGTGGGAGGAACTCGATGGGAGGCTCCACAGCCACGTCAGTAGATTCCACACGATGGCGCCGACGAGTCCGGCCAAGACGATGAGCAACAGCCCTTCGCCGCCGTCGCCGAGCAGTTCGGGCCGTGGCGCACCGTCGCTGTCCTGCAGGTTCACCACCGCATTCGATACGGTCAGCGCCACTTCCACCGACAGGAAGGCCCCGATCAGGTTCAGGATGGCCGACAGCGTCACCGCGGTTTTGGGTTTGAGGGCACCTGTGGCGATGGAGGTTGCCATCGCGTTGCCGGTGTCGTGGAATCCGTTGGTGAAATCGAAAGCCAAGGCTGTCACCACCACCAACGACAGCACGATCATGAGTTCGACTGGCACGGTCCTAGTCTGTAGCGTTCGGCTGTGAATCGGGAAATCGAGGTGGTTTGTCTCATTCCAACCGCTCAGTAGATGGGAAAAATTGCAACGGAACCTGATCTCCGTTCCCCCACAGGAGTGACGTTTGGTCCACCCCAACGACGCGGCCCCCACCCTGGACGAGCCTGACCGCGTCGGCATCGCGGCCGTAGAGCTAACGCCACGAGCGACGCCGATACCGAGTTGACAGATAGGGCTGTCGGTGCTGTCCTGCGTAGCCTACGCGCTCGACGTCGAACTAGTGGGGCGACGGCGTGGGTGGCTGGCCCAGAGTTCGCGTCGCACCCCACCTGGCCGCATTCCCTGTTCGCCGGCCTGATCCATGCAGGCCTGGAACGGCGCAGCGTTTTTCCGGGCCCAGCCGCCGTCTAGGGCTTTAGAGAGTCTCACGAAGGGACTCGCGTCGAGCCCGATAGGCTGGGCCTCATGACGCAGCCGCATCCGAATCTCATGGCCTCGAACGTCACGGTGCACCTCCCTGAGGATCCCGCCGCCGCGCTCATCAAGGACGGCGACCTGCTGGAGATCACCGCCGCCCATCCGTCATCGTCCCTGTGCTGGGCGCTGCTGGCGGAGGCAAGCCTGGCCAAGGATCAGGCGGAGCACACGCTCGCGGCCTACGCCTATGCCCGTACCGGCTACCATCGCGGCCTTGATTCGTTGCGCCGCAACGGTTGGAAGGGCTCCGGGCAGGTTCCTTGGGAACATGAGCCCAACCGTGGTTTCCTTCGCAGCTTGTGGGCGCTGAGCGTCGCGGCTGGGCGCATCGGAGAAACCGACGAGCAGGAACGCTGCGCCCAGTTCCTCCGCGACTCCTCCGAGACCGCCTATCAGCAGCTCACGACCGCTCAGGGGTGACGCGTGCGCATCGCGCTGGCCCAGCTGCGTGCCACCACCGACCCCCAGGCCAACCTAGCTCTGGTCGCCGATCTGGCTCGCCGCGCGGCGCAGGCCGGGGCTGCCGTGGTGGTCTTTCCAGAGGCCACTATGTGTTCTTTCACGCGGCCGTCGGCACACATCGCTGAGCCCTTCGATGGGCCCTGGGCCTCGGCTGTGCGGACACTGGCGCGCGATCTCGGGGTCACCATTGTTGCGGGGATGTTCACTACCGCGCCCGGCGGTAAGGTTCACAACACCCTGCTGGTCACGGGCTCTGCGGAGGCCCGGTACGACAAGATTCATCTGTTCGACGCGCTGGGATACCGCGAGTCGGAGTATGTCACCCCGGGAGATCAGCTGACCACGGCTGAGATCAGCCGAGAGCCGTTCGGCCTGGCGATTTGCTACGACCTCCGGTTTCCGCAGCAGTTCATCGACTTGGCGCTGGGGGGCGCACGGGTGACGCTGCTTTGTGCGTCGTGGGCGCCTGGGCCGGGCAAGCTGACGCAGTGGCGGGCGTTGGCGACGGCAAGGGCGATGGACTCGACATCGTTCATCGTGGCGGTGGATCAAGCGGCATCGGGCGACGTTGAGGCCGCGGGTCCGCCAACTGGGATCGGCCACTCGATGGCGGTCGACCCGACGGGCCGCGTGCTGCTGGAGCTGGGCCCCGAGCCCGACCTCGCCGTCGTCGACCTCGACCTAGCCGAGGCCGACGCTGCCCGCGAAGCCCTCCCCGTCCTACGGGCCTACCTCTAAGCCGCCAGCACTGCCCCAGCACCATGAGCAACGACGCCACATAGAAGAGCAGATCGTAGCTTGACACCACCATCATCGACATGGCATAGTCGCGAATGACCCCAACTACGGGGCAAGCAGAAAGATAAGGAGACGCCAAGAAGACCAAGAAGACAAGGAGACAACGATGCTCAAAAAGCGTTTCGCTGCGCTCGCCATTGCGACAGCGATGGGATTCACTGCTTTCCTCCCTAGCCGGGTAGCGCTGGCAAATGATGAAGGGCCCAACAATGAGGTGGGCTCCACGCAGGATGCGGGAGACGTCAGCCCAAACACATCCAACAGTGGGTCGGCCACCTTCCCAGACGGCAAGACGCTGACAGCCAATGCATGGATTCAGTCCTTCACATGGACTGGGTGTGGCAATTTCGCGACGTCAGCGGTAATGACTGCCTCTCCCCAGTGGATTGAAAATTCCACCGATTTCTATCAGATTGGCCTCGGAAGCCTCACCATCAAAGGTGTAAACATTGGGAGCAGCCGCACTAGCGACACTAGCCTGAGGTGGAAAAATACCAACGGGGCTAAGGGGTCGTATCTTAGCGGCAGCGTCTGTGGCGGATGGGGCGCCACCTATGTCGGCATGACAGTGACCGGCTCAGCTTTCTATAAGGGAAGCACCAGGATCGCCCAGACGCGCATCTGATTCATGCGTCACAACAAGTTTCGCTTTCGCCGCAGGGCCGCAACGGTGGCCGTCATCCTCGTCGGCTTGGTCATCGTTGCGGCCGCGGCCCTGGCTGTTTGGCAGTTAGCCGCGGTCCGGGAAGCCGAACGCAATGCGATGGTTTCTCAGGAGTTGCTATCGGATCTGTCTAACCAGATCTCTGAAGGCGGCCTTGCGGAATTTCCGGAGCTCGGTGCTGAAAACACGGATGAATCACGAATCCAAGCCAGCTTCATCGTGGCACAGATGGCCGAACCCCGGGTGGGAGACCTTCAAAACCAACTCTCCAAAGATCGCATCTACGAATACGCGACGGGGGCCGACAATCCCACAGTAACCCGGCTGCTCGCGTTCGGCACACTCCACTATCTCGGGGATAGCCGCTCAGAGGAGGGACGCACCCTGCCCAACAGGAGATGAATTCCCAACCGGATCTCATCGGACCAGATACTTTGGCAGAGTACTTAGCGGTCGCCGAAGCAGCCTACGTCATTGACCAGGAGTTACCGCTACGGGAACTGGCTGAGTTCACCCCCGGAGATGATGAGCAATTACAGCGACTCGCCGTCAGCGCGCTCGGACTCAGACATCTCTTCTCTAATAGCAAGGATGTGCAGAATTTCTTTCCGGACCTGCGTCCCAAACTTGTCACATGGGCCAACGGAGACTATGAGCACATCCCGCAGTTTCTGTTGAGCAATATCGCGCTCAACGGCACCCCGGACAGTCCAGATAGTAGGCAGCAGATCGTTCACGAGAAACAAGGTTGCAAATCATCCAAGATCTTCTTCTCAGTAGACGGCACTCCTTCCGGAGAATGCAGCTTGGTCAACACGCACTTTGCATGGATGACGGGAGCCGTGCGATGACGACTACTCACCCTTCTGTCCAGAACGTGGTACACTGCCTCGAACTGTGCAAGTCTTTCAAACTGCGCTCCGGCATGATCTTCACATTGACTTGCCCAGAACTTGTCATTGAGGTCGGCCAAATCGTTCGTCTTGCTGGGGATTCTGGCAGCGGGAAGTCCACGCTGCTGCGCCTGCTAGGCCTTTTGGCGACTCCCGACACCGGCACTATCAGGATTAAAGGCGTTCAGGCCGATTCCTGGATAGCTCGTGATCGTCTTCGCAGCCAGCAGATCGGGATTGTATTTCAAGAGGGAAACCTGTTGAATCATCTGACGCTTCAGGACAACCTCCGCATCGCGCAACAAACACCAGCCAGCAAATACGAGGAGCTTGTTGAAGCATTCAAGCTGCATGCCATCTTGAGACAACGGGCAAGCAAACTCTCAGGCGGAGAACTACAGCGAGCAAGCATCTGCCGCGCTCTGGTGAACTCCCCGTCACTACTGCTCATGGATGAACCGACATCCGCACTAGATGATACGCTGACCGCAGAGGTCAAGAACGTAATCCTACAGGCCCAGCAGGCTGGCGTTGCGGTGGTGATCGCGAGCCATGACCGCCGTCTCGACGGCATTGAGAACCTCTTGTTCCACTTTGATGCCGGGCAGGTGATGGCAGCATGAAAACGGCTTTGCACAATCTTTCGATCCTCATCTCAGCCGATTTTCGACTGTTGCTTCGGATGAACCGAGCCATTGTCATCCTGCTGTCGTTGACCGTGTGCATCACGGTCACAATTCAGGCATTCGTATCTGGCATAGTTGCGGCTTATGCCAATCGTGTTGACTCAACCTCAAACCTATCCCTCGTCGAAATCAACACTCTTTCCACCCATACCACTAAGGAAATCACCCGAGATTCACTTGCCGAGGTGGCGACCCTGGACCACGTCGAATCCGTGCATCCCTGGTTTCAGCATGATCTAGACCTGGCAAACTCTGAGGACTGGCCTAACCCGGACGTTGCCCCCGATGTGATTTGGGCAACCACATATATGGAAAGCCGCCTCCCTAAAATCGTGGCTGGGCAAATCCCAGCGTCTGGTCTGCAAGAGGGTCAGATCATTCTGCCACATGAAGTCTCAGGAGGTTCACTAGATAAGCTCGTAGGACGGACAGTTGAATTCGGCTATACCGTGGCTCAAGGTAGCAACCAAGGCACTTATGCGACACTTCCGCTGGAAGTAGTCGCGACGTACGACAACTCCGTTCCAGGCATGGACGGCACACAACCGTCATATATGACGGAGGAGCAGGTCGTCCAGCTATACGGAATCCAACCTCCGCAGCACTTCACTTTCGCCCATGTGAAGGTGGATTCAGCACAGAATGCGCAATCCGTGCAGAAGCAAATTAGCGATCTCGGATTCTCGGTGACCGGCGGTGCCAATGATTTGTCAGACGCTGTTGGCATCGTCGGTACACTCCGTGACGCAGACCGCTACAGCCTGCCCGTTTTGGCAGTCGCCAGCGCCATCTTCGGTTACTTTCTTGGCGCCGTGTGGCTTCGTCAACGCAGGTCAGCGATGGGGCTTCTACGTGCTATTGGCTGGAGCAGTCGCAGGGTGCTCGTGTTGATCATGGCAGAACTCCTGCTGCTGGCGGTCACCTGTGTGGCGCTTGGCCTAATCGGTGGTATCGGGGTCAGCCAACTGATTCCTCACCTCAGTCCGGAGCAGGATTTCCTCAGCACTGCCTTGAAGTCGTCAATTCCCATGCCCTCGCTCAGCTTTGTGTTACAACTAACGGGGCTTGTCTCGGCCTTCATGGTGCTGGGTGGCCTGCTCCAGGGCAGGCGAATCGCGTTCAGCGCGCCCGATGACCTCCTGCGGGAGAGATAACGCCCACGGAATCAGCCTGCTGAAGCATCCTCTTGCTCTGCTCTGCGGGGTCGACCTGATATGCCTGGCGGGGCTCGTCCAGGGACGTTGCCGCCGTCCGTGTGCTCGGTTGCGCGGTGTTTTTGTAGGCGCGGCAATGTGGCTGCGAAGCAGCAGGCTGGGCTTTCACATGCGAAGATGGAGCATGCTTGATCCCGATCTTCTGCTCAATCGCACCGAGGCTGTTGCGTCCGCGCTCGCAGCGAAGGGTACTGCGCGTGAGTCTGTGGTCGCAGCTCGTGATGCGCTCGTGGAACGGCGGTCGGTGCGGCACAGGCTCGACGAATTGCGTGCGGAATTGAATCGGCAAAGCAAAGTGGTGGGCGAAGCCATGAAGGCTCGCGATTCGCGGGCAGAGACGCTGCGGGTCGAATTGTCGGATTTGAAGTCCGCGGTCCGCGAGGCCGAGCAGCGGGCACGAGATGCGGATCAGAGTTACGCCCAACTCGCGCTCATGCTGCCGAATTTGCCTGATCCTGAAGCTCCCGTGGGGCTCGATGAAAGCGACAACATCGTCCTACGTCATGAGGGAACTCCGCGTGCGGATGAGGTTCCCCCGCATTGGGAGATCGCGGAGGCACAGGGTTGGTGGGAACCTGAGCGGGCCGCACGGATGAGCGGGTCCGGGTTCGCTATCCTTCGCGGCGACGGTGCGCGCCTGCTGCGGGCTCTTCCGCAGTACGCGCTCAACCTCCATCGGGACAAGTACACCGAGTTCGTCGTGCCGCACATGATGCTTCGCGACACGATGGTGGGCACCGGGCACCTCCCCAAGTTCGCGGACGACGCCTACGCCACGGCCGATGACCGCTGGTTGATCCCCACAGGCGAGGTGCCGTTGACGGCGATGCACCGCGATGAGATCCTCGACGCCGACTCCTTACCGTTGCGCTACACGACCTACACGGTGTGTTTCCGGCGGGAGGCTGGTGCAGCTGGGAAGGACACCCGAGGGATGCAACGGCTGCATGAGTTCCACAAGGTCGAACTCATGATCTACTGCCAGGCCGGTCAGGTAACGGCTGAGTTTGCGGGCTTGTTGCACGACGCCGAAACGAGCCTGCGCGGCCTCGGGCTGCCCTATCGCGTCGTCGACCTTGCCACGGGCGACCTAACCTTTTCCTCGGCGCGCATTCACGACCTAGAGGTTCACAGCCCCGGGGTCGGGCGGTGGCTTGAGGCTTCCTCGGTCGGCAATTTCTCCGATTTCCAGGCACGGCGCAGCCATATCCGGATGAAGGATGCGACGGGCAAGACGGTGCCGGTTCACACGCTCAACGGGTCCGCCTTGGCGACGCCGCGAGTGTGGGCCGCGCTTCTCGAAAACGGCTACCAGGCAGACGGCACCGTCCGAGTACCCGAGGCGCTGACCCCAAACCTCGGAACCGACACACTGGGCGTGCCGCGTTTGCACTGATGGACGCGCCAAGCACGGGGCCCGTTGGGGATCGGCCATCCGATGGCGATCGACCCAGTGGGCAGTGTACTGCTGGAGCTGCGCCCCGAGCCCGACCTCACCGTCATCAACCTCGACCTGGCCGACACCGTCCGCGAGGTCCTACCCGTCCTACGAACCTGGCCCGGCGGGAGATTGCGAGGCATCGGTTCAGCCCAGCAGAACCTGCTCCAACTTGAGCAGCGCAGACTCGGAATCCGAGGAATCACAGCGCGTATAGCTGGCCTCTTCCTGCTCCCCGGAAGCACGAGTAATTGTCAGGTGATATCGGGGCGAATCGGAGCACATCGCCTGTTGCTCCTCGCCGAGTGTCTGCTGCGCCAGCCCAGCCGCCCGCTCTTGCTCGTCGGCGGTCAGGGTGCGGGTCGTCTCGTCGACCACCTCCCCTCCCCGTCCGCGGCTGACGATACTTATCTGGTCGCTTTCCACCGTATAGGTCGCGGAGCGCAGCGCCCCCGCGACGTTGAGTTCCTGGTAATCAAGGACATAGGACGCGACGCCGTCCGACGTCTCGTCAGCGGCTCCTCCTCCACAGCCAGGCAGCAGCACGAGGAAGGCCAGGGCTAGGACGCGCAACGGAACCATGGAGCGACCCTACCCAGGGCCCCGTTCACGGCCCCGAATCATCCTGGCCCGGGGCTAATAAGACATCGCGGGTCCATGTTTGAGACCGCCGGAGCGTCAGCGGGAGGGCAGACCAGCGCAGCAAAGACTGACCGAAGGCACGCGCGGAGCCCAATTCTTCGACCAGGCGGGACCCAGCGCTCAGTCTCGCAATCAGCAAAACGCTGGAGCTAGATCAGCAAAACGCTGCGGCGTTACGAGCAATTCGCTGCGACCTCACACGGCAGGCAGACGGGGCCGCCACCTCGTGGTGACGGCACCCTTCGGCTCACTTGCCGGCTAGCAGCGCCTCCTCGGCTTCCTTTGTCCAGCGGCCGTCTTTCAGCTTCGCCGCGACGTGGGGCAACTTCGTCGGCATGTCGACGAGCCGCACCAGGCCAAGGTCGTGCAGCGCCGGGAAGACCATGATCTTGCCGCCCGAGGTGCGGTTGATCACCGAGCCGATCGCGTCGGCGAAACCAGCCATGCCAGTGACTGCATCCAAGGAGATCGTGGTGTCGATGATGCCCTCCTCGATCTTCCGCAGCACTGTGCGCATGTCCTTCACGTCCGAACCCGAGGTGCCCAACATGAACACGCGCCGCTCGATGATGCCCTGCACATCAAACTCGCCGAAGGTTCCGGCCGGGATGCCGGCGAAGGCGTTGACGATGGCTCCCTCGGCCGCCAGGTCCACGGCCTGCGACACCAAAGCCGGCACCGGCACCATGCAACTCAGGTGCGTGTAGCCCGGCTCCAAGGGGGTGGTGCCTGTGTTGACGATCTCCAGCGGCACCCCGCGCGCCTCCGCGACAGGCCCGACGACGGCGCGCAGCCCGGACAGCCGGTCGTCGCTCAGGTCACTTCCCGCGACGGTGATGCCGGGCACCCCAGAGGTCACGGCCCGCATCGTGTGCATCTGACCCATCGGCCCCGCGGCCCCGATGATCGCCACGCGATCGCCGGTGCGCAGCTCGCCCGTCAGGGGAATCCAGGCGTAGCCGTCGGCCGGGTCGGAGCCCGTCGTGCCGCAGAACCGGATGAAGTCATAGTGCACGCGCCCGATGTCGAGGCTCACCTTGCGGCCAATCCGGCCACCGTCCAGCACCACGCACAACACGCCCTTGGCGCCGAGCAAACCCGCGAGTCGCTCAATGTCTGCGGCATCTGAACCGAAATAGATGATGTCGTCGAACAGCCCTTCGGCCCCCGCAGCGGTGGCGTGCACCACCTCGGCAGGCTGGTGCTGCGTCAGGAGGGAATCAATGCTGCCATCCCCCACCACCAGCAGCCGACCCCCGTCGGCGACGTGATTACGTTCGGCCCAGGCGTAGGACCCCTCGACGGTGGCCCACGGCTCAATCAGCCCGACGGCAGCCGCAGATGGCCCATCAGTGACATGAATGAGGAACTCCTCGCCCGACGGGGACACGGCGCAACGCTCATCGATGACGACGTACTCCTGCAGCGCACCTTCAAAGTTGTAGCCGAACGCACCGTTCGACTTCGGGGTGCGCAGGTGCTTCCAGTCGGCCTGAACCAGCACCCGGTCGCCGACCTTGTAGTGGGTGACGTTCTCCCCCACCTTCACGATGCGCCCCACCGGCTCATGCCCCGGCACGGTCGGCTGTGCCCCGGGCCGGTATCCCGGAATCTCCGCGAGGGCCTCAGGCGCAATCCCGGCGATCACCTCCGCCTTACGCGGGTGGGTGTCGAAGGCGTGCAGCAGCTTCGTATCACTGAAGCAGATACCGCAGGCCTCCACCTCAAGGAGCATCTGGTGCGGTCCTACGGGGTCGACGGGCTTGGCGTCGTTGACGACGAACTCGTCAGTCCCGACGATCTGGATGGCGTGCTGGGTGGCGGGAATCTCTGCCATGGTTTTTCCTTACTAACTGCTGAGCATGACCTGGCCGCCCGCGACGGGGAGGGCCTGGCCGGTCTCGTAGGCCTGTTCGACGATGTAGTAGATGGCGCGGAGCACATCAATGCCCTGGGTGCCGCGTCGCATCGGCACCTTCGCCTCGTAGAACGCCTTCACGTCCTCGACGGTCTTGGCGCCCGGAACCTTCCCGGAGTTCAGGTACTGCACGAACAATCCCTTGACGGGGTCGGACCACAGCGGTCCGTCGTAGAAGTTGCCCGGGCACACCGCGTTGACCTTGATGCCGTAGTCGACTAGCTCCAACGCGAAGCTCTGTACCAGCCCGATGCCACCGAACTTGCTGCCTGCGTAGGCGCCATTCTTGTTCGACCCGACCAGACCGGATTTGGAGTTGATCTGGATGATGTCGGTCAGCCACCCCGGTGCAGTGGCGTGCTGGCTGCGCAGCAGACCGCCCAGATGCTTGGTGACGAGAAAAAACGCCACGTAGTTGATGTCCGTGGATAGCCGGAAGGCCGCGACGTCCTGCTCTAGGACGGAGCCCGCGCGGACGATGCCTGCGTTGGAGATCACCAGGTCAAGACCGCCGGTGGTGCGCTCAACCTCCGCAGCCATGGCCGCCACGGACTCCTCATCGCCGACGTTGACGGTGATGGGGTGGGTGACCTCCGGCCCGAGTTCGACGCATTTGGCTGCCGCGCCCTCGCCGTTCAGGTCGGCGATGTAGACGAAACAGCCCTGCTCGACTAGGCCTTTGGCGATCTCGGCACCGAAGCCCTGGGCGCCACCGGTGACCAGCGCCACGCGGCCGCTGATTTCCCGCTCGCCGCGGGGGGTGGCGGTGACCTCGTAGGTATCCTCACCCGCCGCGACGACGACAGGGAGGCTCACGTCGGCCAGCGCGGCGGCGTCGACCGTGGCTAGATCCGCGGGCAAGGTGAGGGTGGGCGGCTGGTTGGTTGGGCGCACCAGGACGGGGCGTTGCAGCGCGGCGAGGAACAGGCCACGCAGCGCGGGGGCGTTGCTCATGGGATCTCCTCTAGGCGCGGGGGGCGTTGGGGGCTAGGTCGTCGGCGTCGGCCCCGTCGGCGAAGGCCCGGCCCAGCGGCGCATAGGCGCGAATCCGCTCGGCCAGTTGCTTCGGCGTCGGGCGGCCCTCGCCCAGCAGGTGCAGGGCAGGGTCGACGGCGGTGAGGGCCTCGTGGGCGACGAGCGCCCAGGTGGCCTCGTTGAGGTCGGCGAACTCGGGGCGACGCAGTTCGGGGCAGTTGAATGACTGCCGCGGCTGGTTGATGTCGACCCCGGAGATCTCCAGCATCCCGTGGGCCTCGGCCAGCGCGTGGATGCGGCGCAGCTGCTCGGGGGTGTTGCGGGGTGGCATGTAGGTGACGGCCCGCAGCCCGCGGTCAGCCATGGCGACGAACAGTTCGTCCAGGAACTCGTCCTCGAACCGCTCCGCTTTCTTGTCGCCGGTCGGGGACGCCGACACGTCCCCCAGGTAGGCGTAGGTGGCGATGGCGCCGACGGAGTCCGCGAACGCCACGACCTCCTCCGCGGTGGGGCACTCGCCGGTGGGCTGGATATAGATGCGCTCCAGATACTCGGACTTCAGCACGCCCAGCAGGTCATAGGTCAGATGCGGGTTCGTCTCATCGCCCAAAACCGCAACCAAAGCGGGCGGGATGGCGACGCCCATCCCGGTCAGCCCCGTGACAAGGGCTTGCCCCTTGCCAAACCCGGCGATCAGCGCGTCGGCCATGGCGGCCAGCAGGTGCCGTTCCGTGATGCCGCCGCCTTGGGCGTACTGGCTGCGCGCCACCATATCGGCCTGCGGGTCGAACGGCGCTAGACCGAGCCCAGCCAGGATCTGGTTGGCAGCGTCAGCCATCGCCAAGGTGCGTTCCAGGCGGGCTGCCCGCTTGGGGGCCAGCCACGCAGCCACCCGCTCCCGAGAGGACACCGGGACCCCCTGCACCGTCATGTAGGCGATGCCGACAGAATCGGGGTTGTTGAGCTTGCGCGTCGCGAACGGTCCGCCCGGGTCGAAGAACGCCCGGATCTCGAAGCCCGTGACGCTGCCCATCTTGAGGAGACGGGTGGCCTCGCTCATCTCGGCGGCCGCGCCGATGGAGTCATGATCCACTGACCCGACCACCCGCAGTCCCGCCCGGCGCGCCCCCAGGGCAGCCGCCGCCGGGGTGTAGGGGCTGAACGAGTAGCAGGTGTGGATGTGGTTGTTCGACTCGGCGACCCACTCCGGGAACGCCTCGGAGGCCGCGACGGGGCGCAGCGCGGCGAGGCGTTCCGCTGGGGTGAGGCCCGGATCGTTGATCTGGTTCATCTGCTTCCTTATCGACTGCTACCCCGCCGTCGGCTGGTCACCGACGGCGGGACGGGACCGCTCAGAGGCCGACGCGGTTGCGACGCGCCAGTTCGGCCGTGGTCTGGTTGCTGGTGGTGACGTGTCCGGGAAGCGGCAGGATCCGCTCGTGGACGGCGTCGATCAGCCATTCGGGCTGCGGGAAGAACTCCTTCTCCAACTCGGCCGCCGGGGTGATGGCGTTGCGGGAGCCGACGACGGTGACAGGCGCGTCCAGGTGGTCGAACGCCAGGGTCTGGATCTTGCTCGCGATGTCGTGCAGGAACGAGCCGCGCTCCACCGCGTCGGAGCTGAGCAGCAGCCGACCGGTCTTCTTCACCGATTCGACGACCTTGTCCAGGTTCAGCGGGGCAACGAACCGCAGGTCGATGACCTCCGCGGAGATCCCGTACCGGCTCTGCAGTTGCTCGGCGGCCTCCATGGCGCGATACAGGGTCGCCCCCAGCGTCGCGATCGTCAGGTCGCTGCCCTCGCGGCGGACGACCGGTTCGCCCTCGGGGACCTCGTAGTAGCCCTCCGGCACCCCGTCGGCCTCAAACTCTTCGGCCTTGTCGTAGAGCAGTTGCGACTCGAAGAACACCACCGGGTCGGTGCCGCGCAGCGCCAGGTTCATCATGCCCTTGGCGTCGTAGGGGGTGGCTGGGTAGTAGACCTTCAGGCCGGGCATGTGCGCGCACAGCGCCGACCAGTCCTGCGAGTGCTGAGCGCCGTACTTGTTGCCCACGGAAACCCGCATCACGAGCGGCATCTCCAGCAGACCGGCGGACATCGACTGCCACTTCGCGGCCTGGTTGAAGATTTCGTCCCCGGCGCGGCCGAGGAAGTCGCAGTACATCAGCTCGACGATGGCGCGGCCGCCGGAGAGGGCGTAGCCAACGCCGGCGCCGACGATCGCGGCCTCCGAGATCGGGGAATTGAACAGACGATGGTACGGCAGCAGCTCAGTGAGGCCACGGTAGACGGCGAACGCGCCACCCCAGTCGCGGTTTTCTTCGCCCCACCCGGCCATCGTCGGGTCGATCGCGAAACGGTGAGCAATTGCCTCGAACAGGGCGTCGCGGTAGGAAAAGGCCTTGTTCTTGCTGACGGGCTTGCCTTGGGCGTCGGTGGCGGTGCGGACCTTGTTCTTCAGCGCCTTGACGCGCGGGTTCTCGGGCAGGGGGGTGAGCAGTTCGGCCTCGCCGTCGGCCAGCTTTTCCTTGTTCCCGTTCGAATACATGACCGTGTCGATGAAGTCCATGTGGACGCGAGGGCTGAGATCCTCGTCGCGGGTAGCTAGCGCGATCACCTTTGTGAGGCGCTCGTCGAACGTGGCCTGAATGTCGTCCACCTCGGCCTGGGTGAGGACCTTGTTTTCCACCAGGTAGGCGGCGTAGTTCTTGAGCCCGTCGTGGGCCTCCCACAGCTCCACCTCCTCGCGGGTGCGGTAGCTGGAGGCGTCCGACGGAGAGTGCCCGGAGAAGCGGTAGGTGATGGTGTCGGTGAGCACCGGGCCGCGCCCCTCTTCCAGGAGCTTGCGCTTGCGGGCGACGGCGTCGGCGACGGCCAGGGGGTTGAGGCCGTCGACGCGCTCCGCGTGCATGGCCTCGGGGTTCACGCCCATGCCGACGCGGGCCAGGATGTCGTAGCCCATGGTCTCGCCGGAGGTCTGGCCGCCCATGCCGTAGAAGTTGTTGAAGAAGTTGAACCAGATCGGCGGGTTGCCGCTCACGCCGTCCTGCCACAGGGTGCGGTACTGGTCCATGGCGGCCATCATCATGGCCTCCCAAACGGGGCCGCAGCCCATGGAGGCGTCGCCGATGTTGGCGATGACGATGCCAGGCTGGCGGTTGATGCGCTTGAACAGGGCCGCGCCGGTGGCGATGTCCGCGGAGCCGCCGACGATGGCGTTGTTCGGCATGGACCCGAAGGGGGTGAAGAAGGCGTGCATGGAGCCGCCAAGGCCGCGGTTGAAGCCGGCTTTGCGGGCGAAGGTTTCTGCGACAGCACCGTAGAGGATGAAGTTCTCGGCCACGCCGGCCAGGTCGTCGTTGGAAACCTGCTCCGCGAAGCCCAGGGTTTCGCCGTCGAGGAAGTCCTTCATGATGCGCTCCAGCTCGGCCGCATCAAGCTTGCGGGCGGCGGAGAAGCACTTGGCCAGGATCTCGCCGTGGCTGCGGTGGGAACCAAACACGAAGTCGGTGACCTCAAGCTGCGAGGCCTGCCCGACGACCGCCGACTCCTGGCCGATGCTCAGGTGCGCCGGGCCACGGTGGTTGTATTCCACCCCGTTCCACGCACCAGTGGTTTTGATGGAGTTGAGCATGGTCTCGAAGCTGCGCACCGCGATCATATCGTGCAGGATGTCGATGAGGCCTTGCTTGCCGTAGCGTTTCAGTTCGGCCTTGAAGTCGGGCTCGTAGGCGTTGACGGGCACTTCGGGGGCAGTGATGGAGCCCTTTGCGCGAACGTTCGCCGGATCGACGATCAGTGAGCGGGTCATGTGGTTTTCTCTCCTTATCGCTCAGGCCTTGGCAGCCCAGGCGGCCTCTCGGATCAGTTCACTAACGGTGGGGTGGGGGAAGACCAGCTGGCGCAGGTCGGTGAGGTTGAGTTCGGTCTCCAGGACGGCGGAGGCCCCCCAGATCATTTCGGCGGCGTAGCTGCCGAGGACGTGGATGCCCAGGACCTGGCGGGTGTCGGCGTCGAGGATCAGCTTCGCCAGGGCGGGAGCTTGGAGGCCGTTCTCGGCAACGAAGCGGCCGGACATGTAGCCGGGCACGGACGCGGTGACGACGTTGTGGCCCTGCTTCTTGGCGGCGGCCTCGGTCAGGCCGATTCCGGCGCATTCGGGGGCGGTGTAGACGGCCCACGGGACGGTGTGCCAGCGCATCACCTCGCCGTGGCGGTGGGCCTCGGGGTCGAGGATGTTGGCGGCGGCCACCTCGCCCATGCGGTAGGCGGCGTGGGCCAGCAGACTGCGGCCAGTCACGTCGCCGATGGCCCACACGTTCGGCAGGTTGGTGCGCATGCGGTCGTCGACGACGACCCCCTTGCCGCTGTATTCCAGGCCGGATTCGGCAGCCCCCCAGCCCTCGACGGCGGGCTTGCGGCCGACGGCCATCAGCACATAGTCGGCCTCGACGCTCTCCTCCGCGCCGTCGGCGGTAGTCCAATGGAGTTTTCCGCCGTCGATGGCGGTGACGCGACAGCCCAGCTTGAAGGTCACTTTACCCAGGGCCTTCCGCAGCGCCGCCGCGACGTCGTCGTCGGCGAAGGGGACGATCTCGGGCAGCATTTCGACAACGGTGACCTCGGTGCCCAGCATCGAGTAGAGGCTGGCAAACTCGACGCCGATGACGCCACCACCGATGACGGCCAAGCGCTTCGGGATCTCCGGAAGTGACAGGGCGCCGGTGGAGTCGATGACGCGGTCGTTGCCGTCGGCCCCGGGGATGGGGGGCATGACGGGTACGGAGCCGGTGGCGAGGATCACGTGTTCGGCGGTGTAGGCGGTGCCGTCGACGGTGACCTTGCCCGGTCCGTCGAAGTGGCCGTGTCCGGTGACGACGGTGACGCCGGCCTTCTTCTCGGTGGCGCCAACACCACCGACGAGGGTCGAAACGACCTTGTTCTTCCACTTTTGCAGCGCCGCCCAGTCGAGGCTGACGCCGTCGGCCTTCACGCCGAACTGGGCGCCGTGGACGGCGTGGTCGTAGGTTTTGGCGGCCCCAAGGAGGGTCTTGGTGGGGATGCAGCCGACGTTGAGGCACGTCCCGCCCAGGGCAGCAGCCTCCACGAGCAGCACCTTTTTGCCGCCGTGGCCGAGTCGCTCAGCGGCGATGTATCCGCCGGGTCCACCGCCCAGCACGATGACGTCGAAGTTGGTCATGATCGTCTCCTCTCAGCCCAGAACGGCGATCTCGATGTTCTCAATGAAGGCCACGAGGTCCTGCAGGAAGCGGGCGGCGTCGGCGCCGTCGATGACCCGATGGTCGGCGGTCAGCGACAGCCCGATGCGCTGCTCCACCCGGACTTCGCCGTCCTCGTCGGTGTAGGCGCGCGGGAAGATGGCGTCGACGCCGAGGATGGCGGTTTGCGGCACGTTCAGCAGCGGCGTGAACGACTCGATACCGAAGCCACCCAGGTTCGAGACGGTGAAGGTGGCGCCGCCGAGCAGGTCGGGGTTGATGTTGCCTTCGATGGCCTGTGCGGCGAGATCCTTGCTGACAGCGGAGAACTGCCCGAGGCTGAGCTGGGAGGCGTTGCGGACCGTCGGGACGAGGAGGCCGCGGGGGGTGTCGCAGGCGAAGCCTAGGTGGACGCGCTCGAAGGTGGTGAGCACACCGTCGTTGAGGTGGGCGTTGTGGCTTGGGTGCTTGGCGGCGGTCTTGACGGCGCCGTAGCCCACTAGGTCGCCGATAGTGACCTTGTTCATGCCGAGCTTCGGGTCGGAGTTCTTCAGGCGCTTGCGCAGATCGAGCAGGCCTTGGGCCTTGGCGGTGGTGGTGTAGGTCAGCTGGGCCGAGCTGGCCAGAGAGTGCATCATCCGCTCGGCGATCACCTTGCGAATGCCCTTCAGCGGGGTTTCGCTGCGGGGGCCGGGGTAGTCGGCTTCGGCGCTCGTGGCCTCACCAGTGACAGCTTCAGCGCTGACGGCCGGGGCAGCCGACGTCGCAGCCGGGGCGGTGAGGTCGGCTTGGCTGACGCGTCCGCCAAGCCCGGTGCCCTCTCCAGCCTGGGCGCCAGCGCGGGCAGCGGCCTTGGTGGTGCCGTCGGCGACGGCGGCGACATCACGGGCAATGACGCGACCCTCGGGTCCGGTCCCGGCGGGCACTGTTGCCAGGTCGATGCCTTCGGCGGCGGCCAGGTTGCGGGCGCGGGGGCTGGCGCCGCGCTCCCCTTCCGTCGGCCCTGCGGTCGCGGGCGCGGAGGCAGACGCAGCGGCGGCGGGGGTTTCGGCGGCGGACGGGGCAGGCCCGGGTTCCGGTTCAGCAGCGTTGCTGAAGCCCATGTCGGCCAGCGCGGGGGCGGGGTCCTCGCCGGGGGCGCCCACCACGAGGAGCGGCTGCATGACGGGGACGTCGTCGCCCTCTGCCCACAGCAGCTTCAGCACAGTGCCGGATGCGGTGCTGGGCACCTCCATAGCGGCTTTGTCGGTCTCGACCTCGCAGAGAATGTCGTTCTCGGCGATGGTGTCGCCCTCCTTGACCAACCAGGAAACGATGAGGCAGGACTCAACGCTGTTCCCCAGGGCTGGCATGACGATGACGGTTGCCATTGGTTTCTCCTAGACGATGCGAACTTGGGTGTGCTCTTTGAGGGCCTCCACGGCGTCGTCGGGGAGACCGGAGTCGGTGATGATGCCGGTGATGGCACCCAGTGGCAGGAAGGAGACGAAGCCTGCCTGCCCAAACTTGGAGGAATCGGCGACGAGCCAGGTCTGCTCGGCACGGTCCCGCATGATGGTGGCCACCTGGGCCCCCTCGACGAAGCGCGTTGTCAGGCCGCGCTCGGGCGAGAAGCCGTCGGTGCCCAGGAATGCGATGCGGGTGTTGAAGTCGCCGATGGCGCGCTCCGCGAGGGGGCCGACCAGCGATTCGGACTCGGGACGGAACACCCCGCCCGTGAGGATGATGTTCAAGCCGGGGTTGAGGCGGGCGTTGCTGAAGACCAGGGTCGAGTTGGTGACGATTTGCACGCCCCGGAGGTTGCTGAGATAGCGGGCGATGAGGGCTGCGGTGGTGCCCGCCTCGATCATGACGGTGTCATCGTCGCCGACGAGTTCCGCCGCGGCCTGCGCGATGCGTTCTTTGTCTTCGACGTTGATCTTCTGGCGCTGCAGGATGCCTTGCAGGGTGATGGGGCGGGCCCCGCCGCGCGTGCGCACCAGCATGCCTTGCTGCTCCAGGGTGCGCAGGTGGCCGCGGATGGTCACTTCCGACACCCCGAAGTCAGTGGCAAGGGCCGACACGCTGAGGCGGCCGTCGTCGGCCAGCTTCGCGAGGATCGCGTTCTCGCGCTCGTTGCGCTCTACCATCGTCGGCAGCCTTCCCTTGACTTACGAAACACTTTCGTTTGATCTACGGTAGCGCATCATTTTGGGGAGTCAAACAGTGAGAACGTAAGTTGCTCAGTGGTGAGGTCGCCCCCAACAGTTCGGTGGCCGCCCCCGATAGCAGTCAGCCAAACCGCGGGCCAGGCCCGTCCGCGTTGGGTTTGCGTCTACAACTGCTTCGGGCTCGGGCCCCGTCGCCGCCGACTGAAGGGCCAAGGACGATGGCGTCTTCGCACCATGGCAGCGGTGAACCTACTGGGGCGCTATCTGAGCAATCACGCGGTGATGTCCCACGGTTACTTGCTCGCCGCTCCCACCACAAGTCCTCTGGAAACCCGAACGGCGGTGAACTTGGCCGTCCCCGTCTGCCCCTG
This sequence comes from Propionibacteriaceae bacterium, assembly GCA_030532825.1. GTDB lineage: Bacteria > Actinomycetota > Actinomycetes > Propionibacteriales > Propionibacteriaceae > Arachnia. Next base: position 46,492 of record JAUNKK010000005.1, read on the forward strand.
ACTCGCACCACGCGGCCCATCCCCCGCAGCCGAGCACGAAACGCCACAAACACCCCTTAGCATCTCGCCTGACCGCACCCTTTCCACCCCCAACGGCGTTTCATGCACCCCCAGGTCCCCACCTCGCCCGGGCACGAAACGCCACAAATGCCGCTCGGCGCATGTCCTGACCCCAGCCTTTCCGATTTTGACGGCGTTTCGTGCTCGGTGGGGCGGCTGAGCTACTGGGCTCCAGGGCTCTGCGCGCAGGTCTGGCGCCAATCACCCACTTGGCTCCGTCCTCTCGATAGCCTGACGCGCATGGCTTACGAGTTCCGCTTGCACAAGATCACCGCCGCTGATGTCGAGGATCCGACGCGTTGGCGTGACTTCGCACGCGCCAGCTGGCGAGGCTTCAACAGCGAGCCCCCCGGCGATGACTGGCTCGCCCATCAAATCACCCTGGACCTAGAGCAAGGCTCAGTTCAGCGCACCGCCCACGCACCTGCCCTGCCGGGTGGCGAGCCGACCGAGGTGCCCGTCGCTACCTGGGAGGAGTGGGTCGGCAGCCTCAACATCGGGGGCTCGCTCGTGGATGTGCTGCAGATCTCGGCGGTAACTGTCGCCGCGCCACACCGTCGTCAAGGCATCCTCCGGCGGTTCATGGGTGATTCGCTGATCGACGCCGCGACCGCCGGGGTGCCCATCGCCGCGCTAACGGCCAGTGACACCCGTATCTATGGTCGCTTCGGGTTCGGTCTAGCAGTCCGCGAGGAGTCGATCGAGGTGCTGGCCAGCCCGCGCGAAGCGGTGCGCGGCACCGACCCCGGCCAGGTGGGCTACCTGCCGCTGGAGAACCTCCAAGAGGTCGCCTTCCGCGTCTTCCAGCGCTGTCACGCCACCACCCCGGGGTCGATCGGCAGGTCCAGGCTCATCAGCGACGTGCACTGCCGCTCACTGAACGAAGACCGCAAAGCCAACAAAAAGATCCTTACCATCGCGCACTGGGACGCCGACGGGGTCATCGACGGCTACGCCACCTGGAAGATGAAGGATGACACCATCGTCGAGGTGCTCGATTTCGCCGCCATCACCGAGGAGGCCAGCCTTGCGCTGTGGCGGATGCTCACCGGGCTGGAACTCATCGTGAAGGTCGCCTACGCCAACGCCCGAGTCGACGAGGTCCTGCCGCTGGCTCTGCCCGATTCCCGCCGCTACAAGGTGCTCGGCCGATCCGACATGCTCTGGCTGCGCATCCTGGATCCCGCCGCCTGCCTTACTGCCCGCGACTACTTCACCGACGGCTGCGTGACCATCGGCATCGACGACGCCATGGGCTACGCCGCAGGCACCTTCGAACTCGCTGTCACCGGCGGCCGCGCCGAGGTGCGGCCAGTGTTGGATGAGCCCGAAGTGAACCTCGACGTAGCGGCCCTCAGCGCCGCCCTCCTCGGCGGCACCCGCCTAGCGTCCCTGGCCGCGATCGGCGACGTCACCGGCAGCGCCGATGCCATCGCCCGCCTCGACGCGCTCCTAGCTCGCCCCCGCGCTCCCTACTGCAACACCCACTTCTAACGGGGAGCAAACCGGTGCGGCCTGCGCCGGGCCAACGCGGGTTGTGCATGGGTTGCGCCCCATCTCCCGCTGGAAGCCGGGGCGGGTAAGAACCGTTGGCGCCGTCCAGCTCCATGGCTTCATTCGGGAACTCGGCGCGTCAGAGGGCCCGATCTGATGCTCCGGGCTTGGCCTCGACGATGGAGTCAGCCGCAGTTGAATTGACTTGTGCGCGAGGCGCTGAGAACGGCATGCGCCACCTGAGAGCAAATCGCGATCTTCGCTGCCCAGAGGAAGGAGAGCCAGGAAGTGGGTCCAGCTGAATTCTCGTGACAGCGTCACCAGAATCTGTGCGACGTACTGAGTCCGCCCAGTATCGGGCACCTAGGAGTCAATGATTGAGCCCACCTGCCAGTGAGTCAGAGTCAAGGTCGCATAGACGTAGGAAGCGATCGACTCACTTCCCGCAACTATTTCGCCGACGGCCGCGTGACCATCAGCATCGGCGAAGCCATGGCTACGCCGTGGGCAATCTGATCATGAACTCTGCCGATGCCGCCCGCAGCCTAACCAGCCGAGTCAAAGTAGACGAGATAACGTGAGCCCATGCATGACGCGCTCACTGCCGAGGAACGGCTCACGGCCGTCTACGACGAGGACAACCCGAACGGGCCAGACCATGACTTTTTCCGTGCCCTTGCGAGCGCCCGAGGCGTCGAGAACATCATTGATCTCGGCTGCGGCACTGGAATCCTGACGGTCACGCTGTCCGGAGACGGCCGGACAGTGATGGGCATAGATCCGAATGAAGCGATGCTCAGTCGAGCAATGAACCGGCCCGGTGGTGATCGGGTGTCCTGGGTGCTGGGCACCAGCCGCAGCATCCCCACGGCCAGCGCCGACCTGGTGATCATGTCGGGCAACGTCGCCATGCACATCCTGCGCAACGACTGGCATCAGGCGCTCCACGACATCTCCAGGGGGCTTCGTCCAGACGGCCTCCTCGTGTTCGAGACGCGCAATCCCCTGTTCGCCGAGTGGCGGCGCTGGAACCATCCGCCCACCGAGCGGGACACCGTCGCGGGCCGACTGCGCGAATCGCTGGCCACCACAACCCCGGATGAGCACGGGATAGTGACCATGAGCTGCGACAACGAGTTCCTCGACGACGGAGCCGTGTTCCACAAGGAGCAGCGGCTTCAGTTCCGTTCCCTCAACACCATCACGAACGACCTGGCCGCAGCGGGACTCAAGGTGGTGAACGTCTGGCGGAACTGGCAGCGCGAACCCTTCACCGACACACCCGAAGGGCCACTGATGATCTTTGAAGTCCTGCCGACTCGCACGCCGTAGGTGGGGATGGGTTAGCTTCGCCTATAGTTGCTCGGGAAGCCTATCGAATTCGACCCAGCTGCGGTTTCATTCGGGCGAATGGAATCGTCAAGGATTTTTATGTACCTGCGACGGCGGACCCCTGCCCACTTCGGTGGCAAGCGCACTAGATAAGGGCTCGTCAGAGTCGGGTTAACCCGACAAAATTCCGCCAGGTAACCCCATGTTTCGCCTTGCCTCGACTTGGCAGGGTGGGGCCATGAACACAGCAATGGACAAAAACGCAAACACTCCATGCGGCTGCTGGCGGCGTCGCTGATTGGCAGCATCGGGGTGGCGACGGCAACCCTCGGGGGCATGTCGGCATCAGCAGCACCGCCAGAAGAACCACTCAAGACGCGAATGGCTGGCCTGCAAGAGCTGGGGTTCCCGGCGGTGTTGGCCACCGTCACCGACGCACAAGGCCAAGCCACCGGCGTAGCCGTCGGCGTCGGCGACACATCGACGGGGGCTGCTGCCCCAGTGAACGGGCAAGTCCGGATCGGGTCCAACACTAAAACCTTTGTGGCGGTGGTGATCAGGCAGCTGGTGGAGGAAGGCAAAGTACAACTGGATGAGCCTGTCCGAGGGTGACACCCACCGGGCGATCGCCACCGAGTTCGGTCTCGACGCGGACGCGATGACCGCGGCCTTCGCGGCGGCCGAGACCCGGGCATGCACTACGGCGCGCTGGTCGAGATCAAGTTCGGGAGCAACACGGGTCAGGGCGGAGCGTCCGCTGCCATGCCACCCAACATACGTCGGCCGATGTGACAAGAACTGCTCTTGGGTGATGGCAGAGGATAACCTGGGCCAATGAGCACCCTGTTGGCGGTCACTCTTCCCAGCGAGCTGGTCGACGCGATGGATCTTGCCGTGCAGCGAGGGGATGCGCAGAGTCGAGACGAATTCATCGTCGGGACAGTAAATCGTGAACTGCGGCGCTTGGCGGCGGAGCGCGACGCGGCAATCCTTCGGGAGGTGGGCCCCGAGGATGACTTGGACGATCTGGCCGTCTGGACGATGCGCAACCTCAGCGGCGCAGGTCCCTTCGGGTGAGGAGGGGTGCGGCCACGGCCCACAGTGCGACGGCGGCCGCGGCCAGCGCCGCGACGTGGCCCCAGTTAGCGCCATCGGCTAGGGGCTGGGCCGACGCGTAGTAATAGAACGGCGAGATTCTCGCCCACCCGGCCAGGCTGGGGTTCATCGGCAGCGTCGTGTACACCATGTACCCCGCCAGTCCGAAGACGACAGCAGCCCAGGTGGCCGCGGCCCGGGAACCGAACGCCGCCATTGCCAGCAGCGAGACCGCCGCCGACAACAGTCCCAGCGCCGCCAGGTGCGCCGCCGCCCCGGCGATGTGCACCCTGTCGAGGCCCATATCACCCAGAGCCGACCCGCCCCAGACGCCGAACCCGGTCAGCCCGGCGACCAGCGTCACCGCCAACACCTGCGCCGCCACGGCGACCCCCAGCGCCCGCAGCCGCGAGCCCCGCGCCGACAGCACCAGCCCCAGGCGGCCCGAACGTTCGTCATCACCCAGTGCACCCGCCACCGCGGCACCCGCCAAGATCACCGCGGCCGGGGCCACCAAGCCCATCGTCTCACCCCAATAGAACCCGGCCGGAGTGCTCATGTCCCCGGCGCCCCACACCTGCAGCAGCTCCGGCGGTAGGGCGGCATTCATGCTGGCCAGATTCGGCCGCATCTGCTCATACACCGGCCCCATCAGCAGCCCCATCACACCGAACATCGTCGCGCCCAGCACCAGCCATAAACCCGCATGGCGCGTCAGGCCCAGCCACAGCGGGCCCGGCGCCGCCGCCCGGCTCCGCCCCCGCACCCGAGGCACCGGTCGCGCACCGACAACCGTGAGGTCGCGCCGGGCAAAGACGACGACACCGGCCATCAACAGTACCGTCGCGACGCCAAGCTGCAGCGCCAGCCGCCCACCCTCAAGCCCGCCCACCAGCACCTCCGGCTTCGAGTACCAAGACCAGGGCACGAAATCCACCAGATCCGCGGTCTCGCTGGACAGCGGCAATAGCCCGGCGAACAACCAGCCAAGCGCCACCGTCGCTGCTCCGATCCCGGATGCCAGCCCGGGGCGTCCCGTCGCCGCGCCGACGGCAAAAGCCAACGACCCACAAAGCAGCGCGTTCGCGGTCAGCGCGAGGCACAGCTCTGCTAGGTGCGTCTCCCCCAGCTCCAGGCCGAGCAGCACGGCGGTCGCCTCGGCCACACCCCACAGTGCCGCCCCCACGATGGCGAGCGCGCCTACCAGCACCCCCGCCTTCGCCAGAGCCACCACGGTGCGCGACACCGGCTGGCCCAGCACCAGGTGCAGCGTCTGATCTCGCTCCTCGCCCGCGACGAGTTGCGCCCCGACCGCGACGGCAAACCCAGCGACCGTCACCGCACCCAGGAAACCCAGCATCTGTCCGTAGCCCATCACAGCCGGATCGGCACCGCTCGGGATACCGGCCAGCGCGAGCATCTCAGGGGGCAGTTGCGAGTAGACATCCTGGTTGAGTCCCTGCACCGTCGCCAGGCCAAGCAGCAGCAGGGCGAATAACGCCACGACGACGGCGAGCGCACCCCGCCACCGTTGGGTGAAGCCGAAGCCAAGTACAGCGGTCATGCTGCCTTACCTTCCGAAGTCTCCTCATAGAACGCCAGGAAGACTTCTTCCAGGTCGGCGTCGTGGGCCGTGAGGTCGACGATCCGATAGCGGCGACCCACCGCGTCGAGCAGCGCCCCCAACTCCCCGTCAAACGACAACGTCACGCGCGCCCCAGCCACCGCGACATCGTGGGCACCGGACAGTGCGGCGAAGAACTCGGCGTCGGCGTCGCCGTCGAGCAGCAGCACGACCCGTCGCAGCGCCCGCAGCCCGGCGACGTCCTCGACGGCCACCAGTTCGCCGCCACGGATGATCGCCACCCGGTCCGCCACCCGCTGCACCTCGGAGAGCGTGTGGCTGGACAGGAATACGGTGCGTCCCTCCTCCGCCACCTCGCGCAACACCCGCTGGAACTCGTGCTGCACCAGCGGATCCAGCCCGGTGTTGGGCTCGTCCAAAATCAGCAGTTCCGGGCGATGCATCAGCGCGGCGATCAGCCCGATCTTCTGCCGGTTGCCGCTGGAAAGGCCGCCGACGCGCTTGCTGAGGTCGGCGTCGAACCGCTCGGCTAGCTCCTCGACGAAGCGCCAGTCGACGCCGCCCCGCAACCGCGCGAAGAACCGTAACGTCTGGGCGCCGGTGAGCTTGGGGTAGAGCGCCAGATCACTGGGCAGGTAGCCGAGTCGGCGGTGGATTTCGACGGCGTCGCGCCGCGAGTCCAGCCCCAGCACCTCGGCATGCCCGGAGGTGGGGCGGATCTCGTCGAGCAGAACGCGAATGGTGGTGGATTTGCCCGCGCCGTTGGGGCCGAGGAAGCCGAAGACGGTGCCGGTGGGCACCTCCAGGTCGATGCCGCGCACGGCGGTGAACCGGCCGTAGCGCTTGACCAACGCATGGGTGTGAATGGCGGTCATGTGGTTTCCTTCCGTTGTGGGGCGGGTGGTTCTCTAGCGCATCAACGACGGGGCGCTGTCCCAGCGAGAAGGCGCGTGAGGCAGCACAGGACGTTGCCTACGTCGCGCAACCAGGCAGAGCGGTCAGGTCGCCATCTCTGATACACGCGTATAGCATACTGTACGGATGTTCAAACCGCGAGTTGCCAAGCGATAGCTGGACCTACTTTTCGAGATGGGGAGTTCGCTCAGCCTGAGGGACGTTGCTCGGCTAGAACTGAGTATCCGTGAAGCGTTGGGCGTGGACGCCGATCTCGTACCGGAGAGCTCTCTTCGACCCGATCTTCGGGAGCGTGTGCTCGAAGAAGCGGTTCCGCTATGACTTCGGTCCTGAGAAGAGCTACTCATCGAGCCCGGACACGCTGAGCGATCGACATCGACTCCCCGGGTACGTCCGCCAAGCGACGTCATCCGTCACGGCCCCCAAGGCTCAGGGCACGGCGGCAATACCGTCTTGGCGGCGATAGGCGCGGCCTCGTCGTGATGATCAGACAATCAGCCACGCGGTTGTTCAGCCTTTCCCGCTGCCAACGCGGCTGGTTGCCGTCAGTATCGTCAGTCGCCGCGGCGAGCTTCACCTAGACGTCAACGCTACCGAATCTGCAGTCGCCAGACGACCAGTTACGCAGCTTGAACGCTACCAAATCCACACTTTCTGGACTACCAAATCCGCGCCCGCCGGCCACCCGCGTTGTAGGGCTAACCCCATCGCATATTGGGTGGGTAGCAGGATCCCGCGCCGGGTCGCCGCGTCCGTAGCGTCGACACCATGCGAAAGATCCCCCATTTCCTCCCCGTGATCGGGCTGCTGCTTGGCCTGCTGGCCACGCTCAGCCACTTCATGCTGCACGCGCCCACGTCGGCCGACGCTCCGCCGGAGCAATTCTCCGCCGAGCGCGCCTATCAGCAGCTTGAGGTGTTGGCCGACGAGCCCCACAGCGTCGTCGACTACGCCGCCCACGACCGCGCCCGTGACGACGTGGTGCGCATGTTCACCGATCTTGGCCTCCAGCCCGAGATACACACCAACCCCTACCCGGACACGCCGACATGGGGACCCCAGGGGCCGAGCTACCCCGAGGAGGTGAGCGGCCGGTCCATCGAGTCGATCGTCGTGCGGGTGCCTGGCAAGAGCGAGCGCACCATGATGTTTCAGGCCCACTATGATTCGGCCGTCGACTTCACCGTTGAGGGCGATCAAGCTCAAGGTGCACCCTAGCGTCTCCTATGGTGCTGCCGACGATGGCTATGGCGTGGTGACGATCGTCGAATCGTTGCGTGCCGTGCTTGCCTCCGGGCAGCAGCCGGAAAACACCCTGCTGATCGTGATCATCGACGCCGAGGAGATCGGAATGGTCGGTGCCGCCAACGAGCTGGCCCATCATCGCGCCGACTACGCCGATGTGGAGCTGGTGGTCAATCTGGAGGCGCGCGGCTCCTCGGGCCCGGTCTACATGTTCCACACCCACGCCGGTAATTCGGCTGTGGTCGATCTCTACCTGCGTCACGCCGACGCGCCCGTGACCGGCTCCCTGCTGCCCGCCGTCTTCAGCGTCATGCCCAACCGCACCGACCTGGGCTCCTACCTGGAGGAGGGGTGTCACGGACAGCTACCCGGCCTGGCTGGACCTCGCTCTCCTGGGGGCGGCTGCTGTGCTGCTGGCCGTGGCCGTGTTCCGCGGCCGCCCGAGCTGGCGCTGGCTCGGCGCGCTATGGGGCCTGACCTGGCGCACCTCGCTGGGGGTCAGTGTGGCATTCGGCGCCCAGTGGGTTGGCCGGCAGGCGGGCTGGCTGCCGATGCCGGGGGTCCCCAGCGACGACTTCACCTTCCTCACCTGGCTCTATCTCGGGGTCTCGGCCCTGACGGCGGCAGCCCTGGTGCACTTCCTATGGCGGCGACACCGCCTCGGCCTGGGGGAGGAATCCCTGGCCGCGGTCGGCGGTTGGGCGCTCGTGCTCGCGGCGGCATTCGCTGTTCTCCTGCCCGGCGGGGCCTACATGTTCATCTGGACCGCTTTGCTGCTGGGTCTGGTCGCCGCCGTGCCGCAGCGAGCGCGGCCGGTCGCGGCGCTGGTGGCGGCCTTCGGCATGGTCGCAGTGGTCGGCCCGATGTCGTGGATGCTGTTCGAGTTACTGAAAGAACTCTCGATGTTCACCGCGGTCTGGTTCGTGCTCGCCCCAGTGGCCCCGCTGGCCCTGGTCTGCCTGTCCACCGCCAAGGCCCCGGTGGTCGAGCCTCGCTCGCCATCAGCTGCCCCCGTACACTGAGCGAATGGCTTCCACGGCAACGCCTCAGCTAGTGCTGGTCGACCTCGACGAGGACCTCACCACCGCTTGGCGCACCGAGTTCGATGAGTGGGCGGACGACGTCGAGATCCACACCGCCCGGATCGACTCGGTGCTGGCCGAGGTGGACGCTGTCGTGTCCGCCGGTAACAGTTACGGCGAGATGAATGGGGGCGTCGACCTGGCTATCACCAGGGCACTACCGCAGGCGCAGCATCGGGTATGGCAGCACCTTGGGGAGCAGCACTTCGGATATCAGCCTGTGGGCACCGCCGCGATCGTGCCGACCGGCGAGACGAGTTGCCGTTGGCTGATCTACGCCCCCACCATGCGGGTGCCCATGCCGCTCACCAACGGCCGCGACATCGCAATCCACGACGCTCTCTGGGCCACCCTGGTAGCGATCACCCGACACAACAGGCGGGTCGCTGTTGAGGATCGGATCAGTTCGCTGGCATGCCCGGGCTTCGGCACCGGCTACGGCAAAGTTCCCCCGGCCCGCGCAGCTGCCCTCATGAGCGCGGCCTACCGGTGCTGGCGCGCCGGGCCTGCAAGCCCTCGAACGCGGGAAACCCTACTCACGGGCTGATGCCGCTTGGACAGCTCCCGCCGAGGCGCATCGGCTGGGCAGGCCCGCCGATTCTGGGGCCTTCTCGCGGGTGCGGGTGCCGGACGCTTTCGAGGGAGTATCGGGTCTGCGCTTCCCAGCGTCGCCTTGTGGGCGGGGGCCTGAGGGGGAGCTTGTGCACTCCCCTGTGCTACCGCCGTCAGTTCGAGAGGCGCAGATAGCTCACGCATTGCTGACTGCCGACCTGCACCAAGCCGAGCGATTCATAGAAGGCACGGGAGGCAGCGGTGTCGTCGGTTAGCAGGACGACCTGGCGAACGCGCGCGAAGCGCTTGAAGGCATCGCGCATGAGACGGGTGGCAATGCCGCGGCGCTGATGATCAGGTTTGACGAGCAGATCCTGGACATAGGCGATGGAGGCGTCATCACCAACCACCCGGATCAACCCAACGAGTTCCGGCTCAGAGCCGCCGTCTGAGGACGTCGGGAGAGTCGTCGACACCGCCCAAGCAGCCTCGAACCACAGAGAACCATCCAGACACGCATCAAGCCGACCTGGAACAAGATAAGTTGACCAACCAACGCTGCGGTAAAGCTCCTCAAGTCGACTCGTAGTCGGGCGAGCATGGTTGTAGACGATGCGGGTTGTCACCCTCTCAGGCTAGGCGACCGTGGCCTAACGCAGCGGGATACTGGCGCTGACGCGAGACCTCAGCCCAAAACGCACGAGAGGAAACCATGAGCACCACCGACCTGCGCGGCAAGACCGCACTCATCACCGGGGTCTCGCGGCGACGCGGGATCGGGTTCGCCGTAGCGACCAAGCTCGCTTCCCTTGGTGCGAGCATCTTCATCCAGCACTTCCGGCCACACGACGAGAAGCAACCCTGGGGCGGCGACGACCTCGACGCCCTGCGCGACGGCGTTCGCGCCCACCTCGTCGACGGGGCCGCCTTCGGCGACGCCGAGGCAGACCTTGCCGACGCATCAACCGTCCCGCAGGTGATGAGCGCGGCCACAACGCTGACAGGCAGGCTGGACATCCTGGTGTGCAACCACGCCAAGAGCGGCGACGACGGCAGCATCCTCGACATGACCCCTGCACGGCTCGACGCCTTCTGGGACGTGAACACCCGCTCCACGCTGCTGCTGACCGCCGAGTTCGCCCGACTCAAGGCCCCCACGCAGGCGACGCAGCGACACCCCGGAGAGCGCATCGAGGGCGGCAAACCCCACCCGCGACCCACCGGGCATGTGTTCTGGATGACGTCAGGCCAGCTGCACGGGGCGATGTTCGGGGAGGTCGCCTACGCGACGAGCAAGGCCGCGCTAGCCGGTGTCACCCGCACGGTGGCCGCAGACCTCCTCGACCTCGGCATCATCCTCAACACCATCAACCCCGGCCCGGTGAATACGGGCTACATGGACCCCGACTCCACCGACCGCCCGCTGGACCATCTCGACGAGATCCTCGCCGCCACCCCGTTCGGGCGCTTCGGCATCCCAGCCGACCCAGCCGAACTGATTGCCTGGTTAGCGACCGAGTCAGGCAGTTGGGTGGTCGGCCAGGTCATCACGAGCGACGGCGGATTCAGCCTGAGCTGAATCCCTGCGTTGCACATATGCAACACCAATCCAGGCTGGTGTCGTGGAACTCGCCAAACGCATATCCGCGCTGCGCCGGGCGAACGGCCTCAGCGCACGCCAACTGGCGGAACTCGTTGGCGTCGCCCCAACCACTGTGACGCAGGTCGAGTCTGGGGCAGTTAGCCCCTCCTTCCACCTCGCGCAGGACATGCTGGAAGTGCTAGGTGAACCTATTGGATTCACGGGTCAGGTCGACGTTGCCGCTATCGCTGCAGCACGGCTCGCAGTTGACCCGACGCTGATGATCGGCTTGACCTCCGATATCGTCACGTGGCAACAGCGCTGGGCCAGACTCGGGCTTCTCGATCAGGCCGGTCATGTTCTCCCGGGAAAACAAGCCGCCCTCTTGCAGCGGGCAGGTCGGACGGCACGCCTCACCCGCCGCCCTGGAGCCGCGGATTTTCAACCAGGACTGACCGCATTCGAAATCGCCGTGACGCTGAACGAGCATGGCGTAGCACACGCCATCACTGGCGACGCCGGAGCGAACCTGTATCAGCCGACAGCGGGCGAAGCCTGGCCAGTCCTCTACGTTGAAAACACTGAGGCGGCCGCGAACGCAGTCGGCCTCACTCGAAAGAGTTCCTCCTTCGGCAGAAGAGTCACCCTGATTCCCTTCGACGGGATCAGTGAGATAGGGCGAGTCAGCATCAACGGCTTCACCGCCGTGGCCCCCGACCAGGTTCTCATCGACTCCTACGGCGGCATAGATCGCATGCCCGAACAGGCAGACATCCTGATGGGTCAACGAGCATCGTGACGAGTTACACAGCGCCTCGCTCAGAAAGCGCCGCTGCTTTCGGGTAGCGCAGCGCACCTTTCGGCTAGCACAACACCAGACTTTTACCCCTGGCAGGCGCCCAGGTGGCTCCAGTGCCATTGAGCCATGATCCCCATCCAGAATCCCACCGAGTCACCCGGTGCGCTCACGGCCATGGCTGGCATCGCATCCCGGGTGGGCCATCAGGATATGAGCGTCATTACCCTCCGGCGGTTCCTAGCCGTCCTTTCCCTGGGCTTATTAGCCGTGCTGACCGCCTGCGGCACCGCCGCCACACCCTCCCCGATCCCCCGCGCGACGGCACCTGCCGAAGCCCAAGAACTGACCAAGAGCGACGTCAACGCCTGGCTCGACGGCCACCTCCCCGACGCCCTCACCAACGAGAACATCCCGGGCGCGATCGTCGTCGTGGTGAAGGACGGCCAGGTGATCACCCAACGCGGCTACGGCCTAGCCGACATTGAACACAACATCCCCGTGGACCCTGAGGCACACATTTTCCCCTGGGCCTCCATCACGAAAGTCCCCACCTCCATTGCCGTAATGCAGCTCGTGGAGCAGGGCAAGATTGACCTGGACGCCGACTTTGCCACCTATGTCGATGTGCCCGTCGAGCGCCGCCACGACGAGCCCATCACCATCCGTCACCTGCTCAGCCATACGGGCGGCTTCGGGGAAGCATCAATGGAATTGAACCCGGACACCATCACAATGCCCCTGGCTGAGCTGGTGCGTTACAAACCACCGGTCGCGTACTACCGGCCCGGCACCACGCCCGCCTATTCCAACTACGGCATCGATCTGCTAGGTCACATCGTGGAGACGGTCTCCGGCCAGCCCTTCACCGAGTACATGAGCGAGCACGTGCTCCGCCCAGCAGACATGGCAACGGCCTCCTGCGCGGTGCCCCTCCCGGCAGAGCTGGCAGCCAACGAAGTCACACCGCATACTGCCACCGGTGAGCGCGCCCATTCCCCGTATGGCATGACCCCCTCCGGCTGCCTGGCGGGTTCGGCCACAGACGCGGGCGCGTTCATGTTGGCTCAGCTCAGCCGCTCACCCGAGCTCCTGAGTGAGGAGAGTTGGGAGCAGATGTGGCGAAACTCTCTTGGCGAGGACATCCTGGGCAATTTCGCCGCCTCCCCCCAGATAGGTCTCGGCTACTCCACCGGCATGCGCAACGGCCACCACGTCGTCGAGCACAGCGGCGACATGCCCGGCTCGCACTCTCAGTTCGAAATCTATCCCGACGACGGGGTGGGCATCTTCGTCTCTCTCAATGGCGAAGGCGTGATGGCGGGCATGTCGATTCGCAACGATCTCATGCGCGCCTTCGCGGACCGCTATCTACCCGGCGAAGAAGTCGCCTCAAGCAGCATCGATGGCTCGGCCGAGCGCGCCCGGCAGGTCGCAGGCGACTACCAGAGGACGAGCACACCGCACACCGATTGGAATTACGGCGTGACCAATCTGATCGCCAGCTCCAAGGTGGAGGCCACGGAGGACGGCGATCTCATCCTGGCCGGCACACGCTACGTAGAGGTGAAGCCCTGGCTCTGGCAGGCCCCTGGTGACGACGGCCCAGGCGCCACCCTCACTGCCCGCATAACAGATGGCCGGGCGGAACTGTCCCTGGGGCCTGCGATGGCTCTCACACCCGTCACGGCCCATGAGCAGGCGGCGAAAACTGCTCTCTTCATTGGTGCCGCCGCGATGATCCTGACGCTCATCGCCTGGCTACGACTGCGCTTCGCACGCAAACACGACCTGAGTACGCCCATCGCACCACTCACCTGGCTGGGCCGCGTCGCGCGCATCTGTGGGGCGTTCAGCGCCCTAGCCGTAGTCGGCTGGGTGGCGGCTTTCCCCCTCGCGATGCAGGAGTACTACGCCAATCCCGTGCTGCTGCATAGTTTCCAGGTTGCGCACCTTGTGGGCGCAATCGCCATCGCTCCCGCGGCCTTCGAGCTGTACCGAGCGGTTCGCGGCCGAACAGGCTGGCGGCGAGTCACTGCGGTTTCCCTGCCGCTCGTGGGGCTTATCGGCATCACCTGGTGGGCCATCGCCGGGAATATGCTGAACCCCGATCTCGGCTTCTAAGCCGCCGTCGAGCATCGCGGCTCACCGGTAGTAGGCGGTGAGCCGACGGTGCTCGCCGTCGAGGGTGACCTCTCCGCCGTAGGGCACGATCCACTGCGGCCGGGTGTGACCAAACGGCGGCCCGATGCAGATCACGGCCTCGGGGTTGTAGGCGCTGATCTCCTCGATGATGGCGTCGCGCTGCGCCGCGCGCCATTGGGCGCGGGCCGCGGCGTCGGGGCGCGGCCGGTGAAGCTGGCTGGCCGGTGGGCGAGCCACCAGCACCCCGGCGAGTGCTGCGAGCGTGCCGCGCTCCCCCAGGGCCCGCACCCACCAGCGCACATTATCCGCGGGCGGCAGTATCTCGCTGGTTTCCAGCAGCAGGATCGCCCCGGCCAGGTCGTTGTTGCTGGGCATCTGCCCGGCCAGCGCGATCCAGTCGATCACCTCCAGGCACCCGCCCCAGGTGCGGCCGGTCACCGTCCGCGATGGCCCAGCCCAGATCCACGGTTCGGTCGGCTCGCGTTCACCGAACTGGGTGAGCGCCAGCGGGTCGGCCCAATCCTTGCCGAAGTCCTCCGACTCCCCCGGCTCGGCCACCTCCAGCTCGTCGCCAGTCAGGAGTGCAGCGGTCAGCGAGGCGCGATGCTCGGGGTCGATGCCGGGGCCAGGCCCCAAGTGCACCTGTGTGGCACCGCCGTAGAAACTGGCAACACCGTTGCGCCACATCCAATTGAGAATGTTAGTGTTGTCGCTGTAGCCCAGGAACGGTTTCGGGTCGGCGCGCAACGCTTCCGCATCCAGATGCGGCACCACCCGGATCTGGTCGTCGCCTCCGATGGTGGTGACGATGGCGCGCATCTCGGGATCGGCCAGCGCGGCGTTGACGTCGGCGGCGCGTTCCTGCGGCGAGGCCCCCAGCTTCCGCGTCGTCGGAAACTCCACAGGAACCAGCCCCGTCGCCTCGGTGAGCCGACGAAGAGCCTGCTCATGCAAGGCGGGTGAGACCGCGGGCGCCGCGAACGACGGCGACAGGATCGCCACCTTGTCCCCGGCACGAAGCTTCGGGGGGTGCACCAACTCGACCATGCCGAAACCCTATCCAGCTCACCCGCCGGGCAAGCCACCCTGCCCAGCCAACGCCATCAGGCCTTGGGGCCGATGCAGTCAGGCGAAAGCTGATGGTTCATGAGGCCGCGTACTACGACACGTCTTCAATGGATGGGGGCGACATCGCGAGTTCGGCACTAGCGCGCTGCCTTGCGTCGCGCTTTGAAGTCCGCCACCATCTCGGAGACCTCATCCTCCGTCAACTGGAGTAACGCATCCAACTTCGCCCCGGCTTCCCGGAGCGCCGCCACATCGGCCGCCCGGTCCTGCTTGACAGGAATGAAGAAGCCCACAGTTTGACCGTGCCTGGTCACGATAACTGGCTCATCAGAGTCCACATACTCCGCTAAACCAGCTCGGAACTCACGAACGCCGACTCTACTTGTAGCCATCGCGCCACTCCCTCGATTGCGTACCTTAAGTGTACACAATTCACGCCGGGCCAGGATGATCGATTGGATGGAGGGGCACGCGGAGGTGGAGGTCGGCACGATCGTCACCACTGATAGCGGAGAACGAGAAGGTGACACGACCAGGCCGAGTCGCCGCCCGCTGCTCACGCCCACGACCCTGGCCAAGATCGACGCGGTAAACCGCACCGCGGATCACCAGGACTCCGGCTCTGAGTTAAGGTCTTCGCCTTTGAGGCGTTCCGCATCGGAGCAGAATGCTCCAACCAGCGTTCGCGGTCTAGGAGCCTGAGTGCTCGACGCAGGGTGTCCGATGTGGTCTTCCCGGGGCGGGCCGCCTCACGGAGGATCCGTTCATCCTCCGCGGTCGGACGAAACCCGATGGTGGATGCCATGGATCAAGGCTACCTGTTGTGCAATGTTTGTTTAACACCCCGGCTCAGTGCTTCGTCCACTTCAGCAGGTATCTGAAGTACAGGCCGCTGCTGATTGATGCCCCCGGGAGCAGTTGTTTGGCAGCTGCCCTGATTTCGGACAGGGAGTGCTCCGGCGCCGCGGTGGGGAGGCCGAGGTCCCGCACTTCTCGGTGGCAGCGAGACCCCAGCCAGGCAAACGGCATTCGCAGGCCCGACCACACCCAATCCCCAAGCGACCGGTTGGCGACGAGGCCGACCACGAGAAGTACCCCGCCGGGGCGCAGGGCGTCCCGGGCGCGCGTCATCGACGCAAGGAGGGGCATGTGATGCAGGGCGGCGACCAGGCACACTGTGTCGAACCCAGCCTCGGGTAGCTCGAAATCGGCGAAGCTGGAAGTGTACACCGCCATGCCCCGCACCCGCGTTAGCCTTTCGGCTGCCCGGGCGGCCATCGCTGGATCGGGCTCCAGCCCCACCCCCGTACACCCTGCTGTGGCCAACCGCTCCAGGAGCAGACCATCCCCACAGCCGACGTCGAGTACGCGGCCCCGAGCATGTCGTAATAACCACGGGTGGTACGCGGTGTTGTGGTTCCAGTAGGGCATCAGGTCAGGATGGTCCCGGCGATCAGCGACGTGGTGGCACCGCCTACCCAGACGCTCTGCCCGTCGATGCGGATGACGAGTTCGCCGTCGTGGCCGATGTTGCCGCCCTGCGTGACTCGGTACTCCCCACTGACTTTACCTTCGCGTGCAAACCACTGGGCTACCCCGGCGTTGAGGCTACCGGTGATCGGATCTTCGGGCACCCCGAGGCCCGGCACGAAGCTGCGGATCTCGAAGGCGGCGCGATGCCCCGCCGGGTGGGCCCCGATCACGCCGACGCGGGCCGCCGGGAAGGTCGAGAAGTCCGGTTCCAGCGCGATCACCTCCGCGGCGCTCACCAACTCGATGGCAGCGAACCCTGGGCCGTTGTCCACCCACTGGTGTGCTACTACGGCGTCCGGGTCGATCCGGAGGGCGGCAACATGCTGGGCCAGGTCCGCAGCTGAGAGCGGGCCGGAGCGGATCGTCGGCGGCGCCGAGAAGGAATACCCACCGTCGACGCCGCGCACCTCGACGAGGCCCGCCCCGCATTCCTGGACGATGCTCTCGCCGTCGAACCCCGTGTGCTGCGCCCAGGCATGGGCCGCCCCGAGGGTCGGATGCCCCGCGAATGGCAACTCCGACGCCGGGGTAAAGATGCGCAGCCGGTAGTGGGCTCCATCGAGGGCGGGTGTGACGACGAAGGTGGTTTCGGAGAGTTGTGTCCAGCGGGCGATATCCTGCATTTCCGCAACACTTAAGCCATCGCCATCGAAAATCACCGCGACCGGGTTTCCTTTGAAGGGACGGGCCCCGAATACATCGACCTGCACAAACTCCCTGTTACGCGCCATGGGGGTGAGTTTAGGCGCATGAATAGTCAGGCACTGGCTCACTGCGAATCCCACGGCGCCAGGCAGTGGTTCGCCCAGAAGCACACGATGTCGCCGACCTGTTGAGCCCGGATGTGTAGGCGCGAGGATCACCACGCCGACGAAGTCCGCCGCACGCTGGCCGACGGCGCCGGTGGCCGCTAGGGCGCGGCGCTCGTCGTCCCCACTGCCGCTCCTGGCCCGCGTCGAGACTGCCCTAACCATGGTGGATGATGCGTGACCCCAGCGATGCGTTCTGACTAGACAGCGCTCGGGGTGAGCGGGCGAGTTTGACCTTGACCCTAGGGCAAGGTTTCAGGCTCGGGGGCGTGTCACGAATTGCTCTTCCCGCATACCTGGTGAGCAGCGCCACCTCGCTGCTGGGCAACTCCGCTTTCGGAGTCGTCCTTCCCTGGCTGGTGCTCGAACGCACCGGCGAACCGGCGGCGACCGGTCTGGTCGCCGCGATTACGGCTATCCCCGGCATCCCGGCCGCTTTCTTCGGCGGCTACCTCATAGACAGGGTTGGGCGCCGCCGGATGGTGATCTTCGCCGACTTCTGTTCCGCTGCCGCGGTTGCGGCGCTGCCCATCGTGGACGCCCTCTTCGGGCTTGGTCTTGGCTGGTTCATTGTGCTTGGTCTGCTGAGCGCGGTGTTCGACGTGCCGGGTGCCGCTGCGCGCGAGGCGTTGCTGGGCAACGTCTCGGACGCCTCCGGCGTCAGCCTGGACCGGCTGGGTGCCATGCGCGGCGGCATCTTCGGGCTTTGCCTCCTCGTCGTCCCCGCGGTCGCGGGCGGGCTGCTGGCGCTGCTGCCTTCCGTGACCGTGGTGTGGCTCACAGCCGCCTGCTCTGCACTCGCTGCCCTTGCCACTGCCTTCATGAAGGTCAACGACGCTGTCGAGCCGACAGACGACGTCTCGCCACTCGCCGGCCTGCGCTGTCCGCAAGCTGCGGCAGCTACTGCTCGTCGGCTTCGTGATCGCCGCCTTGGTCACACCACTAACGAGCCTCCTTCTCCCCGCGCACTTCATTGCAATGGGCGACGCAGGCGCCTTGGGAATGGTCATCTCCAGCTACGCCCTGGGCACGCTGCTGGGCGCTGGTGTCTACGCGGCCCTGGGACAGCGACGCTGGCTGGCCTGGCTGCTCACGCAGGGGCTGCTCGTGGCCTCGGGCGTGCTGGTGGCCACCCTGACCGGCTTCTGGCTCCCCGCCAGCGGCATGCTTCTCCTCGGGGTGGCCAGCGGGCTGCTTGAGGCCGTGGCCAGCGTCATCTTCAATTCGCGCATCCCGGAAGCCATGCGCGGCCGGGTACTAGGGGTCTACATGATGCTCAGTTTTGTGGCTGGCCCGCCCGGCATCGGCGTCATCACGGGGTGGTAGCCGTCGGGTCGGTGTCCATAGCGGCGTGGGTGCTGGCCGCAGGCTGGCTGGTGTTGGCGGTCACTGCGGTGTGCCAGCCGCACCTACGCGGCTATCTTGATTCCCAGGAGAGCGATGCTGACCATCAAACAACTAGCTGACTATGTGGGAGTGACACCCCGGGCGGTGAGGCACTACCACCGGATCGGACTGCTCACCGAGCCGGAACGCTCCACGTCGGGCTACCGGCTCTACGACGCCCAAGCACTGATCGACCTGCAACGCATCAAGGTACTCTCCGACGCCGGCCTGCCACTGGCCGCGATCCATAAGCTCCTCGACGGCGGACCCGACGAGCTGACCCAGGCGGAGGCGGATGCCCGACTGGCCGCGCAGATCGAGGAACTGCGGCAGACCCGGATGCGCCTGCACTCACTGCTGACCCGGGAGGAGCCCTACCTCGCGCCCGAGCAAGCGCTGCACCAAACTGCTGAAGCGGCTAGCGGAGATGGGCATGACGCCCGAAGAGCACAAGGCGCAGCGAGATGCCTGGCTGCTGCTTCAGGTGGTGTACCCGGAAAAGTTCGTGGAGGTCTTGGATTGGCACGAGGCGCTTCTCGATACCCCCGGTTTCCTGGGGTTCCTCGCCGAGGTCCGCGCCGCCGCGGAGTGGGCTCCCGACGACCCTCGTCTTGACGCGATTGCCCGACGCTACGCGAGCTGGCTCGCGGCCCACCCTTCGCCGCTGGAGGCCGACGTCGAGCAAAAGTCGATGCCCAGCGTCGTAGAGGCGCTCCTCACCGACGACGAAGCGCAGCACCTAGACTCAGACCCGGTCTCGCAGGCGCTGCTCGAGAAGACCGAGCGCTGGCTACAACGGCTGGGCAAGGAGCCCCCAAGGCAATGAGAGGTGGCCAGACCTCACCGGCCAGCGATCGCCCAGGTATGAGACCCCTTGTCCGTAGGGCGAGGCCGCTCATTTGGCTGGGACCTCTGGCGCTAGCGATTGCTCCACACCGTCGAGCGCGACTCGGAGCTTTCGGGTGAACCAGTCGAGGGGCTCGGCGCTGAAGGCTCGCGTCAACGCCGCGTGGATGATTCCCTGCTCCGTTTCGGTGGCGCGAGGCCCCAGTTCGGCCTCGCCGAGGCCTCCGGGACGGCTTTCGACTCCCGGGGCGTGCAACGCGGCCATGGCCGTAGTTGAGGCGTGCTGCTCAATGTCGCGGCGGTTGTCGGTGACCAGGTCGAAAACGATGTCGCAGGCGAGGATCGCGTTGTCTGGCGTGAATCCCTGGCGAAGCAGAACGGCGCACAACTCACCCGTGAGAAACAGCATGGTCTTGGGTAAGACACCGCGGGCAGCCTCAGCGGCAGCCCTGGGGTGTGCCTCCCACAGCCGCCACAGGGCCAAGGCATACCGGTCGAGGGTCTCGCGCCAGTGGCCGTCAAGGGAGGGCCATGCTGCGTTGCCCAAGATATGGTCCAGCCCGATGCGGACCAACTCGTCGCGATCCGCGGCGTAGCGGTAGAGCGTGGTTTGCCCAACGCCCAATCGGGCGCGGACGGCGGCGACTGTGAGATGGGCAAAACCAACATCAAGCACAGCCTGGGCGATCGCGTCGCGCGTCAAAGCGAGTGGGCGTCCCATGCGCGCCCCGGCCATGTGCTCTCCCTCCGAGCACTCCCGGGCTTCACGAGCGCTCCTTGACGTTTCAGCCTAACGGAAGCGCGGGTGAAGCTGAACGAACACGGCGACCAGCGCCATCACCGACGCGCCAACGATGATCGGCAACGGCGGCCAAATGCCGTAGAACAGGGTGCTGGCTGTTGGCGCAACGATGAAGGTGAGCCCATTGGTCGACCCGATTAACCCGGCAATGCTGCCCTGCTCCTCACGTCTCATGAGCAAGCTCGGGCCCGCGGTGTAGCCCGCATGGCGACGCCTAGCCCAAGCCCGACCAGCAAGACGGCCCCCACCAGCGGCCAGAGGCCGAAGTCCGGGATGAGCGCCGCGTATCCGACGACCGTGGTCGCGGCGCCAACCCGCAGCAGCGTGCCCGGCGCCCAGCCGCTCCTCGGAACGATAACGCCCTGGGCGATAGCCATGCCGAGACCTGCCGCCAGCAGCGACCCGCCGGTGGCCATCCCTGTGGCCTCCGCGGTTAGCCCAAATCGGTCCTGCACCACGAAACCGATGACCACCTGCATGAACCCGAGCGCCGTGAACATGCCGAAACCGGCGAGCAGGAAGGGCCAGACTCGCGCGTCCCAGGCGCTGACCTTGGCGGGAGAGCCCCACCAGCGGAGACATTCCGCAGTGTATATCGGCAATTCACCTGTGCATGCAGGAACTAAAGGGGGACGCTTTTAGCGCATTCTACACAAATGTCCTCATGAAAATCGAGCCCGTCAGTCAGGGAATGTGGTGGATAACCTACCTGCTCGGGGTCAACCTCTTGGGGCAACGCGATGTGGTAGCCAAGACTCGCCAGGCCATCGTCGATGCCGTAAAAAAGACAATCAAGAGGTGCGACGAACTCTCCAAGTCAGTCCACGTCAAGGGAACAATGGACTGGCAAATCCCCCTCGGGATAGCCAGTTGCATCCTTTCCGCCATCGGAAGCTTCACTCCTGGCACCAAAGGAGTGGCGGCTGTAGGGGGAGTAGTTCTGGCCACCGCAAAGGATATCCAGGGGGACAGGAAGAATTCCAGCCAGTTCAAGGTGTCAAACTATCAAAACACCATGGAGGCGCTGGAAAAAGGTCTGAAACAAGTGAACAAATCTCTGAAAACGGCCGAGGAGGCTCTCGTTGAAAACTTCGACCGAAATACAAAGGCCATCCAAGACACGATCAATCGCCCATACTTTGACATGCGCGTTCTCCCACTCACATCCGATCAACTCGACAATCGAGCCAACGATGGCACTGGAGCCGATGGCCACGAGGTGATGGAGTACAACGCAGGAAGCGCACGCAGAATCTACCATGATTTGATCCCCACAATCCACAGAATCGTCGACACAGCCATCGGACAACTACAGAATGACCCGACCACAACCTGCCCCCATGGCAATGTCGGAATAGGACCGGATGGCGCAAAAAGCTCGTTCACAGCCTTTCAAGATCTTGTTCTCAATCATCTCATCGAATTCCGCAGCGACCTGCAGGGTGCGGCCGAGAACCTCGAACTTGCCTGCAAGGACATCGAGACTACCGATCAATCCATTGAGCAGGAACTCAACCGGTTCGGCAACAAGATCAACAGCGACGGCTCCCCTTACCCCGAGAACTGAGGACGGTTGAACTGAGACCACCGCTCAACTTGGGGCCAAGACGGAGCCACCGGAACGTAACCGAGCCGGCACCGCCCGGATGAGCGTAGATCTGATTCGCGGCTGGTTTTAGGAACGAGTCACACCCCGACCACGGCAGCTGGGCGGAAGTAAAACCGCGCTGACCAGTGGATGGGTGCCGCCACCCTCACGCTATTTCTTCACCGCCTCAGCAAGGTTGGCTGGCGCCTCCAAGCGATGCGGGCCACGAATCGGTCGGTCCTAGGGCTGCTTGCCCCGAATCAGGTCGTCGATGCGGCGACGGCGGTGAAGGTATTCCGCGGCCGTGCCAGCACTGTCGCCGTATGGTCGTCGTCCTAGCACCTCTTCCACAGCAGCCCGACCCGCAACCTGCTCAGCTAGCTCGAAGACCGCTAGGTCCTGCCATGCGGCCGCCAACACCCGGTGCCGCAGGCTCGGCAGCGCCTGGCCGTCCTCGCCCGGGTAGACGATAAACGGGTCGCCACCCGGGAATGCCCCGCCCGCGCAAGTGTCGCGGTACGGATCAACTAGCCGCTTGGCCAGGGCGGTGTAGTAGAAGTTGAAACCCCAGTGCAGGAACCCCTTGGCGCGCCCCGCATAGAGTTGTTCGGCCAGCACCCGGTGCACGACGGCGCGCTGTGCGATGAACCGGTTGGCCACACCTCGGGTCTGGGAGACACAGTGGTAGACCCACTCCACCGGCAGCCCGGCCGCATCGAAGCCTGGGACGGCGTCTGTGGCGACGACGGGGGTCCGCACCAAACCGGCAAACCCGGGGTCGGAGACCGCGTCAATGACCTGCGCGCCCGAAAGCAGGTCCGCGACGGCTGCGGTGGCGTTCCGGTAGGTGCCGAGATTGTCGGCGTGTGGCTCATCGGAGACGTGCCACCAGACGTGGTCTACGCCGACGGCTCGCTCCAGGTACGTGCGCAGTTGCGGCACGACGTCAGCCAAAAACTCCCGGTAGGCCGGTGAGTCCGCGGCCACGTCCCAGCCGAAGGTCCGCTCCCCGTCCACCCAGATCTGCGGCGTGTATTGGGCGCCCCACTGGGTGAACAGGTGGGGACACTCGACATCCACCAGCCCGGCCCGGCGGGCCAGCCCAAGCCATCGGTCTAGGCGCGTGAAGTCCAGCTCATAGCCCGCCCCGGTACGCCGGATTCCCACCAACTGCGTGTTCCGGCGGTAGGTGCCGACGGCGGTATCCAGCGGCGGGGTCCACAACGGCGTCAGCACCCCGGTGACGCCCATGTCGGCGGCGGCATGCAGATAGCTGCTGAGGCTGGCCCAATGGCTCTCGCTGTATGGTTCGATGCCGTAATGATCCGCGATCGCGTCGCTGTGCAGCCACTGCAGGTTCCGGACCCGGCTGGTGGGAAGTTCCCGGCCCACCACATCAATGGCCAGTTGCTGCCGGAAGGTGGTTTCGCCGTCTTCCGTCACGCTCACCGTCACCTGCGTCGATTCGGCGCTGAGGGTGAGGTCCAGCCACAGCGTGTGCCAGCCGAGGTACCGAAACCGCACGGACCCATCGGAGGGACACAGCAGATCCGGGTAGAGCCCTGGGGTTGCCGCCAGGTAGGCGTCGTCGTAGTCCGCGAAGCACGGCAGCATCACCGGAACGAGCTCAACCTCCCACAGCGCCACCACCGACCCGGGAGCCTCGACGGTAACCCGCGGCCGTGCCTCAGGGGCTTGGCGCCTGGTGGGGGGTGGACACAAGGCGACCTGCAGTCCTAGCCGCTCCCCCACCAGCCCGCTAAGCCCCCCGCGCCACGCGACGGGGTCGCCGTCAGGCAGCACTTTGGTCAGACCGTCGACCAGCCGGACGTCCCACATGTCATTCCCCTCCGAATCCGGAACTGGTGACGCCCTGCACAAACTGCCGCTGCAGCACGACGTAGACAATAAATGGGACGATGAAAGCCACCGTCGTACCGGCCATAACCATGCCGAACTGGGTGGTAAAAGACCCCTTCAGCTGCGCGATAGCAACGGTGACGGTGCGGGCCGAGTCCGACTGAATAGAAATCAGCGGCCACAGGAAATCGTTCCAGGTGGTCAGGAACGTGAACACGGTCAGCGCCACCAACACGGGACGGATGAGCGGCAAGATGATTCTGACGAAGATGCGCCAGCTCGAGGCCCCATCCATCATGGCTGCCTCTAGCAGCGAGTTCGGAATACCCAGCATGAACTGCCGGATGAGGAACACCCCGAAGGCGTTCACGACGGGGAGGGCCAGGCTGAGGTGACCACCCAAGATGCCCATCTCCCGAAACATGATGAACAACGGGATCATCGTCACCTGGGCGGGCACCATCATCGTCGCCACATAAACCAAAAACACCTTGTTCTGCCCGGGAAATCCCAGCTTCACGAATCCGTAGGCAGCAAGGGCGCACACCACATTGTTTAGCGTGCAGGCAATCACCACCACCAGCAACGAGTTAACAATCGCTGTCCCAAACTGATGCACCGTGAACAACTCGACGAAGTTACTCACCGTGAAATCCTGCCCGGAGAACCGCAAGGACGTGGTCTTCTGGAACGCAGTGACGATCATCAACACGAACGGCAGCACGGCCATCGCCAGCAGTACAGCTGTCACCGCCCACAGCAGCACCTTCCCAAGCCGGATCATGCCTGCTCCTCCTTTGCGAACAACAGTCGCTGAAGCGCCGAGATCACCACGACGATCACCAGCAGCAGGACGGCGATGGCCGAGGCGTAGCCCATCTTGAACTTCACGAAGGCCTGCTCGTAGATGGCCATGACAATGGTGCTGGTGGCTCCGCCGGGGCCCCCGCCGGTCATGACGTAGACCAGGTCGAAGACCTGGAACGACCAGATGGTGGATAGCACCATAACCAGGAAGGTCACGGGAGCCACCCCGGGAAGGGTGATTGCGAAGAACCGCCGTACCGGGCCCGCACCGTCGACCATGGCCGCCTCGTAGCGGTGCTTGGGAATGTCGAGCACGGCTGCGTAGTAGATCACCAGAAAGTACCCGATGTTCTTCCACACCGTCACCAGCGCAACGCTGACCAGCGCCAGCGTTGGATCGCCCAGGAAATGCACGGGCCCGATCCCGACGAACCCGAGCAGGGTATTGAACAGCCCGCCCTCGGAAGAGAGCATGAACTGCCAGACTGTGCCCACCAGGATCAGGGATGCGATCACGGGGATGAAAAGCACGGAACGCACGAACCCGGAGAGCCACGTCGTCTTCGTACGAGCCAACAGCTCCGCCAGCACCAGGGGGATCGCCATCTGCAGCGGGACCGCGATAAGCGTGAACACCAACGTGTGCCAAAGGGCCGCGTGAAGGGTCTGGTCGGTGAGCAGCAACTGGTAGTTCCGAAGCCCGACGACCTCCCCGGAGGCGAATCCGTCGTAGCTGGTGGTCGACAGGTAACCGGAGTAGATGATGGGGGCCACCGCGACGAGTACCAGGATCAGCATGGACGGCAGAGCGAACCACAGCCCTGCCCACTTGTTCTTTCCAATCATGACCATCTCGGACGGGGTGGGCGAGCCTGGCTGCCCACCCCCAGTCGTCAGCTTTCGAGCGCCTGCCGACCCTCGGCTGCTGCATCCGCCATGGCCTGCGCGGGGCTCTTCTGCCCACCAAGCATCTGCTGCAGGTTCTTGTAGAGAGCAGCGTACGCACCGACACCGTTCGGGACGACGGGCAGCGGGTGCAGCGCATCCGCCTGGTTACTGTAGATATCCAGCAGACCCTGGTCGAACGTACTCTGTTCGTCATTGCCAATGGGCGGGAAGCTGGCCTTGGCATGGAACTTGCCCATCTGCGGGCCCTGGGTCATGAAGTCAATGAGCGCCGCGCACAGCTTCGGGTCTTTACACTGCTTGAGCAGCACCAGCGAATCGAGGGCGATGAACGTCCCCTGCTGTTTGTCGGTCAGGGACACCTCGTACCCGACGTTGATGCCCTCGAAGGAGGGAATCTTCACCTCCGAGGCGACGGTGAAAGCGGCCTTACCGGAGGCAAACTGCTCCAGGGCGGCGGCCTCATCCATGCCAGTGGCACCGTCGACTATACAGCCAGCGTCCTGCAGCTTCTTCACGTACTCGGCAGCCCGGACCACCTCCGGCGAGTCGAACAGCACGTCTTTACCATCAGCGGTGAACAGCTCACCCCCGGTCTGCCACACGAAGGGGAAGAACTGGTTGTTCATGGCGCCCTTTGACGGGTCACCCCAAGCGGTGCTTAGCGGCACGTATCCGGCGTCCTTGAGCGGCTGGCAGACGCCCAGGAACTCGTCCCAGGTCTTGGGGACTTCCACCCCGGCCGAGGCGAGGATGTCTTTGTTGTGCACCAGCAGCCGGGCCGCACCCACCACGAAGGGCATCGCGTACTGCTTTCCGTCGAACACCCCGCGGTCCAGGTACTTCAGGTTTTGGCGCTGAGTGTCGGTCAGGTGCGGGCCGAGATCGACCAGCAGGTCGCGCCGAGTGTAGTCGCCGATGATCTCCTGGTACATGTAGCCGACATCGGGGCCGTTGCCGGAGGTGACGCCGGTCAGGTACTTCGTCTCGTAGTTATCCCAGGGGACGATCGTCACCTCAACGTTGACGTTGTGCACGGACTCGAAGGGGGCCAGGATGTTGTCCCACATGGCCTTGTCCTGGTTGTCTTCGGCCAACGGGGGCAGCCACAGGTTGACGGTGTCCATGGCTCCGGTGGACGAGTCACCACTGTTGGTGCCGGGCATACAGGCCGACAGAGCGAAGACCGCGGCAGCCATTGCCGCGAGGGGCCGGATGAGTTTCATGAGTTCTCCTTGGTCCGGCGACGCTGTTGCCGCTCGGGAACGACTGCTCGGACCTTAGCCCCACCCAAAGACAGTTGTCTAGACTCTCTTAATAACTGTTATCTGCCTGATATCAGGGCCGCGCGAAGCGGGATCTCCTAAGGTGTGGCCATGCCCAGGAAAGAGGCGACGCCCCTGAGCTCCGCGGCCACCACGCGGGTGCTCGACGCGCTGCGGGACGCACCAGAGGCTGTGTCCGTCACCGAACTCGTCCAAAGCACCGCTCTCTCACGACCCACCATCCAGGCGGCGCTGCTGTTGTTTCGCGACCTAGGTTGGCT
The DNA here is from genome assembly GCA_030532825.1 of Propionibacteriaceae bacterium. Lineage (GTDB taxonomy): Bacteria > Actinomycetota > Actinomycetes > Propionibacteriales > Propionibacteriaceae > Arachnia. The sequence goes on from JAUNKK010000005.1 coordinate 73,526, forward strand.
GCGGATTACCCAGCGCCCCAGCAACCCTGGGCTCGGCGGCCGCCCGGCCGAGGCCTACCAGTTCGACGGCGCCGCGGCCCAGGCCGTCGCCGCGCGAATCTGCCGCAGCGAGGTCGTCGCGACGCTGCTGGACGCCGCCGGAACGGAGGTACGACGCATCGCCCGGCCCATACCAGACCCCAGCGCCATCGTTCCGACGCTCCAAAGCTGCCTCGACGACGTGCTCGCCGAGAACGCGTCGGCCCCGGCACTGATTGTCGTCGCAACGCTGGGCATCTGCCACGACGGTGCGGTGCTGGAATCCGCGACCTTCCCGATGCTTCAGGGGCACGCCCTCCCTCGGCGTCTATCCCGGCACTACGGCGTCCGCGTCACGTTCGCCAACGACGCGAAGCTCTCGGCTCTGGCTCAACTGCGCAGTCTGAGCCGCGCCGACCCGGACCTCAGCCTCGTGGCCATCCATGTCGATCAGAGCCCCGGTTGCGGGCTGGTGGTGCACCATCGCATCCTCGATGGCGCTCACGGGGCCGCTGGGGAACTGGCTTTCGGGAGCACCATGAGCTGGCACGACATGGAGCGCGCCCTCCGGGAGGCAGCGAACGCTCACGGCTGCGTTCCGGTGCAGGTTTTCACAGCGGCGGCCGCCGGGGACCCATGGGCCGTCGCCGCCATGGAGTCCGTCGTCGATCTCGTCGCCGAGGGGGTGGTGAATCTTGTGCTGGCGATTGATCCTCACGTGGTCAGCCTCAGCGGCCCGGGCGCGATCCCAGGCCTGTGGGAGGAACGGCTGGCAGCCCGGCTGAGGCCGCGGGTGCCGCGGCTCCCGGAGATCGTCGTGGTCGAGGATGAAGAGTCAGTCCTCACCGGGGCTCGCCTGGAGACGATGGCTGCCCTCCATGCCTCGCGCCTCGCCCAACTGGAAAACCGAAGCTGATGGCGCGCCGCGCCCCTCGCAGGCCCGTCAATGCAGTGGAAAGCGCAGCCGCACCGTCGTCCCGCGGCCCTGGATGGAGCTGAGCTCGCAGGACCCGCCCAGGCGGCGCAGCACCGCCGCCACCATCGGCAACCCCAACCCGTTGCCTGGAATGTGGCGGACCTCGGAACTGCGCGCCAGCTCCCCCCACACCTGGTCCACCTCGCCCGCCGGGA